>JAAYQQ010000083.1 GCA_012519255.1 Methanobacteriota archaeon | reverse complement strand
GGCGGCGCGTCATCGACCGAGATGGGTATGGGGGCGCCCCAAGGTTTCTATCTTCATCGGGGCCCCGGTACCCAAAAGCGTTACATCGAGCTCTACCGGGCGGAGTCCCCTCAATCTACCGGGAGGGACAGCGCGACCGGGGCAGGAGGGCTGTTCTGCACTCCGCAGCCTGGACCATACTCTTACCCCGGGAAGTCTAGCGAGATAGGCGCTTGCCGAGAGAAAGATAATAATCGAGTCGGACCATTCCTTATCGATGCTGACCGCTGAATCCATATTTCTCAGGGCCCAACGGCCTGATCTGCGCGTAGGTCTGGGAGTGGGGCGAGATATAGATAAGGCTAGAGAGGCCTCGCTGGATGCGGAGGACCGCGGTTTCGCCGAGGTCATACTCTACAACGACGCCAGGGCGCTGGCCGAAGATCTTCTCAATGGCAAGATACATGCGGCGGTGAGGGGCGATCTGGACTCCAATCGGGCCATGGGCGTGGTTAGGAAATCCTTCCAGGTGACCAAGGTCATGCGGGCGGCATTCATGCATCCCCAGGGAGGAAGGATGTTCCTTCTCGCTCCGGTGGGTATTGACGAAGGATGGGATGTGGATGAGAAGGTGGAGCTGGCGCGTCTGTCTGCGAGGCTGATGCGCCGTCTGGATATAGAGCCGGAGATCGGTATCATGTCTGGCGGGCGCTCTTCTGACCGGGGAAGGAAGATCGAGATCGACCGCACCATTGATGCGGCCGAACGGGCCACAGAGCTGGCCAGGAAAGAAGGGCTTCGGGCAAGAGATGTCCAGATACTGATCGAAGAGGCCGCCAGGGACTGTGATGTCATCATCGCCCCTGATGGCATCTCTGGCAATCTCATATTCCGTTCGCTTCACTTCCTGGGAGGAGCAAAGGCGCTGGGGGCGCCGGTGTTGAATATTGATAGAGTGTATATCGACACCTCACGGGCAAAATCCTCGTATAGCGATTCGGTGGCCCTTGCTTCCGCACTTGCCGACACCGTTTTGTGGCACTGATCCTTCCAGAGGTATCTCCGGAAGCCTCTCAGAAAGGCACATATAATGATAACGGTGTGCCTTGGAATAATGAGGATCGCCATAGATGGCAACTATTCCGGGATAAGGTTCTCAGCCTCTCATTTCATTCCCGGCCATGACAAGTGCGGACGCTTGCACGGTCACTCCTATGTCCTCCATCTTGTCCTCCACGGCGATATCGGGGAGAACGGCATGGTCATGGACTTTATGGACCTCAAGAAGGCCCTCAAGGATATAGTGGAGGAACTGGACCATCGTGTTCTCCTGCCGGGGCGCTCTCCCGGGGTGAAGGTTCATCAGGGTGATGAGGTAGAGGTGAAGGTGGGTCCAAAGCGGTATGTATTCCCCGCCGAGGACGTGGTCATCTTGGATGTTGCTCAGGCCAGCGCAGAAGAGATGGCCATCATGATTCTGAACAAGATCGTGCAGACAATTCACTTCACTTCCAACGTCCACTCGGTCGAGGTGGGGCTGGATGAAGAGAGGGGACAGACCGCATGGGCCAGGAAGGAGCTGAGGGAATGAAGGCCGTTGTCCTGCTGTCGGGAGGCCTGGATAGCACCACTACCCTGGCATATGCGCTGTCGCAAGGTTATGAGGTCGCCGCCCTAACCGTCAGCTATGGGCAGCGTCATTCGCGAGAGCTTGCTTCGGCCAGGGCGGTGGCGGAGCACTATGGTCTCAAGACGCATGTTGTCCTGGATCTTGATCTATCATTCCTGCGCAACAGCGCGCTAACCTCTCCAGACGTGGAGGTACCCCGCCGCGATACCGCGGAAGGCATCGGAGAAAAGATACCTGTCACCTATGTTCCCGCACGGAATATCCTGATGCTCAGCCTCGCTGCGGGCCTTTGCGAGACCGTGGGCGGGGAAGCGATCCTGATCGGTGCCAATGTGGTCGACTATTCTGGTTACCCGGACTGCCGTCCGGAATTCTTCAAGGCCTTCCAGGAGGTCTTGAGAGTGGGGACCAAGAGTGGAGTGGAGGGCCGCCCCATCCGTGTGGAAACGCCCATCCTGGGAATGTCCAAGGCTGACATAGTGCGGCTGGCCAGGAGACTCGACGCGCCGCTTGAGCTGACCTGGTCATGTTATAATGGCGGCGAGGCCGCCTGTGGACATTGCGAGTCCTGTATTCTCCGTCGGAAGGGTTTTGAGGAGGCTGGTGAGATTGATCCGGTGCCGTATGAGGTGGACAAATGAATGTGGTTGAGATATTCTATTCACTGCAGGGCGAGGGGGTTCTCATGGGTGTGCCCACCACTTTCGTCCGCTTTGGGGGCTGCAACCTTGACTGTACCTGGTGTGACACCAGGTATGCCCGGGAAGGCGGGGAAGAGATGTCCGTAGATCAGATCCTGGACAGGGTGGAGAGTATGAATGTGCCCTTCATTTGCCTTACTGGCGGAGAGCCCATGCTCCAGGAGGACATTGCCACTCTAACGCGAGAATTGCTCGATGGCGAGCATCACGTTACCATCGAGACCAACGGCACGATTCCGCTGGAAGGGCTCCCCATTTCTGAAGACATCCTTATCTCCATGGATGTCAAATGTCCGTCCTCAGGCGCGACCATTCCTGTATATGGGGATAACCTGGAGTTCCTGAGCCCTCGAGATCAGCTCAAGTTCATCATCGCCGATCGCATCGATTATCTCTTTGCCAGGAAGATGTTGCGGGAAAGCCAGCTCAACTGCCCAGTCATAATGACGCCAGTGGGCGGGACAGACCTGAAGGAGCTCGCTTCCTGGGTTCTGCAGGATCGGCTGTGGGTCCGCGTGCTGCCGCAACTGCACAAGCTCATCTGGGGAGAGAAACGCGGGGTTTGAAACTCTCTCCCGAAGGCTCTTGACCCGCTCGCCCCGCGCCGCTCTTGAGCGTGTGGGAGCAGGGCTCATCCCTGGAACATTGCGCCATCATGAGTGCATTTTGCACTTCCAAAAGGACCATCCAGAATCATTATCTTTAAAGATAAACACATTTATCCAAGAGGAACCGTCCCTAATGTTGGTTTGTGCCCGGTACTAAGGATCGTGGGAGGACAGCCTCTTGAGGGGGAGCTGCAGGTCAACGGCTCAAAGAATGCAGCCCTGCCCATAATTGCCGCCACCCTCCTGACCGATGGGGAGGTTCGGCTAAAGAACGTCCCTGACCTGGTCGATGTGCGAGTCATGCTCAGCCTGTGCAGGGTCAGTGGCATGGAGTTCGGCTACAGGGGCGGGGATCTCATCGTTCGAACCGGACAGATCAGGGAATGCCCGACCCGCCCCGAGGCTGGTTCGATCAGGGCGTCCATCCTCCTGGCGGGGCCGCTCCTCGCCCGCTGTGGTCACTTTCAGGCTCCCCTTCCCGGAGGGTGCTCTATCGGGGACAGGGGGATCGACTTTCACATCCAGGCACTCAGGATGATGGGGGCGCAGGTTGCCATCGGGAGCGATATGATCCGGGTTAGGACGGGGGGCCTCCACGGTGCGCAGGTCGAGCTCCCCTTCCCCAGTGTGGGAGCCACCGAGAACATCATGATGGCCGCCACCCTGGCCGAAGGGAGGACGAGGATCCTGAATGCGGCGCGGGAACCGGAGATCGTTGACCTGGCCACCTTCCTCAACAGGATGGGGGCGGCGGTGGAGGGGGCCGGCACCTCGCACATCCAGATCAAAGGGGTGGAGGAGCTTAAGGGCGCCGGGCATGAGGTCATGCCCGACCGTATAGAGATGGGCACACTCATGGCGGCGGGAGCGATCACCAGGGGGAGGCTGACCCTCAAGCGATGTCCCCTGAACACCGACGGCGAGTTTTTTGACAAGATGGCGGAGATGGGGATAGAGCTGAGCAGGCGGGGGAGCGAGATCGCGGTTGCCTGTGAAGAGCACCGGCCGGCGGACATACGGACGGGGCCGTACCCAGGGTTCGCAACCGACCTACAGCCCATCATGGCCCCCCTGCTCTCCCTGGCCGATGGCGAATCGACCATCGTGGAGGGGGTCTTCGACAACCGTTTCAATTACGTTTCAGAACTTCGCAAGATGGGGTTTCGGGCGGAGGGGGATGGCCGCCGGCAGACCATCCGGGGGCCGACACGGCTCCAGGGCTGCAATGTCGTCGCTCCCGATATCAGGGGCGGAGCCTCGCTCATCGTGGCGGCGCTGGGGGCGGAGGGGGTGACCAACATGGCCTCCTGCCAAAAGGTGTTCAGAGGCTACGAGCGGATAGATCAACGCCTCAGGTCGGTGGGAGCGGACATCGAACTCATGGGGGAGGACGATGACCTTGAAGGATAGATTGAACGTCCTTATGGCGTTGTCTAACGATTCACTGGGCGGGGTAGAGACCTATGCCCTGGAGTTCTCGAAGGCCCTGCGAGAGGCCGGCCATGGGGTCACTGTTGTCTCGCCCACTGACGTACTCCTTGGCAAGTGCCGGGCGGAGGGGATCCCCTATGTCAAGATACCGGACTTCCGATTCCGGGACCGGCCGGGCACCCTGAACCTCTTCCCTGCGTTCGTGGCCGGCCTATTCATCTTTCGTCGCATCGTCAGGCGTGAGCGGATCGACGTCATCAACGTCCACGCCGCTTCCACCTCATTGCTGGATCTCCTGTGGCTCTACCGCTCAATATTCAGTACACCGGTGGTTTGCACCATGCATGGGAAGGTTCCCGTGGAGAGCGGGCATTTCGTCTCTGCCCTTCACCGGCTCTACCGCAGGGCGGACGCGGTGGTCTGCATCTCCGAGGAGGTCAGGGAAGACTGCATCGACCACTTTGGCGTCCGTGACGATGTGTACATTGTTCCCAACGGCGTGGTCCTGCCCTCTCGCCAGCCGATAGGGGGAGGTGAGAAGAAAGTGATCCTGATGATATCTCGGCTGGATAGTGACAAGTTCGCCGCGGTGGAGGGTTTGATACGCGCCACCCCCATTGTGGTCACCGACCACCCCGACCACGAGGTCTGGATCGTGGGAGGAGGTTCCATGTTGGAACGGGCCAGGGAGATGGCCACGGAGGAGAACCACAGGCTGGGGAGGGAGGCCATCAGGTTGATGGGAGAGGTCGATCCCGACGAGATCCCATCGCTGATAGGCTCCTCCATCATCGTCGTCGGTGCGGGGAGGGCGGCCATCGAGGGCATGGCCCACGGCAAGCCGGTGATCTTCCTGAGCTCTGGTGGCCTTGGGGGGTTCCTGGTTGAGGACAACGTGGAGCAGATACGGCGGCACAACTTCAGCGGGCGGAATGGGAAGGAGGATTATGGTCCCGAGGGCATCGGCCGCGCCCTGCTCGAGTTGATAGAAAACCCGGCGGTGGCCGAAAGGACGGCCCGGCTATCGGCGTTCCTGGCGCAGGAATTGGACATGGCCGCCGTGGCAGACCATCTGGGGGTCGTTCTACGCTGTAGCATGGGGTCCCGCGGCTGGGAAACCCGATGACCTGATCTTGCGCACTGCCATAGGGCGCCGTTGGCCACCGGCGTAGGGGCATGGAATCCCGCCTACGATATCCTGTAACCTTAATATATGACATGACCGCTTTTATCAAAAAGATATGTCCATGATAAGCACTATCGGACAGGCGCTCCCATTACTTTTGCGCATGTTCTAGTCTCATTGCTTTATCCTGGGCTATCTGAGGTGATTTTATGGTCGACCGAGGTAAGCCAGAGCAATCGTCATCCCGTCAATCTCACACTCTTGATCGGAAGAGGGTATATACCAGTCAGTTCAATGCCCGAGTCATCAGTCCAGATCTCCCGGAAAATGTCATGATCTTCGACACCACCCTGCGCGATGGGGAGCAGACGCCGGGCATAGCCCTCTCCATAGAGGACAAGGTCCAGATAGCCAACGCCCTAAGTGATCTGGGCGTGGACGTGATCGAGGCCGGTTTTCCCACATCCTCATCGGGAGAAAGGGAGGCCATCCGAAAGATAGTGGATCAGGGGCTCCAGTCCCGCGTCTGTGGTCTCGCTCGCTGTAATAAGAAGGACATTGATGCTGCCCTGGATTGCGGTCTGGACTATATTCACACATTTATCGCCACATCTGACTGCCATCTCCAGTACAAGCTGAAGATGACCCGGGAAGAGGTCAGGGGCAGGGCGGTGGAGGCGATCGAGTATGCCAAGTCCCATGGCGTCACTGTCGAATTTAGCTGTGAAGATGCGACGAGGACCGATCTGGATTTCCTGAAAGAGATGCATCTGGCCGTGCAGGAGGCTGGTGTGGATAAGATCAATGTGCCGGATACTGTAGGCACCATCAGCCCGGCAGCCATGGAATACCTCATCGGAGAGCTCATGACCGTTACGAAGGTGCCGATCGCGGTGCACTGCCACGATGACTTTGGCCTCGCCGTGGCAAACTCTCTATCCGCCGTTCGCGCCGGGGCAAGGCAGGTGCATGTGACCATGAATGGCCTGGGAGAGAGGGCGGGCAATGCCGCCCTTGAGGAAACAGTCCTTGGGCTTATGGCATTCTATAATGTGGGGACAAACATAGAAACCAGAATGATCGGACCGACCTCCAGGCTGGTGGCCAAGCTGACGGGCTATCCCGTTCCCCCCATTAAGGCGATTGTGGGCAACAATGCCTTCGCCCATGAATCGGGCATTCACGTGCATGGCGTGCTGGGCGCTCCATCGACATATGAGGCCTTTGGGCCAGAGCTGGTCGGCGTGCAGCGCAGCATTGTAATGGGCAAACACACTGGAGCTCACAGCGTGCGGACCAAGCTGGCCGAATATGGGGTTGATATGGACGATGGTCAGATCAATCTCGTGGTGGATAGAATTAAGAGGCTCGCTGACTCTGGCAAGGAGGTCGATGACGCCGAGCTGGTGGCTCTTGCATCGCACATCCTCGGTGAGAGGGAGTCCGAGAAGGTAAAGCTAAAAGAGTTTGCGGTGTTCACGGGGATGAACATCACCCCCACCGCCGTGGTCTCCATCGAGGTCAATGGGGAGAGGAAGACAGGCTCTGCCACCGGCATCGGGCCGGTCGATGCCGCCATCAATGCCATAAAGCTGGTAATGGGGAACGACATCTCCCTGGTGGAATACCGTCTCAACGCCATTACTGGCGGGAGCGATGCCCTATGCGAGGTCAGTGTGAGGGTGGCGAGGAACGGAGGAAAGACGATAATGTCGGTAGGTAAGGCCATCGGTTCAGACATAGTTCAGACCTCGGTGGACTCGACCATGGAGGCTCTTGACCGCCTCTATTGCAGGAAGAAGGAGTGAGAAAGTGGCAAAGACAATTTCAGAGAAAATATTATCCGCCCGGTCGGGCGTCGACGCATACGCTGGTCAGATAGTAGAGGCCGAGATAGACTATGTCATGGCCAACGACGTCACCGCGCCGCTGGCATTTCAGGAGTTTGATGCCCTTGGCTGTGATCCTGTCCGTGACAAGATCGTATTGATTCCAGATCATTTTGTCCCCAACAAGGACATCGCCTCTGCCGAACAGGCCGCCGAGATGCGGCGGTTTGTGCAGCGGTGGAAGCTCCCCAATTACTTTGAAGTGGGACGAGGGGGAGTATGTCACCAGGTTATGGTCGATGAAGGCTTCGCTGCCCCAGGGCGGCTTATCGTCGGAGCGGATTCTCATACCTGCACCTATGGGGGCATCAATGCTTTCTCCACAGGCATAGGCTCGACCGAGGCGGCGGCATGCTTTGCCGAAGGGCGCCTGTGGTTCAAGGTACCCGAGGCGATAAATGTTAAACTGACCGGTAAATTCAACAAGCACGTCTCGGGCAAGGATCTCATTCTTAAGATCATCAGCGACATTGGCGTGGATGGCGCCAATTATAAGGCGTTCGAGTTCTCCGGCCCCGGCGTGGCGAACATCACCGTGTCCGATCGCCTTACCGTGAGCAATATGGCCATAGAAGCCGGTGGGAAGGCAGGTATCTTCCCCTGCGATGAGGCCACTGAAGCGCATCTTCAGGGCAGGGTGAGGGGTGAATATTCTCCGGTCTCGCCCGATGATGAGGCTCAATACTCGCGCACATTGGAATACGACCTCGGCGAGCTCGATTATATGGTGGCGTTCCCCCACCTCCCCAGCAATGGAAGGCTGGTCAGTGAGGTTGACGTACCTATCGATCAGGCGTTCCTTGGCTCGTGCACCAATGGTCGTATTGAGGACCTTCGTGTCGCGGCATCGATCATCAAGGGCAAGAAGGTCCGCGAGGGTGTCCGCATGATAGTCGTTCCCGCTTCTACAGAGGTATATCAGCAGGCCATGGATGAGGGCCTCCTCTCTATATTCTCCAAAGCTGGGGCATTTGTGTCTGGCCCCACCTGCGCGGCTTGCCTGGGAGGCCACATGGGTGTGTTGGCCAAGGGCGAGAAATGTGTCTCCAGCACCAACCGAAACTTCATTGGACGGATGGGGCACAGGGACTCTGAGGTCTACCTGGCCGGGCCGGCGGTGGTGGCGGCGAGCGCGATAGCCGGAAAGATCGTCGCGCCGGAGTAAGGTGTTACCATGAAAAATATAAATGGCAGAGTGTGGCGGTTCGGTGATCACGTAGACACCGATCAGATAATTCCCGCAGAGAGGCTGTTGAGTGACAACAACGACCGATTGGGGGAATTCATGTTCGAGAAGGTTCGCCCGGAGATGACCAAACAGGTCCAGCAGGGCGACGTCATCGTGGCAGGCAAGAACTTTGGCTGCGGATCATCACGTGAGCACGCTCCCAGAGCACTGATGCAGGCAGGGATAACGTGCGTGGTGGCCGAGTCCTTCGCTCGTATATTCTACCGCAACTCCATCAATATCGGCCTTGTCCTGGTGGAGGCCAAGATCGATGCCAGGGAAGGCGACGTGCTCAGCGTGGATGTGGAGAAGGGAACGGTCCGGAATGACACCACCGGGAAGGAATGGACCTTCCCTCAGTATCCCAAGTACATCAAGGACCTCATTCAATCAGGTGGGTTGATGAACCGCATCAAGGAGGCGAAGCGATGTACAAGATAGTCGTGGTCCCCGGAGATGGCATCGGCAAGGAGGTCATCGCCGAAGGCGTGAAGGTCCTGCAGGCAGCGGCAGAGGTAGAGGGCATAACCCTGGATCTTGACTACATGGAGCTTGGCTCCGACCGCTATCTGCGCACCGGCGAACTGCTAACTGATGAGGATATCTCCTTCATACGCCAGCATCAGGCCGTTTACTTCGGCGCCATTGGCGACCCCCGCGTCGCACCTGGTGTATTGGAACAGGGCATTCTCATCAAGATGCGCACCGCCTTCGATCAGTATGTGAACATGCGTCCGGCCAAGGCATGGCATCCATATACTCCGCTCAAGGGCGAGAAGAATTTCGACATATTGTTCCTGCGGGAGAATACCGAGGACTTTTACATGGGCGCCGGTGGCGTCCTGAACGGCAAGGAGGCCGAGGCGAAGATGCACCTGAAGAGGGAGCTCTACACGGTTGATCTGAATCTCTCCTCCTCGGTGAGTTCGGATGAGGAGTTCGCCTTTGAGGTCGGCATGATGTCTCGTAAGGGCATCGAGCGCTTCGCTGACTATTGCTTTAAAGCGGCCGAACGTCTTGGCAAGGACAAGGTGACCGCGGTGGACAAGGCCAACGTATGCACATCGCTCTATGGCCTTTGGAGAGAGATCTTCGATGCCAAGTCAGAGCAATATGGCATCCCCGTGGAGTACATGTACGTCGACGCCATGGCCATGGCCCTGGTGCGGTCACCGGAGCGATTCGGCGTTGTTGCCTGCCCCAACATGTTTGGCGACATCCTTACCGATCTCGGTGCGGAGATCATGGGCGGCCTGGGGGTCGCGGCTTCGGGCAACATCTGCCCGGGCGGGGTTTCCATGTTCGAACCAGTCCATGGCTCGGCTCCGGATATTGCCGGGCAGGGCAAGGCCAACCCCATTGCCGCTATTCTTGCCGGCAAGATAATGATTGACCAGTTGGGCCGTCCTGACATTGGCAACATGATCGAATGGGCGGTCAAGATGGCCATGAAGCAGAAGAAGGTAACTGCGGACATGGGCGGAACGCTCAACACTGTCCAGGCGGGCGACGCCATCGCCGAACTGGTCCGCCAGGCCCGCTAAACACTTTCCCCCTTTTTCCATTATAGATATATCCTTCAGGCCGCTATTCTCGGTCCATGAGAGACCGATGGTCATGGCCCATCATGGCGGTGCTGATGGCAGGGGCAATATTGATTGCATATGCCCTGCTGACATTCTCGACTCATTCAGGCATGGGGCCGGGGAATGATGTGACCCGCGTTAGCTATGGTTCCCTCAACATTGTCCTGGCGATCCTGGGTTCGGGCATGGCGACGGGGAGTGCAGTCTTCCTATTGATGAGGAGAATGCCGGTGTCGACGGTGTCGCCTCCCCTAATGTCGCCTTCTCCCGCTCCTTCCGGTCAGGGCGCACCGCTGACGGGGCCTGCTGTTGAAGACTCCCGATTTCTCGCAGACCCCTATCTCATCCTGCGTCTGCTTGGGGGTGATGAGCAGGAGGTATTCCGTTCGATAGTTGAGGCAGGAGGAGAACAGCTGCAGAGAGACATTGTAGAACTTACAAAACTATCCGATGCCAAGGTATCTAGAGTCCTTGATCGGTTGGAGGCAAAGGGGATGGTGGCGCGGGAGCGGCGAGACATGGGAAACGTGGTCAGAATCGCCCTGGACAAGAGCAATTAAGTGCTTTTGCACCCTTTGCAGCCTTTGCAACCTCAACGGTGAAGTGCTTTTTCAACCATCTAGAACCCTGTCCTGGGAGAGGCCCAGGAGGAAATAGTATGAGACTGAGCACCAAGATATTGTCAGTATGTGCGGTAGGTCTGATCGCCACGCTCCTCTTCGCGGGGGCCGTCATGGCGAACGGGCCGACCGGTGCAGACACGGATAAGAACGTCATATCGGACACATGCGGGTCATGTGACCGTGATCAGATAAGAGATCATGATCGCAGCTGCGACCAGGTCCCCCTCAGGACTCAGGATCAGACCTGTACCTGCTCCACCGTTTGCTCTGCCGATGGTACGATGCTCCAGGAACGCATCTGCCTGGAGGACGGTCAGTGCGGGGGCGATATGGTACGCCTGAGGGATTGTGGCGAGAACACCCGTGCCATGTGAGCCGAGAGCTCATGGGGTCCGCGGTGCGGACCCCCTTAAATTCTTTCCACAAATGTTATTCCCATGATTATGAACAGATTGACATATTGAACATATTTACACGGGGCCTGGGAGAGCCTTCCAGGCTCGGCGATCATTCTTCAGTTGTGAACGCGCCATGATTCATGCAGGCCCTTATGGGGAATATGTTCAGCGCCCAAGGGATGAGTGATGCCGTTATGGAAAAGAAGAGAATGGGTTTTCCAGGCAGACGAAGGGTATGAACATCCTTCCAACCTCGTTTTTGGTCAATAATCTCGTCCAGAGACCTTGAATTCATTGCCACAGTCGGATTATGAGCAGAGTCACTGCATCTACCCTGGAGAGGGTCGACAGGGAGCGCCTGGATTGCTGCCTCAGGGAGGCCAATCATCCTGCTCATTAGGAGCTCCTGGCCTTCTAGTCGGCATCATATCTGCTCAGGGAGAATGGGCCGTTGACACAATGTCATGCCCTTGACTCTTCCCTGGGAGATTGTGGCCCGTGAGGCCTGGCTCAGGCCTGGTCGACAAAGTCGACCCGGCGGCTGAGTTCGCGGGGCATGTATAGCGGACGGAATGGCATGTCGCCGATGTCCTCTCTGACCTGTGCCATTAGCTCGTCAACGGTCATGCGTACATTGGCATTCTTCTGGCGATCGAACACCTCAATATTATCTGAGGCGAGCTCCCTGTCGCCAATGACCACGACGTAGGAACACCAGTCCTGCTTGGCCTGACGAACCTTTTTACCCACGGTCTCAGAGCGATCGTCCACGCCTACCCTGATGCCGCATGCCTGGATGTGGTCTGCCAGCTCATTGGCCCGGGAATTGTGGCTTTCCGACACGGTAAGCAGCCTGACCTGTTCTGGGTTCAACCACACTGGGAGGTGCCCTACATTCTTTCCATCTTCCATTTGCACGGCGGTATCGAGGACCGTGTAGAGGTACCGCTCAATGGTGCCTATGACGGCACTGTGGAGGATAATGGGGAAACGTGACTCCCCGTGCTCGTCTGCATAGGTTATGCCGAACCGCCGGGCGTTGCCGACATCGATCTGAACGGTCCCGATCTCTCTTGCCCTCTTCATATCATCAAGGATGTGATATTCAATATTGAGGGTCCAATAATAGTTGATACCTTCTGGGTAGAAGTGGAGCAGGGCAGGCTTGCCATGCCGCTTTATCAGCTCCATGACCAGGTCCTTGTGCTGCTCATATGCTTCCTCGGATGAGAAGTTGATAAGCATCTCGTAGTCGCGGCCAAGCTTGCCTATCTCATCATAGATCTTCTGGTCCAGCGCCTTGAACCATTCTTCCGACTCTTCAATGTCCCGACACACCACGTGCAGGTCGGGCATGTTCATGCGCCTGGTCCGGAAGCATAGCATGGTCTCTCCACTCTGCTCCAGCCGATAGGAGTCAGCGACCTCGAAGGCGCCGAAGGGCAGATGCTTGTAGCTTATGTTCCAGTTTCTCATCATGGCGAACTGCTGGTGACAGGCGGCGTAGCGAAGAACGAAAGCGCGTTTTTCCGTCTCGACCTTATATAGGCGGTCACCGAACAGCTTGGCATGCTCCGCCACTGGGCCCTCTTCCAGGTCGAACATGTTGGTTCCCTTTACGGTGTATACGGGGAGGCCCACAGAATTTACGGCCCTGGCAGAGTAGTCGGCGCACAGGTCGAACATAAGTGCGCCCTTGGGTGAGAAACTCATGTGACCTGCATCACTCATGGCTTCCCACTGTATGCCAAATTTCTTGCATAGGCGGAGATAACGTGGCTCATCCACCAGATCTGCCTCTTTCCGGAGAGCCTCCTTCTGCATCATGACCTGGAAGCATTCCGTTCCATCCTTGAAGTCCTCCGGATCTATCATCTGCCCATCCAGGGTGAGCACGACATGGCGGTCTTCGCCCTCTGCCTGAGGCGCCGTTTCCTCGCCCACGATCTCGCGGCTCAGCTCTGATAGGGGATGGCCCTTGCAGCTGATCTTGAATGCTTTATACCAGCCGAAGGGGGCACAGTGGACCTCCATGCCCTCCTCGCGTAGCATGGATCCCATGGTCTGAAGCATGTTTATGCCCGCTTCGGGGCGAGACAACGATTTGGACAGGTGCGCATATGGGTAGAGAAGTATGCGTTGCGCGCCCACATTCTCGGCAACTTGTCGAAGATCATCGGATGCCTGTCTGGCTACCGCCTCAAGTTTTTCTTCGTCCTGCTTTTCAACAGATATGAATGCAACGAGGACCTCATCATAGCGCCCTTTTTTCTCCGCGTCAGTAATATCCTCCGCGACGGGGGTGGGCTTCTTAACCTCGTATTCCATGAAGTCAGCGTGAATGTAAAGGGCCTTCATTAGGTGGGCAAGTAACGCCAGCCTTATATTTGTTTGTTATCGCGGACCTTGGTATTCTGGCAATCTTCTTGATGATGCATTATGTGTCCTGGCCGCCAACTTTTAAATTGCCTTATATGAATGCCTGGCAAGGTTCAGATGAGGTCTTTACGCTCTCTCCGCGACGACGCTTCCGCTGCCAAACCGATCCTGGCAGTGATCGTGGGCATACTGGTAGTCACCTCGACGGTGGGCGCCTATGTGTTAATATTCAATGACTCGTCAGGCGACCCGGTGACGACTGGTGACAGGATCCGGGTGGACTACATTGGCAAATTCGACGACGGGAGAGTGTTCGATACATCCATATGGGATGTCGCCTCCGACAATGATACTCATCCCAAATCCCTCTTCTTCACCCACCGCGGTAGCGGATCCGCCTATTCGCCCATGGAGTTTACCGTCGGCGCCGGGAATATGATCACTGGCTTTGATCTAGGGGTACGCGGCATGTCGGTCGGGGATTCCAGGACTTTCAAGGTCTCGGTCGCCCAGGGCTACGGGGAAATGGATTCAAGCATGTGTGTGACCAGGCAACTCAACGAGACCCTGGATCTTGAGTCGATCATGGATAAGGAGACATTCAAGGCCACCTATGGTGAGGATCCATTCAACTTCAAGCCCGTAACTCATCTCCAGCTTGGCCTTCCGGCTTATGTAAAATTCTATGATTCCGTTGCCGATAAGGTCGTGGTGAGCTTTGCTGTTGATACTGCAGTGGGGGATAAATATCGCGCATTTGCTGATTCCAATGGAGCTTATGGTTGGGACGTTGTGGTGACGGATATCAATTCCACTTCTATTACAATTAAACACCAGCTCACAGAGAATGATAACTTCAATATCAGGGGCTACGGCAGCGCTGGGATAAGTTCTTATGATCCTTACCTAAAGAAGATGAAACCGCTCCATGACTTCTACGTGGACAGTATCGATGAAGTGGCTGGCACATTTGTGCTCAATTATAATCCCGAGATAGTGGGTCATGAACTGACCTTTGAGGTCACGATCCTATCCCGCGCTTGAGCACAAACGTTTCTTACCGCTCGATCTCCCGGAGGTAAACCTTTTCCAGCTCCGGGATGATCCTGTCCCAGCCGTATTGTTCACGGATGTGACTTCTTGCCAGCGCGGCCTTTTCGTGCCTCAGTGCGTCGTCGTGCAGAAGCTCGTTTAAAGCCCTGGCCAGCGCATCAGGGGAGCGCGGGGGGACCAGGATGCCTCCTTTCCCCACGACCTCGGGCAGGCCACCCACCGCGGAGGCGATCACGGGCTTGCCATGGGACATGGCCTCTGCCACGGCCAGGCCAAGGCTCTCGTAGAGCGATGGCATAACGAAGACCTTGCAGGAAGATATTAGTCTCTCCTTTTCAGCCTCACTTACATGGCCGGTAAAGGTGATCTTATCATTCAGATCGAGGCGTTTGGCCAGGGCCTTCAGGTTTTCCATCTCGGGGCCCTTGCCCATGATGATAAGCCGCCCATCGACATGCGTCATTGCCTCGATGAGATATCTGATTCCCTTGGTCTTCACCAGGCGACCGGCGAATAGGGCAAAATCCTCTTCCGTGACCGGCCCGTCATACATACTTACTCCTGTTGGGACAACGTCCAACAGATCCTCCCTAAAGCCACGAGATACCAGATCACGCTTGACGAATTCAGTCACGCACACCACTCTGCGATCTCGGATCAACCTGCAGAATACGGCGTCGTTGAGGACGCTCAACGCCCGGGTGGGGCCATTTCCCTCGCCATAAGTATTGTGGAAGGTGAACATCCACCTGCCCCTATAGCGTTTGATAGCTCGCGTATATGATGGCGCCCAGCGATAGTGGAAGTCTACCAGATCGGCATCTAGCGCCTCCAGAGCTTCCAGGACTCCGGGGGTGGAGACGTAGGGAGGATTATAGTCGAAGAAGTATCGAGAGGGTAGACGAATGATCCGATATCCATCCAGCCACTCTTCCTCTTCTGTTCCAGGCAGACGTGAGGTTAGCATAATGAGCTCATGCTTTTTGGAAAGGCCCCGGCAGACCTCATGGTTGCGATGTTCGATCCCGCCCATATAGGGGTAATGGAATGGATTAAGTTGGACGATACGCATCTTCACACTCCTTCCGCACGTTGCGTCTGCGATATAATGTGGCCAGGAAACTTATCCCGATCACGATTAACACCATAATCACGGTGACCATAGTGGCCACGCCCTTCTCCATATATGCAAGGAAGAATCCACTGAGAGTCAGGATGAGTCCATACTTCACGGCTCCACCTATCAGGGTGTAGGCCACTGACCTCTTGAGGTCCCATCGGCATAGGGCCACGAATGCCCCCATGAATGGAAGCACTGGTGCGATACGATTGATCAGGATCATTCTCTCGTCCTGACACACCAGGAAGTCTCGATACTTCATGATTGCTTTCTGAATGCGCTCTGGTACCCTGATCCATCTGACCACCGTGTATAGGGTAAGTAATCCGGCCACCTCGCCTACCATGATGGTGATAAGGAGGATAAGGCCGAACAGAAGCGGTTCGATACCATATCCTTGAGTGAAGATAAGCACGGTGAATAGTTCTGGCAGGGTGGGGAATAAGATGGCGTCGATATAGAAGAGCAGAAATATGCACAGGATCCCGCCAACTGCTCCCAGCGGTCCGAAGAGATCGCTGATGAAGATTCCTATGCTCAGGCTGCTCATCTATTCTGGTACAAGGGTCTCCCTTAAAAAACCCTTCCGCTTCCAGACTTCTTTTTATCCTCAATGGCAAACTCATATAATTCGATCAGTCTGGAGACACTATCCTCGACCGAATAGGTTTTTGCGGTGGCCCTTGCAGCCTCCCGGACCCTGGGTGAGCAATTCAGAGCTTCCTTCATGGCCTGGGCGCAGGACCCTGGATTTTCATCAAACAGAAAACCGTTCTCTCGGGGTCTTATCAATTCTGCCACGGCTCTGAAGTCAATTCCTGCCACTGGTTTACCGGTGGCCATGGCCTCCAGGGCTGCAAGGCCCTGAGTCTCGAACTTGGATGCAATGGCGAAGACGTCACAGGCGGCGTAGAATTGGGGCAATTCAGAGTCTGGCACAAAGCCAGTGAAGATGACACGATCCGCGATCTCCCTTTCCCTGACCTTCTTCATGTAGTGCTTCTTTGCGGGCCCCTCGCCTACGATGAGCAAACGGGCAGCGGGTTCATCCTCGACAAGTCGGGCGAAGCCATCAATAACAAGATCAAGATTTTTCTCCCATGCTACCCTGCCTACATGCATGATCACCTTCTCCCCATCGAGCCCGTAACGCTTTCTGATCAGGGAACCGTCGTTGGATGGGTTAAATCGCTCGCAGTCCACTCCCGTAGGGATAACATCGATGCGATTCATATCGGGTGCGTATCGGAGCAGCTCATCCCGGATGGCCTCGGTTGGGGCCACCACCGCGTTCGCCCTCTCCAGCAACTGGCGCAGGTATATCCAGAACAGGCGATTGATCATCCATTCAGGTATTGGCAGTCGAGAATAGTATCTGGCCGCGTCGGTTACCATGGTGTGGAAGGTGACCACTATCGGTTTGGCAAGGGTTCGTGCAGCAAACATCGAACGCACGCCCATGAATAGCAGGCCCTGGGTGTGAATAAGATCCACATCTAATTTGGAAAGGATCTCACACTTATTGGTGGGGAAAATAGGAACAGTGTAACCAGGATACCTTCGGAAGCTGGTGGAACGGAAATAATACACTCCCCCTTCCTTGCTTGTTCCGTCCCACGGCTCAGGTGCGAAGATGAATACTTCGTGGCCCTTACGTTCCAGGCCCGCCCTGGTAAGCAGTATGGAGTTGACCATTCCATCCTTGGCTGGAAGATAGGAATCGGTAAACATCGCGATTCTCATTCAACCAACTTCCTGACCTTTTTCATGACCTCTTCGGGAGATCGGCCGAGCAGATGTATCATTGGTTCTCTCCCCATGCCTCCTCGATCGAACACCACATCGGGAACCAGGCCCATTGACTTTATGGTGCTATCGATGCATCTCTTTCCATGGAAAACGCTCGCCTCCGCCTCTTTACCATCTGGCGAGCCAGTTGTTAGTTTTGCCTCGATGGCTCGAGCCAGATGCTCCTCTGAGAATCGCAGGGTGATGGCCGAGCGCATACTGTTATCGCGAGCCATGGCGGCCAGGATGATGGTAGACGCATAATGAGAGGCTCCGAATGCCACTCCGGCGGGGAGCAATGCACCATCTCCGATGCCTATGATGCGCCCTTCCAGTCCACACACATCTTCCACGGAGATCGCCCCCGGTAAGGCGAAAGCGAGATCACAGCCCACCTCGGGCACCCAAGCGCGAGGCAGAAATGATGCGAGCTCCTGGGCGGAACGAAGCAGGCGGCTGCTGACCTCATTGCCCAGTGCCCCCTGATAAATATGAGAAAGGGGAGCTACCATGGGAATGCCTCCGCCAATGGAATAATTATCAATGATTGCCTGGTGCAATGATGCCTTGGCCCTGATAACGGCCCCTTCCAGACCCGATCCCTTGGCCAGGTTGGCCGTTAATAACGCGGCGAGGACACACCCTCCCCCATGTCCCCTGATGGGCACGCGGGGGTATTCCAATGTAAGGTATCTATTCCGATGGAACAGGATATCTCGGCAGGTTGGGCCTTCAGCATGCCCCCCCTTGAGTAGTACGGCCTGGCAACCGAGATCGACCAGCTCGCGGCAGGCATCCCGCGCTTCCACTTCGTTGGAAATGGTATGGCCGAGGAGCGCCTCGGCCTCGGGAATATTGGGCGTCAGTATGGTGGCCAGTGGAGCCATGTGGGAGCATATCGCATCTATTAGATCATCTCCGCTGAGAGCATCACCCACCCCTGCGACCATAACCGGGTCTACCACCAGTGGTATATTTTCCCCTTCCAGTCGTTGGGCAACTGCTCGGGCGATCTGAGCAGAGTATAACATGCCCGTCTTGGCTCCGGAGATATGCACATCCTCAAGGATTGTATCGATCTGAGACACCACTTCCTGCGGACGCAGGGGGAAAATATCAGCTACCTTGCGAGTGTTCTGGGCAGTGACCGCAGTGATCGCAACTGCTCCATGTATGCCCTGTGAAGCGAATGACTTAATGTCTGCCTGAATACCTGCTCCGCCCACTGAGTCGGAGCCTGCAATGGTCAGCGCTACAAGCACATTATCGTATCCTAGTTAGTTAATTAACATTTTTGTGAGAGTTTTCAACTCTGTAAAACGTGAAAGGGTAATCGATTGCCAGCATTCTTCATCCTTACGACTTGGTAGTAATAATCCTTGACCCTCCATTATCGGGCTTAATTCTGTAGAAGGGAGGTGTGATCTGTAGGAATCTGGTACATTTTACCTCCGTTCGTACCTCGTCCATATGATGGGTGGGCTGGAGAATAAGAGAGGTAACTTTTATATATCAATCATCCTTTCAAAATCCTAATGAAGGCAACCAGTGGGCATTTCATGCTCGATGCCAAGGTCGAATTCAAGGACCTTTACGACATCTTTGCAGAGATTCTCACTACCTTTCTCGAAGAGACGGAGCAGATGCCCGACGATGATGATATCCTTCACATGTTCATCTACCTGAATCGGAAGGCTTTGAAGAAGAACGAAAAGCCCGAAGGATACAATCGTAAGGGTACCATGCGCATGGTCTTCCCCCTCGGAAGTAA
Source organism: Methanobacteriota archaeon (assembly GCA_012519255.1). Classification (GTDB taxonomy): domain Archaea; phylum Thermoplasmatota; class Thermoplasmata; order Methanomassiliicoccales; family Methanomassiliicoccaceae; genus DTU008. Next base: position 17,812 of record JAAYQQ010000083.1, on the reverse strand, counting down.
GCAGTTCTACATAAAGGCGAACAATGAGTCCAGCGAGGTCATAGTTCTGGGAGAGAAGATCTCCAAAATGTTGACCAAGGCAGGCATCAAACACTCTCTGCAGTGGGATGCCCTGGGACTGGACGTGAATTGAATATTGTTAATCATTGGCCCAAGGCATCACTCTCCAGACACGCGGATGCCATTGAAAAATCAATCCGATAGGGCACTTTTGTAACGTTCCCCCCCATCATTTGCATCATGCAATTATCGGGAAAGGTCAGGTCAGCTCTTGATATGTGGCTAGCCATGTGTTTAGGGCACCATGTTTTCCGCGCCTGCCAGGCATATGGGCGTCCTTTACTGCCAATGTGCGCGGTATGCTCCGCCACGATGGCCGCGGACACCATTGGGGGATCCCCTCCCTGATGTCAGACCGAGTTACGCGATCAGCTGTCTGAATGCCCTGTCCAATCGATCCCGCTCTTTCTGTACGAAGTCCTTCTGCCGCGTAAGGATAGATGCCCCTTGGCTGAACTGCATGGGAATGGCTTCTGGGGATGTTCCACCCATGGACATGCGCCGATACACGCATTGTTCTATGGGAAGGATGTCGAACACGTCCTCGCTGAATAGGTCACTGAATGCTCCAAGCTCCTCGATGGTCAGCTCCTCCAGTCGCTTATCTTTCTCGATGCAATACCGCACCGCCTTTCCCACCACGGCATGGGCCTGGCGGAAAGGGAGCCCCTTTCCCGCAAGATAATCAGCTAGATCAGTAGCGTTGAGGAAACCATCCCTGGCGGCCGCGAGCATGCGTTCTTTGTCGAACTGCGTTGCAGCCACCATGGGTGTGGCCATGAGGAGGCAGGTATTGATGCGCTCATGAGCGGCGAACAGCGCTGTCTTATCTTCCTGGAGGTCACGATTGTAGGAAAATGGAAGTGCCTTTAGAGTGCATAGGATGTTGGTGAGATCACCGATGGTCGCACCCGTCCTACCGCGAATAAGCTCGGCCACATCTGGATTCTTCTTTTGTGGCATTATGCTGGAGCCTGTAGAGTGGGCCTCATCCATCTCCACGAACCCGAACTCTGGCGATGACCAGTATATTAGCTCCTCACACAGTGAGCTTAGGTGGACGGCACATAGGGAGGCAGCGAAAATATACTCGGCCACAAAGTCTCGGTCACTGACTCCATCGAGGGAGTTGGCACAGGGGGCCTCGAAGCCGAGTAACCTGGCAGTGTAGGAACGATCGATGTTATATGTCGTCCCAGCCAGGGCGGCCGATCCCAGCGGTGAAATGTTTGTGCGGCGGTAACAATCCAAGAATCGTTCGGTATCTCGCTGCAGATGGTAGAAGTGCGCCATGAGGTGATGTCCCAGTGTGATGGGCTGGGCGTGCTGGACATGTGTGAAGCCAGGCATGATAATATTCACACTCGCTGATGCGCGCTCCATCAGGGCATGTTCCAGAGACATCACCGCCTCTATCGTCTCCAAAATAGCATCGCGCAGCCACATCCTCACATCGGTGGCTACCTGATCATTGCGCGAGCGTCCAGTATGGAGCCGCGCTCCCGCATCCCCGATAATGGCAGTTAGAAGAAACTCGTTGTTGGTGTGTATATCTTCCAGGCGAGGATCTATTGGCAGTTCGCCCTCCTCGGCTTGCTCATACAACACTTTCAGACCGTCAGTTATGTTTCTGCCATCCTCTAGGGAAAGGATGCCTTGGCGATAGAGCATGCGCGCATGGGCCAGCGAGCCAAGAAGGTCATACCTTGCCAATAGCCTATCTACTGCCAGGGAGGATGTAAACTCCAGTGTTTCCTCCGTGGCTCCCCGGCCAAACCTCCCTGACCACAACACTTTCCTTTCTTTCATAATACTCTCACATCTGTTTGGTCATTGAGCCTGGAATGATGAGGGGAAAGCACCTGATCATCTCTTCCCTGGCTCCTCGACTCCTTGTGAAGGCTCCTGGCAGCAGGCCACCTTGTTGCTTTGACCTGATGGATGAGCCAAGGCTGCCGTCCGCAGGGGCAGACCCCATACGTATATGAATCCCCTGGCTGAGGTGTGGTCGAAACTGTCGCCCCCGGCATAGGTGGCCAGCTCCTTATTGTATAATGAGTAGGGAGACTCCCGACCAACGATGTCGACACTTCCCTTATATAGCTTTACGCGGACGGTGCCGGTGACAAACTCCTGCGTCTTGTCTATAAAGGCATTCAGAGCATCTCGGAGGGGGGAGTACCACTGGCCATCATAGGCAAGCTCGGAGAAGCGCTGCTCCGCTCCTTTCTTGTAGGAGAGGACGTCCCTGGTCAGAACCATTCCCTCAAGCGCCTGGTGTGCCTTTATTAGAGTTACTGCGGCAGGGCATTCATAGGTCTCGCGAGACTTGATGCCTATCAGCCGGTCTTCCACGTGATCTATGCGACCTACACCATTGGCGCCGGCGATATCGTTGAGGCGTTCTATAAGCTCGATGGGAGGTAGCTTCTCATTGTCCAGTGAGATGGGGATTCCTTCTTTGAAGCCGATCTGAACATAGGTGGGCGTATCGGGTGCCTTGATTGGAGAGATGGTCCACCTCCTAGATTCTTCTGGCGGTTCCCTTGAAGCGTCTTCGAGGATGCCACACTCGCAACTGCGACCCCATAGATTTTCATCCGTGGAATAGGGGCATGCCTTCTTCACCGGTATGGGTATCTTTTCCTTTATGGCGTAGTCAATTTCCGCCTCCCGAGTCATGACCCATTCCCTCAGGGGGGCGATTATTTGAATATCAGGGGCGAGCGCGCCTATGCTGACATCGAACCTTACCTGGTCATTGCCCTTGGCGGTGCAGCCATGTGCGATATATTCTGCTCCCTCCTTCCGTGCCACATCCACCAAGACCTTGGCTATGAGCGGGCGGGCAATGGCCGTGCTTAGTGGATACACTCCCTGATAGAGTGCGTTGGCCTTCAGGGATGGCCAGATGTAATTCTCGACAAAATCCTTCCGGGCGTCGATTGCGTATGCGGAGATGGCGCCAATATTCCTGGCCCGTTCGATGTTGGACTCTACGTCGTTAGGCTGCCCGATGTTTATGGATACGGCCACGACATCCAGGCCATAAACTTCTTCGAGCCATCGGATGGCCACAGAGGTGTCTAGACCTCCGGAGTAAGCGAGAACCACCTTTTTTCGCTGAATCTCATCCTTTATTTCCCTGGTTGAGCTAGATTGCATTTGGTGTCTTCCCGTCTACCAAGAATTCATTATTTAGCCGTGATGCGCCATATTTGACAAAATCACTCCCCCAGATGTTCCTTTTAAGACATTAGTGGGTCCAGTAAGTCTGACCGTTCCCTGTACAACATATGGGGGGCACTTTTGTCTCATATGAGTCATCAATCTTAATACTGTACTATTTTTAACATGACCTCTTCACAACTTGGAGTTCACGTTTACCATGATCAAGGCCGCCGTGATAGGAGCATCCGGATATACCGGAAGCGAACTTGCCCGTATCCTAAGTCGACATCCTCGGATCTCCCTGGAAACAATAACCTCTCGGAAGAGGGCGGGAGAGTCCATAGCGGAGGCGATGCCATTCTTAAGGGGCTTCAGCGACCTCACCTTTGTGGACAGTCTGCCAGACGATGAAGACTATGATGTGGTCTTTCTGGCCACGCCTCATACGGCGTCCATGAAATTCGTTCCGGATCTGCTCTCCCGCGGCATTAAGGTGGTGGACCTGAGTGGGGATTATCGTCTAGGCGATCCCACCGTTTATGCTACCTGGTACGAACATGAGCATACTGATCCGGGCAATATGTCCCGGGCGGCTTACGGACTTACAGAACTATTCCGTGAGGATATTGCCGGAGCGGACCTGGTGGCCAATCCAGGGTGCTATCCTACCTGTTCTATCCTTTCTCTCGCCCCTCTCTTCATAAATGATCTGGTAGAAGGCAAGATCATCATCGATGCCAAGAGCGGCACTTCTGGGTCAGGACAGAAGCTCACACAATCGACCCACCATCCCAATTGCGGCGCTTCCGTGTCTCCGTACAAGGTGGGCAATCACCGCCACACTCCAGAGATTAAGATGGTGTTCGACCGCCTTACCGGAAATGATATAGATGTGGTCTTCACTCCCCACCTTCTCCCCATCGTCCGGGGCATGCTTACTACAAGCTATGCCAGTCTCAAGGACGGTGTCACCAAGGAGGATGTTACCGCGGTCTACCAGTCGTTATATGGGAAGGAGCGATTCGTGCGCATCACCAGTGTGCCCGCTATCCCTTCGACCGTAGGCGCTAATATCTGTGAGGTTGGTTTTGAGGTGGTCGGAAATACCGTGGTGGCCATGGGCGCCTTGGACAATCTGGTCAAGGGAGCGGCCGGTCAGGCGGTACAGAACGCCAATATTATGTTTAAGATGGATGAGGCCAGTGGCCTTGATTTCCCCGGACTAGGAATTTAAGAGGTAAATGAAATGAAAACTATCGATGGTGGCGTTACCACCCCGCTTGGCTGGAAGGCTGCGGGAGTGCACTGCGGGATCAAGAGGGAGAGGCTGGACCTCGCTATGCTCTACTCTGAGCATCCTACATTCGGCGCCTGCGCCTATACTCAGAACAGGATGCGGGCTGCCCCCATTGAGTTCATGATAAAGCAGGAGGTCACGAACCCTCAAGCCTTTGTCATCAACAGCGGCAACGCCAATGCCATCACTGGCGAGCAAGGGTTGAAAGATGCTCGCACCATGGTTGAGCTTACCGCAAAGGCCCTGGGTATAGATGAGTCCCTGGTGGGGGTAGCGTCTACAGGAATCATTGGGCGCCGCCTGCCCATGGAGAAGATCTCTGCAGGCATCCAGGAGGCCTCGAAGGAGTTGTCCCGTGGCCGTGAGGCCGATCATCGGGCAGCCATGGCGATCCTTACCACTGATAAGGTGATCAAGGAGGCCGCGGTGCAGATCACACTTGAGGATGGAACCAAGATTACCATTGCCGGGATGGCCAAGGGCTCGGGCATGATATCTCCGTCCATGAAGGTGCAGCATGCCACGACGCTTTCTTTCGTAACCACAGATGCGGTCCTCACCCGCTCTCCCGAGATGCGCTGGCAGGAAGCGATCGACAACAGCTTCAACGTTATCAACGTCGATGGAGACCAGAGTACCAATGATATCTCTGTCTTCATGGCCAACGGCGCCGCTGGTGGACCGCCCGTCGACGACAATCCCATTTTCTGGAAGGGCGTGGATAAAGTAGTGCGGTCGCTGGCCAAGCAGGTAGTGACAGATGGAGAAGGAGCGACAAAGCTCATTGAACTCAAGGTCATTGGGGCAAAAGATGACGCTGAGGCCCGTAAGGCTGGACGGTGGATAATCTCTTCCAGCCTGGTAAAGACCGCGGTGTTTGGTGCAGACCCCAACTTTGGGCGGATCCTGGCTGCGCTTGGTAACTCCGGCAGTACCTATGATATTGATAATGTCCGTCTCACCCTGGGCACGGGTGAACGTGCGGTGGTGCTGTTCGATCAAGGCGTACCCCAGATCGAACCATGCTCTGAGGGTGAGGTGGCGGCACGGAAACTACTGTCCAAGAAACGAATAGTCATGACTCTGGATCTGGGCGTGGGGCAGGGTCAGGCAGAGGCGTGGGGTTGTGATCTCAGCTATGAGTATGTAAAGATCAACGCTGAGTACACATCTTAAGTGATCATATGAGCGCCACTGCCAACCCACGTCGTATACTGATCAAGTTCGGCGGTAACTCGCTGAGCGGAGAAGGGGACCTGGATAACTTCGTCGAAGATCTTGGAAAACTTATCAGCCAGGGTTTCCAGCTCGTGCTGGTTCATGGAGGGGGCCCCGAGATAAGCTCGGAGATGGAACGCCGTGGCCTGGCAGTACGCAAGGTGGCCGGGCTAAGGATCACTGACGCCGCCGCTCTTGACGTGGCAGATGATGTCCTCTCCAATATCAATGCCAGAGTGGTCAATGCGCTCCTGGCCGCAGGGATAAATGCGAAAGGAGTCTCCGCCGCCGAGATCGGGGTGATCTGCGACAAGAAGGCGCCGGTACAGGCCATGGAGAATGGCCAGGCGATAAAGGTAGATCTTGGGAATGTTGGAGACATCACTCATGTTCGCGAAGCAAAACTACGTCTCATGCTAGAAAGGAATGAGGTCCCGGTGATCTATCCAATTGGAGCTGACCTTGATGGAAACCTCTACAATGTCAATGCCGATACCGTGGCTGCCTTTGTGGCATGTTCGGTAGGGGCGGGGGAACTGATACTCCTCACCGACGTACCAGGTATCCTTCGGGAGGGTCAAGGGACCTCTGAAGTGATCAATGCAATTTCACTTGATAATCTCGATGAGCTTATCGATGGGGGCATCATAACTGGTGGCATGATCCCCAAGGTAGAGGCCTGCCGGGATGCCCTCAGTCATGGTGTTGGCGCCGTCCATATGCTCAACGGAAGGGAACCTCACTCCATCGTCAGGAAACTGATGGATGCGGAAGGGATCGGAACGACCATCACGCGGGGATAAAATGAAATTAGATGAGATTAAGAAGATGGATCAGGACTACCTGTTCCAAAATTATGCCAGGCAGGAGATATGTTTCGACCATGGGGAAGGAGAGATACTATGGGATATCGAGGGTCGCAGGTATATTGATCTAGTCGCCGGCATTGCCGTCAACTCGCTCGGTTACGCCCATCCGGCCATCACCAAGGCAGTGTGCGAGCAGGCCAAGCGGCTCATACACGTATCCAATTTATATTTGGTCAAGGAGCAGGCCGAGGCCGCTCAGGCCATCGTATCTATTTGCCCCCCTCCTCTAGAGGATGTGCTATTTGTAAACAGTGGCGCTGAGGCCAATGAGGCGGCTCTCAAGTTGGCAGCCAAGCATACTGGCCGTACGAGGGTAGTGTCTGCCTTGAACTCATTCCATGGTCGCACCGCCGCTGCTCTATCCGCCACTGGTCAAACAAAATATCAGAACGGGTTCGAACCCCTTCTATCCTCTGCTTTTGACTTCGTCGACTACGGAGATGCTGAACAACTCAAGAGTGCGGTCACCAAGGACACCGCGGCAATAATTCTTGAGCCCATTCAGGGAGAGGGAGGAGTTCTTCCTGCAGGGGAGGAGTTCTTCCGCACTGCCAGGGACCTCTGCGATGATAGTGGTGCGCTCTTTATTTGTGATGAGGTTCAGACGGGCCTATGCCGCACTGGTCGTTTCTTTGGCTTTCAGCATTATGGCGTCGTCCCGGACATAATCACCCTGGCCAAGGCCCTGGCCAACGGCTTCCCCATCGGCGCCTGTGTAGCCTCCAAGGAGGTAGCCACATCATTCCAGCCCGGCTCACATGGCACCACATTTGGAGGGAATCCGTTAGGTACCGTGGTGGCCAAGACGGTCATTGAGACAATGAAGAAGGAACGTTTAGATGAACGGGCACGAAACCTTGGGGGTCGCTGGATGCAGGACCTCCGCTCGTTTGCAAACTCTTCCAACGGCCGTATTAAGGAGGTTCGGGGCAAGGGCTTTATGATCGGGTTGGAGATGGGAGATGAGGCCAAGATGCTGCAGAAATGTGCCTTTTCCAATGGCATTCTGGTCAACGTCTGCGCTGGAAAGGTGGTTAGGCTAATTCCTCCGCTTATCCTTGACGAATCTTCCATCAAGGCGTTCAACAACACCGTGGAGAACTTCCTGGCCCAGTAGGGATGAGTGTCTATCTCACTCACCTGGCAGGGGGCGCCCGGGGGCGCCCCACGCCTAATATTTCTGCTACGAACATGCTACGGCATATTCATCGTTGTAGCGCATAGATCTGCAAAATAGACCGGACAATGAGGGCTTGTTATTTGCCAGGTGTTCAATCGATGAACTGATGGCGCACCCAGTTCACTATCCTGTCTACGCGCATGCTCTCAACAAGGCAGTCCAGTGAGGCTTTAGACATATAATATGCAACGCCAAGACCTGCTATCACGCCAGAAATGGTGTTCGTCGTGATATCGCCCATTGTGTCGGCCAGACTGTGCTGTGTGTAAGTACCTATGATGGTGTCTAACGAGAACTCAAAGATCTCCCAGATGCCCTCCATGGTGAGGACGGATATGATTATAAGGAAGGGGACCCAGGCCAGGGGCACTATGGTTTTGCTGGAGGAGACTATGAAGACTATTAATGCAAGCGCTGCCAGGGATGCGACGGCTATGCCTGATACCAGGTGGGTCAGCTTGTCCCACCAGTGTATTAGAGTATACCAGTCCATTAAAACCCCAAGGCAATGGAGGGATAGGGCAACGCCAATACACAGCACGACGGGCCAGGGCAATAATACAACATCCTTGGCCATGCAAATAGCGGGAATCATTAGGAGGAGCAGGCAGGCGATCGAGGTAGCGTAGGAGTATCGATATCCCTCTATAATGCTGGCGACCAGCATGGCCCCGATGGCGATGGCGGATGCGGCAATGATGGTGTTCTGAGCCTTACGCATGTCCATATCACCGTTCCATGGCGTCTATTCCCATATCATCTGTACGCCGGCGTAAGGCACTGTTCACGATTAGACTTAATGCCAGTCCGACAGCGGTGCCGACTATGAAGTATATCATAAATTCGGTATTGCCCTGGATCCACTCGCTTCCAAAAAACATGTCATGGTAGTAAGCGATGGGGCCGTGGATCAAGATCACAGTTTCGTATGATAGAAACGTGGTCACCATCAAGAACTGCCGGATCATATGTCCGTGTCCACGTTCATTGATCAGCAGTAATGTGGCCATACATAGGCTGAATATTATCATACCAGCCGGAATAAGCGACAACACCCCAATGAGGTCATTGATGCTTGGGCCGGTTGGCCCCAAAAATAGATAACCTGAGAAGATGGCTAGCGATAGGGCGGCCGCAATCCGTGCACTCGTCCCGTTAAGCATATTGTTGACGAATTCGGGAAGCAATACGATGAGCAGAACCCATGCGGCAATAAATGTCCAGAATGGGCCAGCGTTAGAGATCGCGTGGAGCATCGTAAGCACCACTATGGCGAGCATTATGGCAAAGGTGGCAATGGCCAGAGGTCCGCTCTCATCAAAGCGGTACCGGTAACACTTCACATCATCTACATCCACATCCATGTCCATCATCGCCATGTGCTATATGTTGTAACAGGGCATGAGATTAGGTGCCATTGGTACCGGGCAGAACATCTGCGGTACCAGCAATCTTTACACCATTCCCTGTTATGAGAGCGGCGTTACGGCTCATATGCCTAAGTATCTTGCGGTATTCTTCTTCTCCGTATTGCTTCGCAGACCGCCTAGGGCCGTGTGATGCCTCCACAGATGCTCGCGCAGGCCATTGGTGAGTGGCACTGGCCAGGATAAGGCCCTTCTGCCTCTTTCTGGATGCACTGTGAGGGTGAAAGCTTAATAACAACACTTGTTATTCATCTCAGTCAATGAAAAAGGGCGCCCCCAGGGAGAGCATTGCTGAGCGCACCAGACACTACATAGATGCTCATCCAAGCATCAAGGATTGCATTTCTAAGGATCTCATCAACTACTCTTCCCTCGCACGTCTCATCATGAAGGATCTAAGTATCGTTAATGAGGAGGCGGTAATGATCGCCTGCCGCCGTTATGCTGTAAAACTTGGGCGGCAGGACCATGAGAGGGAGATCCTGCGCATATTACGCAACTCTCGCCTGGAGCTAAAGACAAAGATAGCCATCATCACTGCAAAGAATGATTGGACAGTCCTCCACCGACTTGAGCCGATCTTCAAGAGACTGCTCAATGAGAAGAGCATCATGCAGATCATTCAGGGAACGCATGCCATTACCATAATCGCCGATGAAAAACTCAAGAATGAGGTGGTGTGGGCAGTGGGGCAGGAAAATATCTTGAAGACTCGCCAGGGCCTGGTTGAGATATCAGTACGTTCGCCCGAGCGCATCACCGAGACCAGCGGCGTGTATGCCTTCCTGGCCAGTAATCTATCAAGTGGCGGTATTAATGTGGTAGAGTCGGTGAGTGTATTCACCGACACCATATTCATCGTTAATGAGGAGGACATGATGAGAGCCTACTCCATATTGAGCAAGTGCATCGAGTCTGCTGAGGGGCTCGCCGGTGAATATTAGGCTGTCAGGCCATTGCCCGCTCACTCAAAATGCTCCCCAAGATCCTGATAGAACCTTTTCTTGCCGAGCGCTCACATCTCCATTCCTCAAGTTACAGGCCGCCGTCCTTCTGTTTTCAATATTGTTCTCTAGTGGCAACATTGGTTAGATAGGGATCGATGACGAGGTCTCCTCCGGTCTCGGTGAAGGGGCGGGAAAGAATTGAGGTGTTGTTTGTTGAGTTGGGGTCCGGGAGTGGATCAGGTATGGGAGCTCGTGCCTCCACTATAAGATTTAGGCGCGTTTCCTCCGAGACGATCTTCCCGTTATCTCCATCCTCTGCCCAGGTGGTGATATTGTAGCTACCGCCAGTGAAGAAGCTCAGTTCGACATTGATGGTCCATCTGGTCTGCGGTATGAGCCCATATGGGACGGTACTTTTGATGTGCCCGATCAGGCGACCCTCTTCTTCCTCCCACACGATGGTATTGTAGAATGATCCAACCCTTCCAGCCACATCGGAGGCGTTGATGCCCTCTTTCTCTATGGCGATATAGTCCTCCACGGTGCCTGTCCATTCAGTATCTCCCCGATCGACCCTATCGGCAATAAGAAGGCCGATGTATTGATCCAGCTGCTGGACTCCACGGGGGCCGGAGAGGGTCTGCTTGACCTCTACCCTGGGGGGAAGAAGCTTCTTAACGGTGAGGGGCACAGCAAGTTCTGGACACCTGGCGAAAGTGGAAGAGGGGGACGGAAGATCGCCAGCCACGGCAGCCCTCTCTTCCATTATCCACGCTCTGAGGGTATAGGTGCCAGACTTGTGTATGGTTATACTGAACTCCAGGTTGGCAGAGGTCATGGAAGTGCTGGGCCCCTGCTCAAACCGGGGACCGTACCCGGCGAGCATGCTCACTTCAGGGGAGGATCTCCATTCGATGTGATCTCCACCATTGAACCTGATGGTCGCGTCACCAGTGGCCACCCTGTCCCCTGCCAGGCTGAATGCCCATACCCATCTTCCGCCTTCTGCCAGGAAGTCTCGAGCAGGTCTGGCAGATATGCTCATGGCGACCTCTCCCCCCTCCATCATCACATCTACCATTTCCCTCAGTTCTGGTTGCCGATAGTCCGTACTTGCCCGGGGGATATGCACACCATCTCCATTGATATCGTCGTCTGGCCCCATGGCTGAAGGCGTTACTGCGGCCACTGCTGCGAAGGCGCTTAAGACTAGAAGTACAACTATCCATAGACTGACGGACCTATCAACCATCTTCCCATCATATTCTTGGAGTGTAAGGTATTTGAAAAATGCGGAAAGGTTAGATTCCCAAAGGGGAAATATGGCCGAAACGATAGTTCTAATAGATTGGAATGGGGAGATATGCCAGGATCATGGTGGAACCGCCGGGGCCCAAGGCCAGAGAGATGGTGGTTCAGGATAGCAGATATGTAGCCACATCGACCAAGATCTTGCCGGTGGCGGCCGCTCATGCCCACGGCGGCGTGGTCACCGACGTTGACGGCAACGATTTTTTGGATTTCTCTAGTGGAATGGCAGTTCTCAATCTCGGACACACTCATCCGCGAGTGGTGCAGGCAGTGAAGGAGCAGGCCGACAGGCTTATCCACTTCGCCGGCACCGATTTCTACTATGCCGCTCAGGTTGAACTGGCTCGCCGCCTTGGTAACCTTGCGCCAGGCGATCAGGATAGGAAAGTGTTCTTCAGCAATAGCGGTACCGAGAGTGTTGAAGCGGCCATGAAGTTGGCCAGGTGGAACACCGGCCGTAAACAGTTCGTCGCTTTCCTGGGATGCTTTCATGGGAGGAGCCTTGGTTCACTATCGCTCACTGCGAGCAAGCCAGTTCAGCGAGAGCGTTTCTTCCCAACAGTCCCTGGCGTAGTGCATATGCCCTATGCCTATTGCTATCGCTGTGCCTACGGCATGGAGCCATCATCCTGCTGGATGCACTGTGCCAGGGTCTTGGAAGACGTGTATTTCACCACTCTGCTTCCTCCGGAAGAGGTAGCGGCCCTGTTCATTGAGCCAGTCCAGGGTGAGGGGGGCTATATTGTCCCGCCAAGGGAGTTCATCCAGGAGATTGCGGCGATATGCCGACGCCACGGCATCCTATTGGTTGATGATGAGATCCAGGCAGGGATGGGCCGTACGGGGAGAATGTGGGCGATTGAGCATTACGATGTAATCCCGGACATCATGTGCACCGCCAAGGCGCTAGGGTCGGGCGTACCCATCGCCGCCACGATCTTTTCTCGGCGACTTGATATGTCCACGGGAGCGCACTCAACTACTTATGGGGGAAATCTCCTAGCTTGCGCGGCCTCGCTGGCCACTCTTGATATCATAGAGGAGGGGCGACTGGCTGAAAGGGCTTCCAGGCTTGGAAACTATCTTCACCGTCGCCTCCTTGAGTTACAGGAGCGTCATGACATGATCGGTGATGTACGAGGGCTTGGCCTAATGCAGGCGATCGAACTGGTAAAGGATCGTCAATCGAAGGCGCATGCGGTGGCAGAGCGCGACAGGGCGATCGAACTAGCTTTCAAGCGTGGAGCAATCTTATTGCCAGCGGGGCGTTCGACCATACGTTTCGTCCCACCGCTCATAGTTGAGGAAGATTTCCTCGACGAAGGCGTGGATATCCTGGACGGTGTGCTGGGCGACGTGGTGAGATCATGAGATATCATAGCTCTGCAGAAAGACCTTGGCAAAATGGAAGAGGGTATCGCAAGAGGCGACTGCTGGAAGACTTTCCCCTCCCTGCCGAGGTATCTCTGGTTCAAGAGGTGCAGTTCAAGAAGGGAGATGCCATGCCGCCACATCTTCATAAGGTCCAGACAGAGGTGTTCTACGCTCTCGCCCCTGGTTCCATAACCATCGACGGAATCGATGTCAGAATGGGTCGGGGCGACATACTAATATGTGAGCCGGGTGAGGTCCACGGCATGTCCCTGGTGGAAGAGGACTTTTGCTTCCTCGTGTTGAAAATAGATTACTGCGAGGATGACACTGTATGGTTGTAGAATAGCCGGAGGGATCAGGGGTGAGAGGGGAATCATCCAATAGCATGCTCCCCATCCTGTCTGGATTTCTTAATAAAAAAGTGACTGGGAGTGGAGCCACCAGCGAGATTCGAACTCGCGACCTGCTGATTACAAGTCAGCCGCGCTACCGAGCTATGCCATGGTGGCTTCCGCCTTCGTAACCTCCCTCAAGCATTTATCCTTTATGGGCGGCTGGGCGTTCTACCCCCTACATATCTCATTTTATTTTAATATTGGATGTTGTTTTGGGTGAACAACCGTTCATTTTCTGAGGGTTGAGTCATACCTTTTTCATTTTCACTTTACCAAAGGGTCGTGCGCATGGAGAGTGGGGCCGATCGAGTGAGCTCGATGTAGGAGCGGCAGCCCGACATCTTCGCCCTCTCCGAGGAAGCTGCTCATTTTAACACCATGATGGGGCAGCATTGAGCAGAGGGGGGCGCAGATTTAGGGAGGGCGATTCCACAGGATGAGTTGGACTCCAAGGTCTCCTGGCCATGGGCGTGACAGCAAACATCCTCAAATTCAACCGCCCTATACTCTATTGTGGGATGAGGCGCCAATACCACTATATCTCTGACGCCTCTATAGTGTCAGATAGGTGCTTGATGGGCCATTCATCGACATCTGTGAGCACGTTTGTGAGAGATCTGGTAAATCCTGACCCCCATTGGGCAGACTCGAAGTCTTGAGGGGGAATGAATTCCATTCTAATCTCTTGAAGATGTGAATCATGGGTGCTGAGAGTGGGCGCTGAGGTACCACAAACTATAAAAATAACAAATTAATGACGACAAGCCATATCCTATTAATGGATTTACAGGTGAATTTCATGGCGAACGATAATAATGATGCGGTCAAGATTGCCAAGGGGGACATCGTCTTGATGAACTTCGATGGCTGTATCGCAGAAACGGACGAACTCTTCGATACCACTAACGCTCAGACTGCCAAGGATAACGATGTCTTCAATGAGGAGATCGAATACAGGCCCATTCCTGTCCTAGTGGGAGGGGGCAGAATATTCCAGGGCCTCGATGAGGCCATTGAGGGTGCTGAGGTGGGCAAAGAGGTCGAGGTCACCGTGCCAGCCGAGAAGGCTGCTGGTCAGAGAGACCCCAAGCTGGTCGAACTGATACCTCTGCGTGAGTTCCGCAGGCAAGAGATCGAGCCGCATGTTGGGATGGAGGTAAACATCCGTAACCGTGTTGGATTGGTCACCGCCGTAACTGCCGGTCGCGTCCGCATCGACTTCAATCGCCGCCTAGCTGGCAAGGATCTGAAATACAAATTCACCGTAATCTCCAAGGCCGAGACCGATGAGGACAAGGTCAAGAACATCCTGGAGATGGACTATGGGACTTCTGAGGGATTTGGCATAACCGTTGAGGACAAGGTCATTTCTCTCGTCCTTCCGGATGTATGCAAATATGATCAGAAGTGGCTGCTTGCCAAGTACCGTATCGTGGCTGACCTCCGCGAGGCCATGGACGCAAGCAACGTGCGCTTTATCGAGGAGTACGTGAAGATCGAGCCGGCCCAGGAAGAGGCCGTTGCCGAAGAGACTCCCGAAGAGGTCGAAGAAACTTCTGATGAGCCATCTCCTGAAGAGCTTCCCCAGGAAAAGGAGTAAGCCCCTTCAGCAAACCTTTTCTATACCCTTTACTTTGTGCGGTTAGCAATGCACACGTGGCCTAGCCTGGATATGGCGGCAGCCTCCTAAGCTGCAAGCCGGGGGTTCGAATCCCTCCGTGTGCGCTTTTAACACATACTCCATATTAGACCCATAGGCGTTCAATTCGGAAATTGTCGCAATTACTATTCGTTTCTCACTCATTTTCATTCATAGTCTTGATTGGGATTGGAGTCATCGCATAACCAAGGGCGGGATTATAGGATTGAGTTTGCTTGATATGGGATTGTAGCAACGTTTAAATATTTGAACCTAAAAAGATGAAAATGAGGTTCTGGTTGTTCCTTTTTTCCCAGGATTCAAGCGATAAAGGGGGAAGAGAGATGCCCGTAATAACAATACAAGTTCTGAAGGGGAGCCTGGATAAAGAATGCATAAATGAAATGGCCAAGCGAGTGTCAGAAGTGGTGGCCGAAATTGAGTGCCGACCAAGTCCCAAGGAGAACCTCCTTCCGTTCACATATTGCATCGTGGAGGAGGTCGATTCGGAGCACTTCATAGCTAATGGAGAGCCACTTACACCAGAAGTGCTTCAAGCGGCAAGGACGGGCAAGTTACATTTGACCGTGGAACAAGCCTAGGGGCCCCTTTCCGCTCTTATTTTTAATTCCCCATGCCACTCCTGAATGGGATCTATAGGGTGGCAAATTTTGATACAATGGGCCGCCTCCTTAGCTATAGTGCGAGATATTATGACTGCGGGTTCGACGAGGTTGATGCACTCATCCCATGGTCTAGGGTGCGGGGACGCGACCATTGCGCAGAAAGTTGGCTCCGCGTAATAAAGCGGAAGGTGCAGAGTGAGATCAAAGCTCTCAGCACGGTCTCGACATCGACTTATGCCTCTGACCATGCATGGCACCTACTGCCAAATGAACCTGGACAAACGCCCAGAACTGCTATCTGACCCCTAGGTAATCATGGGGTACGCGATGACAGTGACGACCGAGCGACACCATGACCAGATATGGGCACGCCAAGCCATGGGATAGATCTAGGTTTCTTGGAAGAATAATTCCGACAACACCTTCGACAAAAAATGTAAAACAACAATATTGCCAATTGTCGGTAGAGTATAAGTGATCGACATCGCCACAAGGTGGTTTACAACAAGGTCTGTGCTATTTTCACTTACTCATCATGAGGATACGCTGTAAGATGCCGTTCTCATCGCGATAGCCACAAGACCATCTCCTAAGACTAGGCTGATTGTTAGATGGCGTGGCATCATAGACTTCACAAGAACAAGGTTCCTGCGAATCGTACTTAGCGAGCGGGTAGCCTAGTTATCCTCCAATTTGGCGGGGAGAGTATTGGAAGAGTATGATCTGGTAGTCATTGGCTCCGGCGCCGGTCTCAACCTCGTGGACGCTGCCGTGAACACAGGTATGAAGGTGGCGCTGGCTGAGAACGGACCGATGGGCGGCACCTGTCTAAATAGGGGGTGCATCCCAAGCAAGATGTGGATCTATCCGGCCGATATTATTCGACAGATAGAGGACGGCGTACACGTCGGCGTCAACGCCAGTCTGGAATCTGCCGATTTTGAAACGGTTAGGCGTAGGACATGGGGCGCTGTTCTGAGGGAACGAGACCACATCTTTGAGGCGATCAAACAGGACCCTAGGGCCACTCTACTTCAGGATACTGTCCGATTTATTGGCGACAAGACTCTTCAAGCATCTGATCGGACCTTACGCGCTCCCAAGATCGTCATAGCTGGAGGGGCTCGTAGCGCCATCCCCAATATCCCTGGCCTGGATGATGTGAATTACCATACATCTGAGACAATTTTTGACATAACCAGGTTGCCTCAGAGCATGATGATCATTGGCGGCGGGTACAAGGCCTGCGAGTTCGGTCACTTTTTCTCTGCCTTTGGTACCAAGGTAACCATCTTACAGAGAAACGTCCGGCTATTGCCTCGAGAAGAGCTAGAGATGGGTGACGTTGTGATGCGAAGGCTAGGGAAACACGTAACCATCCGCACTGCTTATGATGTACAGGAAGTCCGGAAATCTGACGGAAATGTCCAGGTGATTGGAAGGGATAGGCAGACCATGGCTCCGATGAGAGATGAGGCGGAATTATTACTCATCGGGGCAGGGATGAAGAGCAATGCCGACTGGCTTGATCCCACTGTCACAGGTGTCCAGCTGGATGAGCGAGGCTATGTCGTTGTTAATGAACATCTGGAGACTACCGCGCCGGGCATCTGGGCACTGGGAGATATCACTGGCCGACACATGTTCCGTCACACTGCCAATTACGAGAGTCGGATCGTATGGTACAATTTATCTGCCCAAAATAAGGCCATCATCGACGAACACGCCATTCCTCACGCAGTGTATACCTACCCTACAATTGGGAGCGTGGGCATGAGTGAGAATGAGGTTAAGAAGAGCGGTCGGAAATATCTGGTTGGTCTCAGCTCATACGCCAACGTGGCCAAGGGGGAGGCCATGGCAAATAACGATGGGCTGGTAAAGGTCCTGGTGGAGGCTGGAACGAAAAGGATATTGGGCGCGCATATAGTCGGCCCAGAGGCCGATCTATTGGTTCAACAACTGGTGTATCTCATGAACGCAGGTGACGAAAGCTACCTGCCGCTGGCCCGCAGCCAGATAATTCATCCTTCACTGAATGAGGCCGTGGCCGGCGCCTTTGCTCGCCTGACCTCTCCGGAAGAGCATCACACTCATTAAGGCCACACGGGCCCCATGCCGTGCCCCTCAGCACGTTCGTTCGCCGCCCACTTGCGGAAAAGCCGTTTGGACGTCATTCCTACCAGGAAAGGTATCGGTGGAGTCAGGTATACGATCGAGCCGAACAGGGCCGCTATCTTTTGATAGGTGCTCATTGCCCGGACCTTGAGAAGGATAGGGTCCTCGGTCTCCTCTTTG
>JAAYQQ010000082.1 GCA_012519255.1 Methanobacteriota archaeon | reverse complement strand
TCTGAAGCATGCGCCCAATGACGATAATGCCATTGGCCCTGTATAATTTTACTATTATTAAGTCTTAAGTAGATTATTTGATTATGAAATACAATGATTAAACGATGAATAGATTAATATATTGCAGAATACAACTATCTAAATCTATACATGGATAAAGGGAGTAAAATGTATCCATTCAATAATTCCCAGTCTGCAGAATTTAAATACAGCCAATAATGCTGGAAAAAAGTTGAATGGCCCTCTGAGGAATAATCTCTGTTTTGTGTTCAGAGGTGGACTCTATGGGGTCATTCTTAAGGTTCCAAATAGAGTCGGACCTTGCTATAGGTCTGTTCCTTCTTCTAGTCGTTTATGAGAAATGATGGCCTGGAGGATCATGCATGGAATGCGTTTCTTGGAATAATAGGAAATGCCTCATGACAACAACATAGGTCTCCGGATGGTTCTGAGGATGCCTCATGATCTTTTCCACGTATGCTTGATTTAAGGAAAACGCATTGTTCTGCAGTATAATTATGAGAGATAATTCTAAATGATGATGTGGTCACGATCGGCCTTAGGGGGCACGATCACAATCTTCACTGTGACACTGGCGTTTCCTCCAAAAGCATGTAGGATTCTAGATAGCTACTTGTTCATGTCATCAATGAGAGAGTTTGAGGCCTCGGACCAAGTCTGCTACATAGCATCGTGAAACTAAATTTTGAAATGATCTCTAAATGGTTTTCAGCGATCTCATGCGTTCAAATCGTACATCCTCATTGAATACACTCTCGCCCACTCATTCCAGACACCAATGACAAAAATTATCATGGCATTCTGTTATGGGGCACGTTGCTGGGGAGTCCCATGGAAGAGATTTATGAGATGAATGGACGCATGAAGCTTGCAGTGGAGATGATCGAGGGTTGTGAGGCATTTGCCGCCATAATCCCGGAGGTGAGGACGAACTTCGTCTACTCCAAAGAATCTCCCAAGGACAAGCATGATGTGCTGGCGGTAGAAGGGAGGATCACCATAGTGGGAGGGGCGCCTCACGCCTCTGGCCCATCAAAGTTCGGCGCATCCAGCCACATGGCCCGTTTTCTCATTCATATTCATGAAGTGTATCCATCGATACGTGCGGGAATCAATTTCGCAAACAATCCAGACCTGGTAAGATTCCTGGAGGATTATTGTCGCCAGAAGGATTGGTCACTGATCCAGATCGACCGCTCTCGTGAGCCTGATGATATCAAGGAAGAAGAGGAAGCATCCATGCCCTGGAAGGCGGGAGAAGTGATCAGGCTGTCTGCTGGAAAGGCGCCTAGAATGGCCTATGAGAGCGGTGCTGTTGGCAAGGAGCCAGTAACGGTCCTATTGGGTGAGGATCCAATCGAGGTCGCTCGGGAGGTGTGCGAGCTTGCCAATGCCTACCGTGCCTATTCGAACCCATCGCCAATCATTGGCAAGGTTCGCTCAGAAGTACTCAACCAATTACTGAGCGGAAATCTTGGAGCTCCTTCGGATAAGCTGATAGTTCCCCCGCAGGCAGGGGTTGATGCAGGCGTGATCGACATTGGAAATGATAATGTATTGATCATTGCCGAGGATCCAACCTTCACCCTTCCAGGGCTTCCGCTTGAGTTCCTTGGCTGGGTGGCAGTCCACATCGGAGCCAGCGACATTGCCGTCATGGGCGTTCGACCACAGTTCATGACCTATTCCCTACTGGTCCCGCCAGGAACATCAGACGCTGACCTTAAGCGACTCATATGTTCCGTTAACTCCGCCGCCAAGGACCTGAATATCACCATAGTGGGCGGTCATACCTGTTACTACCCGGGGATAACCAGTCCAATGATTGGTGGCATCACCGTATTCTCCATCGCGCCCAAGGGTTCGTACGTGACTCCAAAAGGAGCGAGGCCTGGAGATGATGTCCTGGTAACCAAGGGTCCAGCCATCGAGGCCTCTGGAGTGCTGGCCGTGCTCCATCGCGAGAAGATAGCCTCAATATATGGTCAGAACCTGGCAGATAGTGCTGCCAAACTATGTGACCGCATCACCGTGGTTGAGGATGCTCGCCTGGCCATGGAGGCTGGCGGAGTATCGGCCATGCACGATGCCACCGAGGGTGGCGTCATGGGCGCCCTTTTCGAGGTGGCTGATGCTTCCGACGTGGGGATGGAGATAGACGAGTCTAAGATCATTCTTCCTGAGGAGGTGAGAGCGGTCTGTGAGTTTTTCGACATTGATTCAATGAACGCGATCTCTGAAGGTTCATTGATCATCACTGCTCAACCTGACCACTCCGAGGCCATCATGGGCTCTCTGCAAGCTCATGGCATCGCATGTACCGTGGTAGGAAAGGTCATTGCGGACCGTTCTGTGCGAACGATCAAGAGGAGGGATGGGAGGGCCGAGGAGCTGGCAGCACCCGAGCAAGACTCCTTCTGGCCAGTGTTCTTCAAGAGTTGAGCAAACACCAATGGGCCCGAAGCCTCAGGGGCTGGCATGGGCAACCTGTGTTTTTTTACAGGTTCTGCCCTTCACCGCCCTATCGGGGTCATTCGAGCTTTTCCAAACATTTATCATCCGAAGTGCGCGAGGAAAATCTTGGGACTTCGAGATATCG
>JAAYQQ010000081.1 GCA_012519255.1 Methanobacteriota archaeon | reverse complement strand
TCCAGATGGGAGGTAATGATCAGCCTCCCGTTTCTCTCCAGGATATGGCGTATGGTCGGCAGGACTGTCAGGATGCGGGAATCGTCGGCGACCCTCCCCCCATCCAACGGTACATTGAGATCGACCCTCAACAGGACCCTTTCTCCCTCGATGTCCATTTGATCGACGTATCTCATCATAGCCCCCGATAATTACTTGGAGAGGATGAATAAAATGGTATGGGAAAATACAACGGCCCCTTGTGCTCCGACATCCGCTCTTCGCGCCCTCACGACCCGGTCAGGGCACGAGGCGATGCCGTCCGGTACGGTAGGTGCCTAACAGACAAGGTTTGTCATGTACGAATGTCGAGAGGGGCCTCGTCACGCTCGACGATCGGATGGTCCTTACAAAAGCTGCCTGCACAAACCACTGGATATGCAAAATCTGATTGGTAAAAAAAGTGGGAAGGGCTAGCTCTGTCAGAAGGGATGGGATGCACTCTGTAAACTAGCCCACTCTTCCCATTCCTAATATTCAGTCATGCGTATTTATAGGTTTGGTAGATGGTTTCCAATAATATAGTGATATAATAATGTAGAAAAGAATATGGAAAGGATTTATGGAATGAGTTTCAGAGGTACCCCGACTTCTGGAGCGCCATGAGGTCTTCGGTGCTAAGTTTCTCGCCGGCCTTGAACTTATCAAAGATCTTTTCAGCCTCTTCTTTGGCCATGATCTCATCTTCTCTTCTCTTGGCCTTGCGAGCCTTTTGCCTCATGCCAGCGATGATTTTATCGTAATCATGCACCTGACGGATGTTCTCTATATGCTTCCGGTGCTCCTCATCGGCTTTGACCTTGTTAGCGACGAATGATTCCTGAGCCGCATCTGCTTCCTTACGCACTGCATCCGCTTGCTCATAAAGCGCGATCATGGCATCGTGATAGGCCTGTGCCTGTTCTGCATGCTCGGAGACCTGCTTGTGGTATCCCTCAGCCTTCTCTTTGGCTTCGCGCAGTTCCTTGATGGCATTCTTAACATCGTCGTTAGCATTGTACGCCTTTTCCCTCTCCTTGATCTGTGTCTGGAGAGAGGCGATCTGCTCGATCAGACTTTGCTCCTTGTCCTTGGAGAGCACCGAGGTCATTTGCTTGAATTCAAGGTTTTTCAGATCTCTCTTGAGTCTGGAGATCGGGGGGCCGCTTCGAGGAAGATTTTCCCTCTTGATCTTACTGACATTTTCGTTAAGATCATTAACGATCTTGTTCCAGTGGTCCCGTTGCTCCTTGACCTCAGCGACTTTGTCGTTCATCTGGTCCCGAGCTTCTCGCTGCTGGGCTGCCTGATCAACAAGTTCCCTGACCCTGGCGTTCAGGGCGTCTCTTTTATCAACCCACTCACGGGTTTTTTCATTAAGCTCGTCGCGTACTCTGCGATGCTTTTCAGCCTCAACATTGTGCAACTGACGCTTCTGTTCGAGTTCCTCCAACAGTTCAGTCATACGGTCACGCTCAATAGCAAGCTATAAAAATTCGCTTGGCGGAAAAGGACATACTGACACTTGTTTATATTTCTTTTGTATTTGCACAACAAGGCTTGATGAGGAGCCAGATGTCAGTTTTTCAATGGAAAGGGCTGCGCCTTGACCATTATCATCATTCTTCACCGTTATCGTCCTTGGGTTCAAGCTGTACTTCGTGCCAATCTGTACCGAACCGATCCGCCCCGCCCGTCTTTAGCTGAAACTTCACCCGGAGATGTCCATCCTCGAAGAACACATAGGCGTTCTTGAGCATGGATATGTAATATGAGACACGTTTTCCCTGCTGAGAAAGTCTCCGCTCCTTACATACCAAGAGCCCCGCTGATTCGAGACTCTTGATACGGCGGTAGCACGCCGCTATGGGTATGCCAAATTTCATGGAAATATCTTGGGCAGAACGAGGCTGTCGCACTGTGGCCACCAGAATCTTGACTGAATATTCATCGGTCAGGAGCTGAGTGACCCTCAGCATGTCCATCCTATGCTCCCTCCTCTGGGAAGTTCCAGGTATTCCGGCCCATTGTTGTTCCCAAATATGATGATATTTTCCCACCCCCTAATTCTGTTTTGGGAGAAAGTCCATACTATTATAAAACTTATGGCAATGCTCGCCGGCGACAGCGAGTATATAAAGGTAGGATGGAGTCAGGCCTTTTCCGCAGGGGGCTCTCCGACCCGCACCATCTCTGATTCGGGAAGGTAATCCACCTCAACGTTGAACCTCCCTTTATTGAATGTAACCTTGGCAACGTTGACGGCGCATTGATAATAAGATACTTTTTTTCCGCGATAGACCTCTTCGTAGCCGACGCACTTGATCAGCTGAAATTCTTCCATCTTTGCAACCCGGCGATAGGCTACCGCTATGGGTATGCTGCAGGTGCGGCTGATCTGCTGTACCGACATGGGATTCTTGTACGTCGCAGTGAGGATCTTTCCTGCATAATCGTCCGCTATAAGTCGGGACAGCTCGTCATCACGGGAGGCGTTCCCATCCATTGGTGAGCGAATCGACGTGTCTCTTAAAGACTTTATCTCATCAGTATCATCCACAATAACAGCTCCTTGCTCATATCATCGGCACTAATCTGGGTACGGGAAGCTGATCGGTTGTGTCATCAAATTGCAGATAGTGATATGCTGTATGGGGCTTCATGCCCGCCGCCATCACGCAGCCAGACATATCTTCGAAGCGGATGTGGATCTTTGCCTGCTGACGTAATGATGGAAGAGAGCTGGAGCATGTCGAGGCGAAGGCGATCACAACGTGACCTCCACGGCGCATGGCATCGATGTGCTGCAATGAATCTCTGAACACGCCGTTGCCGTAAACTGCCTCCATTGTGTCGTAGCCGAGAATACTAAGGTATGGAGAGGAGGCGTTTGCCTCTTGCATCATATATCTCACTTCCGACCACCTGAGGTCCTGACCCGCGTCGGTACCTTCCACCGTCTTTACTGAAGGGGGCGCGCCTTCGATATCTCCCTGGGTATCCAGTATGCGGAGGCTCTTTCCGACGTTCTCCATTCCGGTGAGCATGCGTATCTGCCTATCCACCACATTGTAATCGGTGGCATACATGGGCAGCCATACGACTCCCCTCCCCTTCTGGAGAAAATCACTCATCACTGCCAGCTCAAGGCAGCGCACCACGTCCTGATGTACGTCCAGATCAAACTCCCACAATATTAGGGAGCCTGGGGGGAATCCCCCGAAGCACTGGTCCATGGAGCCATTGCCCGAGGATATGCATCCAGCCGGATCGTTGGTAGGAGGCAAGTGCTGCATATGAGCAGGTATCTTCACCCAGGTCGGTTCGAACACCGACATGCGGCCGCCCATGAGAGTGAAATAATATTTCCATTGTTCCACTGGCTGGCCCCGCAGTTTCTCAATGATCATCTGCCTGACCCGGCGCCCATTGCGATCTTCCGACACCATCTGGAAGACACCATCGCCGAGATAATCAACATCCGTCTTGCCCGATTCTTCGAGCGTGTACATTATGTTGACACCGCTGTTCTCCACCAGATCTTTCTGGAGAGTGTTAATGATCCTCTGGGCGGGAATGCCATAATGCTCCGAAAGGGCATCGATGGAATCGACCACTATAAGCGTCCTCGAGGGCAGATTTGTCTCTGCCAGATCATAGGCAACTTCTAGCTCGGGAAGTATCACGCCCAGGTCAAGGGTGATCTCTCCCTCTGTTATCTCGCCGAAGAAAGCGCCCTCCTCTTCCGTGGACATCTCGCCGGCCTCTATCTGCCCCTCTAGCTTACGCAGCTCAGAGCGGTCCACCCTGGGCGTGGCGTTTTCATGGTCCAGGGCACGGAGGAGATCCTTGGCTGCCTGAACAGTCACCTGGTGTGGAGGTGTCGTGCCTGGCACAGAGGTCTCGGCGCTCCTTCTGAGGAAGGTCTTGCCCGCCTTGAGAATATTGTCTCGCTTGGCTTTCTCTCGGATCCAGGGAAACTGCCGATACAGCGCCTCATCTGAGACGCGCGTTGACAGGTAGTATTCCGGTTGCTCCCCGGCAAGTTCCTCGATGGTTTGTAATGCAAGAGTGGTCTTGCCTGTACCTGCATCCCCCTTGATGATAAGGGAATGGCCACCGGGAGCGCGCATGAAGTCCAGTAGGACAGGGGGAATCTTTTCCCGCAGATTCTCAGGGGCTTTCGGAATGGCCATTATTATTACCTCTGTTTATACACCAGTCTCAATATTAAGTATCGCTCTATATACTCCTTTCGTCATGGTTATGGCCCACTGATAAGAAAGTGCCACACCATAATATTATAAATTCGCCCGCTTTAGCCATAGCCGATTGGCATGTTGATCTGCCCGCTCGACTATCGATATGGACGAAAGGAAATGAAGGCCGTGTTCTCGGAGGAGAACAACCTGCGCACCAAGCTCTTGGTCGAGGCTGCCCTGGCAAGGGCCCATGCTGCCGTTGGCAATATCCCTGAGGATGCGGCGGAAGAGATCACTCGAAAAGCTACGTTAGAGTTCGTTACACTGTCGAGGGTCAAGGAGATCGAGGCAGAGACCAAGCATGACATCATGTCCATTGTCAAGGCGCTATCAGAACAATCTGGCGAGGCTGGAAAGTATGTACACCTCGGGGCGACGTCCAACGACATAGTGGACACCGCCATGGCGCTGGAATTCAGGGACATGCTCCAGTATATTGATGAGGGACTGGATCGACTGATCTTGGCCCTGGCCGGGCAGGCCAGGGCGCACCGCTGCACCGTCATGATGGGGCGGACCCATGGCCAGTTTGCCATACCCACCACGTTCGGTTTTAAGCTGGCAGGCTACATCTCGGAGATGCTTCGGCACAAGGAACGCGTCGCGGAGATGCGCAAGAGGGTGTGCGTGGGCAAGATGTCTGGAGCAATCGGTACCGGCGCCGGTTTCGGTCAGAAGTTCTTCGAGGTGCAGGACCATGTCATGAAGGATCTTGGGCTGGGCTGCGAGGAAGCGGCCACACAGCTGGTTTGCCGGGACCGCTACGCCGAGCTAGTATGTGTGCTCAGCTGCATCGCCGCCTCATGTGAGCGCTATGCCACCGAGGTCAGAAACCTCCAGCGCTCCGAGATCGGAGAGGTTCAGGAAGCGTTCGATGCTCGCAAGCAGGTCGGTTCCTCGACCATGGCCCAAAAGAAAAATCCCATGCTATCGGAGAATGTCAGCGGCCTGGCCCGCGTCGTTCGCGCATACATGACCCCTCAGCTGGAATCCATGGTGCTATGGCATGAGAGAGACCTCAGCAACTCCTCGGCAGAGCGATTCATTATTCCGCATGTCGCGGTGCTCACGGATGACATTTTGAACAAGATCGCAAACGTGTTCGAGAATCTCGTCGTCAACGAGGAGAAGATGCGCCAGAATGTCGACTCTGCAAATGGCTTCATCATGGCCGAGTCAGTGCTCCTGACCCTGTCGGCCAAGGGCATGGGGAGGCAGGATGCGCATGAGTTGATCCGCCAGATCGCCATCCAGGCGGAGGAGACAGACATGGACTTCCGCACCGCACTCTCCGAAAACAAAGAGGTCATGACCCTGCTCTCGGCGAGCGAGCTTGATGAGGTCATGGATCCTGACAACTATCTGGGAAAGGCGCCCGAGATGACCGATCGGGTGGTGGCACGGGCCGAGAAGGTGCTGGGGACAAAGATCGCCTGATAATCTGCAAAATATCTCAGGACATTTGTGGCAACCCGGTCTGCATTCAATGGCATGTTCCATCATGGAATACAT
>JAAYQQ010000080.1 GCA_012519255.1 Methanobacteriota archaeon | reverse complement strand
GACCAAGCTAGGCCTCTCTGCATCAAGGGCGATGAGAGTGGCAGAAGATCTCTACACTGCTGGTTACATCTCCTATCCCAGGACGGATAATACCGTCTATCCGCCCTCATTGGGTCTCAAGAGAATATTGGAGAAGCTTAAGGACTCAGAGTTCAAAGATGAGGCGGAGGAGCTTCTTTCCCAGGAACGCATCCGTCCATCCAGGGGGAAGACGCAGACCACAGATCACCCCCCTATTTATCCTACAGAGGCCGCCACACGCAAGAAACTCAAGGGAGATAAATGGAAGATCTACGAGCTGGTGGTACGTCGCTTTATGGCTACGGTGGCCCCTCCAGCAAAGGCCGAGCTATCTGATGCCACTCTCGACGTGAACGGTGAAGAGTTCAAGGCCAAGGGCTATCGCATGCTCTACCTGGGCTGGAAGAAGTATTATCCATATTTCAAGATCAATGAGTTCTTCCTCCCTACGCTGGTGACGGGTGAAGAGGTCGTACTGAAGGAAGTATTGTCGGAAAAGAAGATGACCCAGCCCCCTAGACGCTACACGCAGGGCAGCTTGCTCCAGGAGATGGAGCGGCTAAGTCTGGGTACCAAGTCGACACGCCATGATATAATTCAAAAGCTCTACGACCGGAAGTACGCGGAAGGGAACGATCTTGTACCCACTCCCTCCGGAGTGGCAGTGGCAGAGTCATTGAACAGACATGCCCAGATAGTCACGGACAGCAAGATGACCGCTCAGTTGGAAAAGGATATGGATGAGATCGCCAACGGGCAGGCGAGCCTTCAGGAGGTGGTCACGGAGTCGCAAGAGATGCTTTCCAACATCCTCGATACCCTGGAGGCGAATCGAGAACAGATCGGCACCGAGATCAGGAAAGCGTTGGAATCACAACACTTTATCGGAAAGTGTCCAGACTGTGACTCCGATCTCAAAACAATCCGCACCAGATTTGGCAAGACATTCATAGGGTGCTCGGGGTATCCTGACTGCAAGCGTACCTATCCCATGCCTGGAGGAGCCAAGGTCGAGACCACAGATGAGGTATGCGCCACATGCAAGGCCCCCATGGTAAGAGTCATACGAAGGGGGCAACCAGTCATAGTTCATTGTCTAGACCCCGATTGTGAGTCCAACCAGGAAAGGACGAAAATAGGAATATGTCCACAGTGTAGCAATGACCTTCGGGTCGTATACTCCAGGGCAGGCAAGCGATTCATAGGGTGCGCGGGATATCCTGACTGCACCCAGACATATCCCCTGCCTCAATATGGGCGGTTCTCCGCCGATGGAGAGACCTGTCCAGAATGCGGCGCCCCGATATTATTGATCTCAATGCGCGGCCGTGCCTGGCAATCCTGTGTCAATCTCGATTGTCCTACTCGCAAGAAGAGCAAGAAAAAGACAACCAAGAAGAAGACTGCAAAGAAGAAAACTACAAAAAAGACTGCGAGTAAGGCCAAGAAAACGGCCGCGGCCTCCGAAAGCCCCGCAAAAACAGATGCGGATAAGTCTCAGCAGTGATCGCAGCTGTGACACTCGTGGTCATCACATTCATGACCATTATGGTGGCCACCATGGTCATGATCGTGACACTCTTCTAGGCCCTTCAGTTCTATCTCTCCTCCAGGGAATACCAGATATTTCCGGACGAGAGGATCGACCAATCCCTGGAGCCTATCCTTGGTGAGGCCATACAGGAGTACGTTGATGATTATATCCATCTGAGTTATACCTTCCTGAAGTTCTCCTCTAAATGTGGCTTCACCAGTGGGATCGATCACGCTTACCCCCAGGAAGCCCTGACCATCTGTCTCTACCACGCTTTTGATGTGGCCAATGAGAGTTGCGCCAGCCCTATCACACTCCCTGGCAATATGGCCCAAGAGGTCTTCGATAGCAGAGCATATTTCCTTCGGCGCTACTGGGCAATCCAAATGAACATCAACGCCCACCGCATAGGCGGAAAAGTCAGGCGTCATCATGCGCCCACCATCTCTGCCACGACCTCATCCATATCGGTACCATGGAGGGCCGAGGTTGCAATGATGGGGCAATCCGGATTTATGGCCCGTAATGTAATCTCTACTTCTTTCAAGGCCTCCGGAGTCACCGCATCGATTTTATTGATGAGGACAAGATCCGCGCCCTTTATCTGAGAAGTGAGGGGACGATTGAGAGCCTTATAGATTACAGGGAACCTTACTGCATCCACTATAACGGTGGAAAGGATGCGTTCCATAGGCTCCCCTGGATATTTCTCCATCGCATCCACGATGGCTGAGGGGTCAGCAACCCCTGTTGGCTCGATTATGACTATATCCGGAGCGACCTCAGACTCAAGCTTCATGATGGTGGCGAGTAGATCGGCTCCAAGGGTGCAGCAGATACACCCGCTGGCCATCTCCATGACATCAAGGCCATACTTCTGCATGACCCGGCCATCGATTCCAACGGTGCCAAAATCATTGACTATTATGACTATCTTCTTACCAGTCTTCTCTATAATTCGACCGATGGCGGAGAGAACCATGGTGGTCTTCCCCGAGCCCAAAAACCCTGCCACAATAATCATTTCCATACGGCACACCTGCAGCTTCCCCACACATCCATACTGCCGTATATAACCATCTCGCAAGAGCCTGATGAGTCATCAGAGCCTGCCTAGTGTAAATTTTGACCCAGTGGCGTCCTTACCATTCCACCGTATTCTCATCGAGGCCGAGATAATGCATTTCCAATAGCTCGCGCTCTTCTGCGATGCGCCTGTTCCGGCATTCTCGGCATTCCACCTTCTTTCCTAGAAGATTCTTGCGCCGTAATACCTCTGAGTCGATATCCATCAGCTCGCCACAATCGCACAATGCCTTATTCTTCGAGTACGGACCAAACATCACACCTATCTCCACCCGTGCTTGATCCCATCGGATACTAGGAAGAAACCTTCCATCCCGTCCACATGAACGTGCCGGTTCCTCGAAGATCCTATGAGAGCGGGAGCTTCCGCTGGTCAAACATTCCTGACTGGGCCATACATATGCCCTTTCCCGGGCACGGGTACGACCGACAATATCACAAAAACAATCGGTACATTTTAAAGATTTCCTTAACGGCGCATAATCTAAGATTAGATAGCCAGTATCATCTAGATCGTTAATAATTTGATTTGGTCGATGGCAATTTATTTAATATATCTTAATGCGAGAACTTTCAATTAATAAGGTTGTTAAAAGGTCCCCGGAGCATCAGACGCCCCAGTGGGAAAAAGCTCGACATCTACATCTATGCCCTGTTTGACGCTCTGAGAAACTATGCAGAAGTCCTCGAAGATCTCTCGACAACGATCGAGTTTTGGGCCATTCTCCGTCTGAGCGAACATCTTTACGGCTATGCGTGTGATCCTAAGGCGGCCGTGTTCGTTCCTCTGCAGTGTCGTCTCGACGTCGGCACGGAGGCCCGATACCTCTGCCCGGGACTTCTCCATACAGAAAAGGAAAGATGCGCATAGACAGTTGCCCACCGCGGCGGCAAGAAGTCGACCAGCGTTGGGATATCTGCCAGTGCCTAGCGGCTCAGGCTCGTCCATGAACATCGGCTCAAGTTTTTCTGTTCCAAAATCTATGCGGAAGCGGTAGCGCTCCTCATGCACGATCGTGGTGGCGAATTCACCCTCACGTATGGGCATCTAGATCTCCCATCTTGGTCAGCTGTTTCATCGCCCTCTCCCGGATCTCTTCTACCGATGACTGTTTCTGAACCCGCCTACCCTTGTCCAGAAGCTTCACATCTGCCCGGAGCATCTCTTTTCCACAACTCATGCACAGGGGGACTTCCTCTAGAGAGGCGGTGACCTCATAGTTCAAGCAGTCGGGGCAACTGTAGACATATTTACGTCCGCCGAACTTACCACGCTTGGCCACTGGTCGGCCATTCCGCTCGATAATGTCTAGAGCGAAGTCAACAGTCGGCGCATTGGTTACACTGGTGCCTACTCCAAAGCCATCCGCGCCAGCTTCCACCAGTGGAGGAATGGTCGTTTCATCCAATCCGCCAGAGAGAATTATCCTTACGTGCTTGAATCCACGTATATCTAACTCCCATCGGACCTCTCGGACCAATTGAGAGAAGGACCCGCGACGAGAACTTGGGGTGTCCAATCGTACTGCAAAGAGATCCTTGATCGCCTCTGCAGCGGCGACTGCCTCGGCCTTTTCGTCAGAATAAGTGTCGACCAGGGCAATACGTGGGACGTCCTGAGACACCACCTCATCAAATGCCTTGAAGGCAGTGACGGGATCGCCCATCATGACGATAAGGGCATGGGGGATCGTTCCCTCGGGCGCCCTACCGATTAGCTCAGCGCCCATGAGTGAGGATACGCCATCACACCCGCCAATATAGGAAGAGCGGTCAAGCATGGGGCTTATCGCAGGATGTGAACGCCTGACGCCAAACGCTATGACCGGGCGGTCCTGAGCAGCCTTGCGACAACGGGCCGCCATGGTGGCCACTCCCGTAGAATGGCATAGGAATCCAAGCATGGGGGCCTCGTAGGTACAGTACTCGGTATACACTCCTTCCATGGTGAGTAAGGGGAGCAATACTCCACTCTGAGTGCGAGATGGGGATATTGTGCCCTCAGGTAAACCCCACAGGTCCACATTCTTTCCTTCGAGCAGACGTAGCGTCTCCTCCAGTCCGCAGAACACACTCCACTTCCAATCACGCGGCAACCGAGCCACGGTGAGTTCTGCTGTGGCCTCCTCATGGAGCATGCCTTTCGCCTTCAAGACCTCTACTGTTCGAACAAAATATACGTCTGTGGTCCTTCCATCAAGAATATCCTGATCACTCGCAGTAAAGAACCGCGTCTTCCCATTCTTACTCTCCATAATATCCGCCTATATTTCAGAACGAGATTGCAAGGGAAGGATTAAGTCTTTAGTACAAGCGGGGCCCAATTTGAGAACCATTATTGAGTGCTGACCGTCCAATTAATGGACCAGGCCTGGGGAGGGGATACATGCCTATCTGAAGAGTTGCCTGGCTAGAGGAGTTCATAAGTGGTCATGCCTAGTGTAAAAAGGATTGAAAGAAGGGCATGCCGCAACAGGATCCCTTCTGGGCGATGTTGTCCCCTTATAAGGCTGGCTCCTGCCGTGAAGATGTTGCGGCCAGCAGGGTATGGAGGGAGCGCCTGGGCGAGTGTTCTCATTCCCAACGTCGCGCTGTCGAACCCTGCCGGGTCAGGCAGAGGTGACGGCCTTATTCTCTGAAGGCCGACAAGCCTGGAAATACAGCCTTGTCTCCCAGATCTTCCTCTATGCGCAACAGGCGGTTGTATTTGGCCGTCCGCTCTCCGCGTGCAGGTGCACCAGTCTTGATCTGACCGCTGCCTAGGGCCACTGCGATGTCAGCAATAGAGGTGTCCTCGGACTCCCCAGAGCGGTGACTCACCATAACTCCATAGTCAGAGCTCATGGCCAGCTCAGCGGCCTCTATCGACTCGGTCACTGTACCTATCTGATTGACCTTGAGAAGGAGGGCGTTTCCAGCCTTGCACTCTATGCCTCGGCGCAATCGTTCAACATTGGTAACAAACAGATCATCCCCCACCAGCTGCAGACGGGAACCGACCCGCTTGGTTAGTTCAATCGTAGTCTCAAAGTCGTCCTCGAAGAACGGATCTTCCAGGCTTATGAGCGGATAGTTGTTGCGTAGATCGACGTAAAAGTCGATCAACTCGCCCGGAGAGAGTGTCTTACCATCTAGAGTATACTGATGACCATCATAGAACTCTGATGCGGCGGCATCCATGGCTAGAAAAGCATCCTTTCCTGCCGCATATCCTGCCGCTTCCACTGCTTCAACGATAACGTCGAGAGCTTGCGAGGTAGTATCCAAAGCAGGCGCAAAGCCGCCCTCATCACCTATATTGACCGCGCTAACGCCATAAAGATCCTTGAGGATTTTACTGAGGGCGTGATAGATCTCTACCCCCATACGCAGAGCCTCGGTGAAGCTCTTGGCCCCTGCCGGAACCACCATGAACTCCTGGATGCGCAGATTGGAGCCAGCATGCTTGCCCCCATTGAGGATGTTCATGGCAGGCACGGGGAGAACGTGTGATCCTCCAGCTAGATGCTCATGCAGCGGCACCCCCTTTACCGCCGCTCCCGCCCTGGCACAGGCAAGAGATACTGCCACGGTGGCATTCGCGCCCAATCGTCCCTTATTGGGAGTTCCATCCAGCTCGATCATGGCACGATCTATAGAACCGAGGTCAAGAACATCCATGCCCACTAACAGGGGAGCTATCTCCCGGCGGACATTGTCCACCGCTTTAAGGACACCTTTCCCCCCGTATCTCTCCTTATCCCCATCTCTAAGCTCGACAGCCTCATAACTGCCCGTGGAAGCCCCAGAAGGAGCTATGGCATTGGTTGTTATACTTCCGACCGAGACCTCTGCCTCAACGGTAGGGTTCCCTCGCGAGTCCAGGACCTCACGGGCCCATACCTTAGTGATGTTAGATGATACCATATCGTTCAAGTCTCCATTGAATAATGAGACAATGATAGAAGAACTCCTTAAAGGAGATAACCCAGCTCAACGGGCAAGTTGGGGAACGGTGGTGACGCTACCATCGATTATCTCCATGTTCCTCTCAAGGAGAGCTAGTTCGCGGAGATCGAGGGCGCGGGGGTCCACCGAGAGAATTAGGCGTGATTTGTATTCCATGATCGCGTCGGTAATGCGATGAATCATCTTGAGGACCTTATCGAAGCCATTGTTCACTATTAGGAATTCTATGCCATCGATCATGACCACGCTGTCATCGGACTTCTCGATGAAGCGTATGACCGTGTCTCCAAGGATACCAATATTGGTTGGGTTCACGTAGACCTTGCCCAATTGATTGCTCAACCAGATAATCGGCGTCTCTTCCAGGCCCCATTCCTGCCGCACCGTGGCGGGATACTGTCGAGTGATGCACAATCCCTGGATGTTATGGGTAACCTGATCGACGAATATCTCAAAAGAGCGACTTGCCTTCTGCTCCTCTACGAGGTAGCTGAGACCACGGCGAAGCTCATACTTCTTGGCCGAGCGCAACGCCTTCTCCATGCCTTCGGGCCTTGCAGCCCGCCTCCGAGATAACCAGGAGAATACACCTTTCCCATCTGTCGACACCTTCTCAGGCAACGGAGTCTCTTCCTCAAGCATGGCCCTTAGGCGATCAGAGAGCTCCTTATTGTTGAACGGCTTGCGTATGTAGCCAGACACAACGTCCTGCAGACCGAAGATATCCGTCCCCACATCTGTAGTGGCAGTGAGCATCATCACCTTGGTTTCATCAGTGATGCCCTCTTCCTTTAGTTTCCTGAGGACCGTCCATCCATCAATATCTGGCATGTTGATATCAAGTAGAATGAGGTCAGGCCTCTCCGCGGAGGCCTTCTCTAGCGCCTCCTTACCACCTGAGGCAGTAAGCGGAGAGTAACCAGCATTGGATACCAGTTCGGATACGATGTCCAGGATCGCTGAGTTGTCATCGACGATAAGGACCTTCTTGATCTTACCCACCTTCAGGCCGTTAATAGACAATCATCGTAGAGATTTTGGGTATTAAAAAGATGCGCTCATAGTTAGTTCTTAGAATAGATATAGAAAGACAGAGGGTGGACAAGCCACCGTAAGGGATTTGTCGAGTATGAATACGTGTAAGGCGGATCACTAATGGAACGCATCTGGCATAGGCATGCGTCCGCCCACGTGTGTTTCTCAATCTCCCATATGGAGATCTAATATGCCACTGGCACGGAGCTTAAGCCTTTCTGCTTTCCTTTGCCTTTGTGCGAAGACCACTGTAGTTACACTTGCGGCAGCGAGTAGCGCGCGGCGCGTTCCTAGCGTCGCATTTCATACATATCTTCTTATTAAGGAGCCTCTCGTTAGCTTCCTTGAAACGTCCCATTTAAATCCTCTCACTCGAGGAACATGAAGGGCCTATAAATAAATTGGCCAGAGCGGGGCACTCAGTCAGCGCTATCCCCCCGGTGTTCTCCAACCAGGACAAGATACGCCAGAAGGCTTTCCAGCTGGATCCGCTCGTTGGAGCCTTCCACAATACGGAATTCAATCTCTCCAGTGCGATCCATCAGTCTGACCTTATCAGAGTCCGGAATATCCAGTTCAAACACCGTCCGGTGGATCTGTTTAAGAACATCTTCTCCCGAGAGTCCATAATTTATCATTATTTCATCCAGATGATTCCTTGCTGCGATGAATTCACCGGCCAGAGCCAGCTCCATGAGTTTCTTGACCTCCTCAGGACGGGCGGTTCCAGTGGTATGATAGACTATGTCTACGGTGATGCTCTCGCCCAACGAAGCAGCCACCTGTAATGAGTTGATGGCCTTGCGCATATCGCCCTGAGAGACATGTACCAGTGCGTTCAGGGCATCCTCATCGATATCTAACTCCTCCAGCTGCGAGATCCTCTGGAGATAACTCCGAATATCTTCCTGGCGGAGGGGTCGGAAACGGAAGACTGCACACCTGGACTGGATGGGATCTATTATCTTTGAAGAGTAGTTGCAGCTGAGGACAAAACGGCAGGTCCGACTATACCGTTCCATGGTCCGACGTAGGGCCGCCTGAGCATCCCCTGTCAGGGCATCTGCCTCATCGAGAAAAATGATCTTGAAGCCAGCATTTCCCATGGGGGCAGTGCGAGCAAAATCCTTGATCTTGCCTCGGACCACGTCGATGCCTCGCTCGTCCGACGCATTCAACTCATTAAAGTTGAATTTCCACATATCCCCATAAAGCTCCCTGGCCAGAGCAATTGCACAGGTGGTCTTGCCAGTCCCAGCAGGACCGGCGAACATTAGATGGGGCAGGTTCTTGGTCTCAACATATGATCTTAATCTCTCTACGATATCCTTCTGCCCCATCACCTCCTTGAGAGTTCTGGGGCGATACTTTTCTATCCAAATCTCGTTCATCGCGGTCGGTCCGTCTAAGGGGCAGGGTAAAATTTAAAGCTTTCACAGGGCGCTTAAATGATGGGAGAGCACAATCTGGCAACAATGGCATATTGTCGTTCAGATCCGCTGAAACAAAGAGTGAGAGTAGTATTATTTACTTCAAAATTTATACACTATAAAGGTTCCGGAGGAATAAAATGTACTGTCCAAAATGCGGGAAAGAGGTCGTGGATGGGTCAAAATTCTGCGATAACTGTGGGGCAGCCATACCTAGCGAACAACCCGAGTCTGAATACGCTGCCCAAAACGAATATGGTGCCCAGCCAGGCTACGCGCCTACACCTGCTTACCCCGGCCAACCGGCCTATGCCTTGCCTCTGAAGAGTGCTGGGATCGCCGCAGTGCTCGCCCTTATTATTCCTGGCGTCGGCCACATATATGCTGGCATGATCACCAGGGGAATCCTATATTTAATACTCAATGTCGTTCTGTGGACTATTGGCTGGATTACAGTCTTTGGACTGATCATTGCCCTAGTATTCTACATCTGGCAGATTTATGATGCATATAACAAGACCAATGAATACAACAGGCTGCTGCAGCAGACTGGGCGAGCTCCGTGGTGATGAATGAATCAAAACCCCTTCTCTTATTTTCACCTTGACGAATGTTATAAGGACCATATAGGGATTATATCTTCACAGTCGCAACCGCGGCTTAGGGATGGAATAATGTATTGTCATAATTGTGGAGCGAGAATTCCAGATGATTCCATATTCTGCACCAGGTGCGGGGCCAAAACCACCGTGAGCACTCAGGCTTCCACGACCTGCCCACCGTACCAGCCCTATATGGCCATACCAATGAAGAGTGAGGTCCTCAGCATCATATTGGCGCTGCTTATCCCCGGGACGGGGCACCTATACATCGGCAAGCTGGTGCAGGGGCTGATCATTCTAATAGCTTATTTTTCCCTGTATGTTCTATCAATGGTGTGGCTGCTACCTATCATGATTAGCATTGATGATCCCGCGGCCTACCTATATGATGCGGGCACCTTGACGGCACTGGTGCTGGTGAGCATTATTGCATTCATCATCTGGATCGTTCAGTTGATCGACGTATACAATCAAACCAAGAAATACAACGATGTGCTCCGGCAGACTGGCCAGCCTCCCTGGTGAGTCGTTCCCCCTGGTTCCGCTGAAAATTGCGAAGATGGTGCGCGCTGAACGCTTCGGCCCCTCAAGGGGGTTGGGGAGGGGCCCTTCTAGACTATTTTCGCCTTAATAGCAACCATCTTATCGATTTGATGGAGGGGATTAAAACATCCCCCTACACCAATTATGCAGGATTCAAAGGGTGGAAAACATATGAGAGATATGGACACAATGATTATTATCTTGGAGATTGTTTCAATTCCACGGTGTATTATTGCTCGACTTAGGGGCCTTCCAGCTTGATGGCCTGATATACGCGACCACGCTATTGTTCTTCATATTTGACCCATTCGCCAGTGTGCCGATGTTCATCGCCATGACCACGGGATTGGACGAGAAGTCTTTGGTCTCCTCTGCCAACCGAGCCGTGCTGGTGGCTGCCTTATTATTCATAATCTTTGTCCTCATCGGACAACCGCTCCTCGACCTCTTTGGCATCACCGCTGAGGGTTTCAAGGTTGCCGGCGGCCTGGTCCTACTACTCATGGCGCTGGAGATAATCTTCGGACTTAATCTCATACGCTCGGGCGATCAGAATGTTGCCTGGGTCATCATAGCTACACCGATCCTTTCCGGACCGGGAGTCATTACCACGGCCATTATCCTAACCGCGCAGTTAGGTCCGATTATCGTGCTGATCGCTGGAAGCGTATCTCTGATAATCACCTGGGTGCTCATGCGCAATGCACGCTATGTGGTCAAGCTGGTAGGCATACAGATAATTGATGTATTCTCCAAGGTGGTTGGCCTCTTCATCGCGGCCGTGGGTATCGAATACATATTCGGTGGCGCGACGCAATGGCTTGCCAACCACGGCGCTAGTCTGATCGTCGCCATCCTGACGATTCTCTGAGCGAAAAGCTATATCTATTTCGGAGATATGGCGCGGTGATGGTCCAGTGCTCCAAATGCAGTCGGGATGCCGTCGAGTTCATCCGCTACAATGGCAGCCATCTTTGCTCCGCGCATTTTCAAGAGTATGTGGAGAAGCGCGTCAAGCGAGAGATGAGGGAGCAAGTAGATCTCGATAAGAGTAAGGATATTGCCGTGGCCGTCTCCGGGGGGAAGGATTCATCCGTTGCCCTAACACTTCTACACGACATTGTAGGGAAGCGACGGGATATACGGCTCACCTGCATCACTATCGATGAGGGCATCGCATGCTATCGCCCCAAGACCTTGGAGAGTGTAAAAAGACTCTGCTCGACGTTGGGAGTCGAACACATTGTGACACGATTCAGCGATGTGGTGGGGATGAATATGGATGATGTCTCCACACGGCTCGGTCACCGAACACCTTGTGCCTACTGTGGCGTGTTCCGAAGGCGATGTCTTAACCAAACAGCCAGGGAAATAGGAGCCGATGTCCTTGCCACAGGACATAATCTGGATGATACCGCCCAGGCCATCCTCATGAACTTCGCCCGCGGAGATGTGGAACGACTTGCCCGATTGGGGCCCCACACCAAGGTACAGCCCGGACTTGTGCCGCGCATCATGCCGCTCCGGCAGATCCCGGAGAAGGAGGTTTATCTTTATGCGCTCCTGCGTGGCATCGATTTCGCCGATCCGGTATGCCCGTATTGGAGAGCGGCGCTGCGGAATGAATATCGAGACATCATCGATGGCATGGAGTCGCGGAGTCCCGGGACAAAGTACTCCATCCTGGCCAGCTATGAGGCCATACGACCATTGCTCTCCCAGAGATACCCCTCCTCGACGCTCCGTCGGTGTGAATGCGGCGAGCCCGCTCCTAGTGGACAATGCATGGCCTGCATAATGATCGATGAACTGAGAGGACGAAAAGGTTGATGGGACGCCAGTCTGCACATGAGTGGCGAGGCACGTCGCGTTAAGAGATATTATGACGAGGCGATGCGGCCATTCGCAGCCTTTCAGCATCCATGTCAAAAATTCTGATAGATCGATTAACTTGTGTGAAAAAAAGGAAAGGATTGGGGGGGGCCGTAGTCCCCCTGGCGAGTTTTAGACCAGTTCGTGGTACTTATAGGCCTCTTCCCCATCATTGATGCAGTAACGGACCTTCGTGTACTCACGCTTGAGTTCCCAGACGTCTTTCTTGACCACTTCGGGATCTTCCTTCTTGACCACTACGCGGTAGATAAGTCGAGCGACCTCTTCCATCTCGCCCTTTTCCATGCCAAGGCGAGTTAGTTCTTGCGTACCGACCCGGATACCCGATGGTCTTATGGAACTGGTGTCACCAGGAAGCATATTCTTGTTGACGATGATGTTGGCCCTCTCAAGATCTAGGGCGACCTGAGCGCCGCCACCGTACTTGACCACATCAATGGCCAGAGTGTGCGACTCTGTGAAGCCGAGGTGAGGACACACGACATCTATGCCCATGTCATAAAGGGCGCTTCCCAGGGCCTTGGCGTTCTTAATGATCTGCCGAGCATACTTCTTCCCATAGATCTCGTACTCGGCCAGAGTCACAGCCAGGGCAGCCATGGCATGGAGGTGGTGAGAGGATGTCACACCGGGGAAGGCGGCCTTCTGCAGCTTGGCCTCGACGCCTTCCTTGAGACCGTTGCCGATGAGGATACCGTGATTGGGGCCGGGGAAGGTCTTGTGAGTGCTACCAGACATTATGTCCACGCCCTCACTCAGAGGGTCCTGGAACTTCCCCCCAGCGATGAGACCAAGAACATGGGCTGCGTCATACCATACCGTACAACCAGCCTCCTGCAACGCATCCTGGAGCTCCTTGATCGGAGTGGGGAAGAGGAAAACTGAGAGACCAAATTGAGCCACCTTTGGCTTCTCCTTCTGGAGGAATTTTATGGTGGCGTCCACATCAAGGTTCCAGTTCTTGTAATCCCAAGGATAGTGAACTGATTTTAGACCGCGCAGCCCGACCGCGCCGAACGGGGCAGTGGATATGTGGGCCCCTGATGCCAATTCGGGAGTGGCTATCTTGTCACCGGGCTGAGTTAGAGCGAACAGGACAGCAATGTTGGCTACCGTGCCCGAGATTGGCCGGACATCAACAAACTGCGCCTTGAAGATCTTCCTGGCGAGTTCAAGACACTTAAGCTCGACCTTATCAACGTAGATGTTGCCCTGGTAGTATCTCTTGCCAGGGAGGCCTTCAGCATAGCGATCGTGAAAGTCGGAGATCATCATCTCCTTGGCCAGGGGGCTCATTATGTTCTCAGAGGCGATCATTGGGAGCGACTCCTCGAACCATTTGGTGTGTTGTTTCACCTGGTCCCTAATCCAGTAAGCGTCCTCTTTCATGAATGTTACCGGCTTGACATAATTCAACATCTAATAAACATATTGGTTTCTGTGAGACGTAATGTTCTGGTATATCACTTCATCCGCAGAAGTGAATGTCTCTGGAGAGCGGCACAAAAGGGTGCATGATGAGAGGTTAATTGCATTAAGAAGAATGAAATCAGACCCATGGGAAGCGTTTGGTCACAGGAGTGGTCAGAGCGCCTATGCCAACCGCTTCTTGAGCTCGGTGATCGCAGGGACCGGTAGAGGATCCACCTCTCGCATCATCGCCAGATAATAGCTGACAAAATCTCCTATCATAATCCCATGAAGGGCATTCGCCAGGGGAGTGTCACCTTCCAGGTCCACGATTACGGGATCAAGTCCAGAGTCCACCATCAGGTCAATGGTAGCATACAGAGCACGGGCATTCATGCCTTCTTCCGAGCTGGGGCGCAATATGACTGGACAGTTCCGATCATCACGTACCCCATCGATCCATCCAACGATCTGATTGTGATCTATCTCCGGGATCTCTCCGGAAAGACATAGCATTTTGGAGTTCTCATTGATCTGAGTCTGCCAACGTCTCGCAGCCGAATGAATGGAGGCTGGAGCATAGACGAATGGCATGGTGTTGACCAGGCGATTAGCGATTCTCTTTGCTATGTTCCGCGATGCCTCCGCCTGTGGACGAAGATCCTCTAGGAGGATTTTTAACCGGGGGAGGGAAGAACGGATCTCGCTAGCCATGGGAGACAGACGGGCAGACTCTATCACGCTGGCTGCCGAACCTAGAAGGTATCCCAGGGCAGCCCGGGGCTGCAGGCCTGAAGGTACCAGAACGACCTCTTCCCCATCATCCTCGGCCAATTGTCCGATGCGGCCGCCAGAGGTGATGATGACCATGGGGCCGCCCCTCTCTCGGGCCGCTTCATAAAGTGAGACAGTCTCTCTAGTGTTGCCAGAATATGATATAATGAGGATTAGAGTACTTTCGTCAACCCAATTAGGCAGCATGGTGTCACGGACCACCATAGTTGGGGCGCTAGACCTCAAGGCCATATATTCGGCGATGACGTCACCGCCCATGGCCGAGCCACCCAGTCCGCCGACCACGACAGTCGCCGCTTCGACGTCTCGCCGGTGGCCATCGACCAGAGAGTCCTCCAATTGATAAGGAAAAGAGGCTAACTGGTCGATCATGCCCGTGGTATCGATTCGGGACATGGAGGCCAGGTCATCTAAATGTGCTAGCATGTCTTCCCAATTGTCAGCCAAGCATAATTATGTTTACCTCATAGGAATCAATGTAGAATATTAAAAAGGAGAAAAATAAGAGCTGGGGGAACTCCATCTCTTTACTACTACTTGCTTTATTGTAGCTACATTTAAGATAAATACGGTCGCCCATATGGGCTGAGGAGATTATGACGTCAAACCTTCAGGATGCTTTCCGTGCCCTAAGAGAGGGTAAATTCGTTCTGATCTTCGACTCGGATGGCAGAGAAGCAGAGATTGATATGGTAATCGCCTCTGAGAAAGTTCAATTTAACTCCATCCGTACATTACGTAAGGAGGCGGGAGGATTGATCTGCACAACCATACCCAGCGAGACTTGGGAGAAATTGGATATTCCATTCCTTGCTGAATTGTTCGCAGAATCATATTCCAAATACCCTGTTCTCCAAGAGTTGGCTCCCAACGACCTGCCTTACGATACCAAGTCCGCATTCAGCCTGACCGTCAACCACCGCCATACATTTACTGGCATCCCAGATAGAGATCGGGCCCTTACCATCAGTGAATTTTCCAAGCTTGGCAAGAGGATCAGCAACATGGGGGCAGAGGAAGCTAGAGAAGAATTCGGCAAAGAGTTCCGCGCTCCAGGCCACGTATTCCTACTTAACGCCCAACCCGGATTACTCAGCAGCCGGAGGGGCCATACCGAACTATCCACTGCTCTGCTCACCATGGCTGAAATGTACCCATCTGCCACCATATGCGAGATGATGGGGGATGATGGCAAGGCCTTGAAGAAAGAGAAGGCTCAAGAGTATGCCGAGCGTTTTAAGATCCCCTATCTAGACGGCGCCGACATTATCGACGCTTGGGAATCTAGTAAGTGGTCTGAATGAAACGAGTGATGGCCAGCGGAGTTTTCGATATTCTACACACCGGTCATGTGCACTACCTCAGCGAGGCGAAGAAGCTGGGGGATGAGCTCGTGGTCGTGGTGGCTACCGATGCCACGGTGCGACGACGGAAACATGAACCTATCACCCCAGAGAAGATGCGGCTGGAGCTTGTCAACAGCCTTAAGCCCGTCGACCGTGCGGTGCTAGGAAAGGAAGGCGACAAGTACAGGATAGTGGCCGAGATCCAGCCAGACATAATCGCCCTTGGGTATGATCAGACCTTCGATGAAAAGGTTCTGGAAGAGGAGCTGGCCCAACGAGGAATGAACATCAAGGTGGTCAGACTTTCCTGCTATTCGGAGGATCTTAACGGCACTCGTAAAATAATCCGTCGCATCATTGAATGGCATACTTCTAGCTGCCATGAGGGTGAAACATGAAACTCATTGGTATCGCTGATACCACATTCGCCCGAGTGGATATGGGCGGGGCGGCGATTGCCGAGATCAAGGGCATGGGCACTGGCTTCCGCATCATCAGATACACTGTTCCAGGCATCAAGGACCTACCGGTGGCATGCAAGAAACTCATCGAAGAGCAGGGATGCGACATAGTCATGGCCCTGGGCATGCCAGGCCCCCAAGAAAAAGATAAGAACTGTGCCCATGAGGCATCTACCGGCCTCATACAAGCACAATTGATGACAAATCATCACATCATCGAGGTGTTCGTCCACGAAGATGAGGCTTCCGATCCCAAGACTCTGGCCTGGCTGGCCGAGAATAGGGCAAGGGAGCATGCCCGGAACGTCTTCAACCTGTTGTTCCACCCCGATATACTTTCCAGGAACGCGGGAAAGGGGCTCAGACAGGGGTTTGAGGACGCTGGACCCATAAGGGAGTGAAAATATGAAGAGATATAACATAGGCATCGTAGTATCAGAGTTCAACTTCGACATCACCTCCATGATGTTGGAGCGGGCCAAGGCACACGCCGACTTCCTTGAAGTGAACGTGAGCAAGGTGATGACCGTGCCCGGCGTCTATGATATGCCCCTGGCTATCAAGAAGCTGTGCGAGGACCAGAGCATCGATGGCGTGGTCACCCTTGGCTGCGTCATAGAAGGTGAAACTGGTCATGACGAGGTCGTCATCCAGCACGCTGCCCGAAAGATCATTGACCTAAGCCTCCAGTATGATAAGCCTGTCACCCTTGGAATCAGCGGACCAGGCATGACTCGCCTCCAGGCAGAGGAGCGCATCGAGAAGGGACGGGATGCTCTCGAGGCTTGCGTCAAATTGCTCAAGACCCTGAGCTAAACCCCTTTCACCATTATTCTTTCTTATTTTTCGGCATTTTCCTGCGGGAATGGTGACCCCTGACTGCCTTTCGGCGCCGGCCTGAGAAGTGTTTTATATCATTCTTTGCGGCAACCATGACGAAGAATAGATGACGATTTTTCCACGCTCATGGATTATTTGGCTGTGAGTCAACATATGAAAATGATATCATTAAGTGACAGAGGAATTCTTGCAAACCTGGAAAGTGTCAAAAATCATCTAGCAGCCCCCGCAGATATGTGACAAACTCCAGGCAATTGAACCGAAATGAGTGGGGGACCTAGTCGTAGGATGCCCCGTAAAAATCATTATAGGGCCCCGCAAGTCAAATAACGGGGATCCAGATGTGCCCCCGCAAGTTCCTGCATTCGACGGCTGGCTGAATAATGGCTGCCGACTCAGATCCAGAGAATGGAGTTATGAGAAAGGGTGAAAAGCTGAACCAGCTC
Organism: Methanobacteriota archaeon; assembly: GCA_012519255.1. Lineage (GTDB taxonomy): Archaea > Thermoplasmatota > Thermoplasmata > Methanomassiliicoccales > Methanomassiliicoccaceae > DTU008. Next base: position 1,483 of record JAAYQQ010000080.1, on the reverse strand, counting down.
ACACTACCTTATTCATATAATCCTCGATGGCATCGAAAGCCTTTCCCAGTATCTCCACCGGCGGCAGGAATACGGCACGGAAATGCATTTTACCATACTCTTTGCAGAAACCTGAACCGGGGACTAGCAGCACGTGGGCATTGTGCAGCACATCAAGAACGAAGTCCTGATCACATTTCCACTTCTTGGACTCGATCTTGGGGAATATGTAGAAGGCCCCCCGCGGAGTAGCAGTACTGAGTCCTGGAATGTTGTTGATCTTCTTGACGACATAGTCCCGGCGCTCCCGAAGCTTGTGGTTGGTAACCTCGAGATGATCCTTGGGCCCTTCGAGTGCGTCGATAACGGCCATCTGGCAGGGATTGTTTGCCGATATACGCAGTCTCAGCTGACGCATAACGCCTTCTTTGATCTCATCAAGTCGGCCCAGAGGGTCGTGGAAGACTGCATACCCCAGCCTCCAGCCCGGTAAGAGGTCAACCTTGGAGAAGCCGTTGAACAAGATCACCGGTACATCATTTGAAAACGATGCCATGGAGTGATGGGTGCCATCAAAGGTCATGAGGTCGTAGATCTCGTCAGAAATGATGAACAGATCATGCTCACCAGCGAGATCGATGATGTCCTTGAGGACCTTATCGGAGTAGAGTGAGCCGGTAGGATTATTGGGGTTGATGACGGTGATATATTTGGTCCGCTTGGTGATCTTCTTACGAAGGTCATCCACATCGGGTTGCCAATTGGTAGCCTCATCGGTCCTATATGATATAGGGACCCCTCCGAAGAACTTGGTGAACTCAGTATACGAGGGATAGCTCGGACCGGGTACCAATACCTCATCGCCGGGGTTCACAACAGCGGCGGAAACTGTCTGTATGGCCTCGGTAACGCCGTTGGTTACTATGCAATCCTCAATATCTGCAGTGATGCCATTCTTGTGCCTCTCTTTCTCTAAAATAGCTCTCCGCAGCTCTACATAACCTTCTGAATCAGCATATCCATTGTCATTGATCTCAACGGCGCGGCACAGAGCGTCGCGGACGTGCTTAGGTGTCTCAAAGTCCCATTTGTTAGGATCCCCGATATGCAGCTTAATGATCTCGTGACCCTTCTTTTCCAGCACCCTTGCCGGAAGAAGGACGTCGCGGATGGCGTAGGATACGTCCATCGAGCGCTTGGTTGCCTTCATACAGACCGAGACCAAAATTAACTCTAGATATTTAGGGGCTTCTACCCTGACTGATGGTGTCAAACTGCATGGTTAACCTTCTTCTCATCAATGAGAGGGATATTCTGAGCGGCGTGAAGGCCTGAGACTTGAAACATCAATACCACGAGACCCAGGTATCCCATAGATGCAATATGCGCAAGAGATCTTGGATGCTGCCGGGAGCGCCGGAAAAGGCGATGTTTCATTCTTGATAGGGGCTCTCAATCTCACAGCGATGGCTGCGTTCGTAACGTTTGGATTGGTTAAGAATAT
>JAAYQQ010000079.1 GCA_012519255.1 Methanobacteriota archaeon | reverse complement strand
CCGCAGTGAACGGTCATGAAGTCGACGCCATCCCTGGCGTGCTGGACGAAACCGTTGAACATATCATCCTCGTCCATGTCCACCACTGCGCTCTTCCGGGCCATGCGCAGTCCGGTCTGATAGATGGGCACCGTTCCCACCGGCATGGGTGAGGCCTTGATGATGGTACGGCGGATAGCATCGATATCCCCACCCGTGCTCAGATCCATGATGGCGTCGGCACCGTAACGTAGGGCGATATCGACTTTCTCCAACTCCTCACTCACCTCTACGCGGTCCCGGGAAGTGCCCACGTTGACATTGATCTTGACGCTGAGGCCCTCGCCGACACCACAGGGGCGGGGTGAGTGCACTGGATTGTATGGAACAACGATGCGACCGCTTTCTATCCGACGCCGGAGCACCGTCTCTTCGATACCCTCGTTCTTGGAGATCTCTCCTAGAAGGTCCATATAACTGCCACGAAAGACCATCATCCTCAGAGTTTCCTAACCCCGTTTTCCTAAAAGACACTTCCGCCCATCCCGATGGATTCTCGGTGAGTTAGGCGGACCGCAGAAAGAGCAATAAAATGGGGTCATTTATGACTTTAAATTGGACTCCTTGCTTATATAGCCAGTATATCTAGAAGGATATTAATACTTTAAATCCTTTACTAAGATAGTCCTAGCAGAGGACGGGATGCATTTACTCTATTCATGGAATTTGAAGTGCGTTAGTTGATCTGCCATGAGTAGATCATCAGTTCCAAGAGGTCCGGTTCAATGGAAGATAGCAACTACAGTGCAAATAATATTCAGGTCCTGGAAGGGCTGCAGGCGGTTAGGAAGCGGCCTGGCATGTATATCGGAAGTACCGATGCACGGGGACTTCATCATTTGGTATTCGAGGTCGTGGACAACAGCATAGATGAGGTGATGGCTGGTTATTGTTCCAAGATCGAGATTACAATCAACGCCGACGGCAGCTGCACGGTCTCGGACAATGGTCGTGGCATACCGACAGGCATTCATGAGAAGTACAAGCGTCCTGCAGTGGAGCTTGTAATCACTACCCTGCACGCTGGAGGCAAGTTCGACCGTAAGAGCTACAAGGTATCGGGCGGTCTGCATGGCGTAGGTCTGAGCGTGGTGAATGCCCTATCGGAGTTCCTCGAGACCACCATTCGGCAGAAGGGACAAATTCACACCATGCGATGCGAGCGAGGCATTGTGTGCACTCCTCTGAAGGTTATTGGCGAGACGACCGAAACGGGGACGACCCAGTACTTCAAACCAGACCCTCAGATATTCGAGGACACCGACTTCGACTTTGATATTCTGGCCAACCACTTCCAAGACCTTGCGTATCTGAACAAGGGCGTTAGGATCATAATGCGCGACCTTCGAGAGGGAAGGGAGCGAGAGGAAGAATTCCATGCCGAGGGAGGCATTGTCGAGTTCGTGCAATATCTCAACAAATCAAAGGCGCCCATGCACGAGTATCCCATCTACCTCACCTGTGAGCGCGACGATGTTGTGGTTGAGGTAGCCATGCAGTACACCAATGCCTTTTCTGAATCGGTGTTCTCATACGTCAACAACATCAACACGATCGAAGGCGGCACTCATCTTATGGGGTTCCGTTCTGCCCTGACTAGGGCGATGAACGACTACGCCAGAAATAACAAGTTCATCAAGGAGAACGAGGAGAACCTGAGCGGCGAGGACGTCCGTGAAGGGTTGACCGCCATCCTCAGTGTTAAGGTGCCCGAGCCCCAGTTCGAAGGACAGACCAAGACCAAGCTGGGCAACAGCGAGATCAAGGGCATCGTGGAATCGTGCGTCTACGAGAAATTCACCACCTTCCTTGATGAGACTCCCAAGACTGCTGAGGCGTGTGTTCGACGCTCTTTGCTGGCATTCCAGGCCCGTGAGGCTGCCAGGAAGGCGCGTGAGCTGACACGGCGCAAAGGCTTCCTTGAGGGCGGAGGTCTGCCCGGCAAACTGGCCGACTGTCAGGAAAAGGATCCTGCCAAGAGCGAGCTCTACATCGTGGAGGGCGATTCTGCTGGCGGGAGTGCCAAACAGGGCCGCAACCGCGCATTCCAGGCAATCCTCCCATTGAGAGGCAAGATCCTTAATGTTGAGAAGTCCCGCCTGGACAAGATCCTCAAGAATCAGGAGATAAGAAACCTGATCACTGCCATAGGCGCGGGGGTAGGGGCAGAATTTGACGTTGAGAAGGCGCGATATCATAAGATCATCATCATGACCGATGCGGATGTCGATGGGGCGCACATCAGCACCCTGCTGCTAACGCTATTCTTCCGTTACATGCGACCGCTCATCGATTCCGGATTCGTATACCTGGCCATGCCTCCGCTGTACAAGGTGTCACGAGGCGGCAAGGAGATCTACGCCTACAATGAGAAGGAACGCATGCAGGCCATGGAGCAGTTGGGCAAGGGGGCCAATGTTCAGAGATACAAGGGTTTGGGTGAGATGAACCCCCATCAGTTATGGGACACCACCATGGATCCCGACCGCCGACTGTTGAAGAGAATAACCGTTGAGGACGCGCTCCGAGCGGACGAACTATTCACCATCCTCATGGGCGACCAGGTCGAACCAAGACGGATGTTCATCACCACCCATGCCAAGGAAGTCGAGAACCTGGATATCTGAGGTGGACCCATATGACTGAAATTACTGAACCACAGAGCAACGAGAGCCAGGCCCCTCAGCGGGAGATCGATCGCCCAATCGAACATGAGATGAAGAAATCCTATATCGACTACGCCATGAGCGTCATCGTCGGACGAGCCCTTCCGGACGTCAGGGATGGCCTCAAGCCGGTTCACCGGCGTATCCTGTATGCGATGCGGGACATGGGCCTCGCCTCCAACAAGCCTCACAAGAAGTGCGCCAGGGTCACTGGTGAGGTGCTGGGTAAGTACCATCCACATGGCGACCTCGCTGTCTACGACGCCCTGGTAAGGATGGCCCAGGACTTTTCCCTGCGCTACACGCTCATCGACGGTCACGGTAACTTTGGAAGCATAGATGGCGACTCGGCGGCGGCCATGAGGTACACCGAGTGTCGTCTCGAGAAGATCGCCGAGGATATCTTGGACGACATTGAAAAGGAGACCGTTGACTTCGTCGACAACTTTGATGCCTCTCTAAAGGAGCCCGAGGTCCTCCCGGCCAAGATACCGAACCTTATGGTAAACGGCTCTTCTGGCATTGCCGTGGGGATGGCGACCAACATCCCGCCCCACAACCTCACGGAGGTCTGTGATGCCCTCATTCACCTGATCGACAACCCCGAAGCGGATTCTCTCGACCTGATGGCATTCATTCAGGGTCCAGACTTCCCCACGGGGGGCATTATCTATGGCACCAATGGCATTGTTGAAGCCTATTCCACGGGCCGGGGCCGCCTGAAGGTTCGCGCCCGCACCAGCGTGGAAGAGCACGAAGGGCGGAAACGCATCATCGTAAGCGAGATTCCATATCAGGTCAACAAGTCCAAGCTTCTGGAGAACATCGCTGACCTGGTCAAGGACAAGAAGATCGAGGGAATCACCGATCTGAGAGATGAAAGCGATCGCGACGGCATGCGCATAGTCATAGAACTGCGCAAGGACGTCATGGAGGAGATAATCATCAACCAACTCTTCCAGTATTCTCAGATGGAGGTCACCTTCGGCGTTATCAACCTTGCGTTGGTAGACAACGAGCCGAAAGTGCTCACCCTCGTCGAGATGCTCAACGCCTACCTGGATCACCGCCGCACAATAGTCACAAAGCGCACCGAGTTCGAGCTGAAAAAGGCCCTCGACAGGCATCACATTCTTATTGGACTGATCAAGGCGGTGGACGCTATTGATGAGACCATTCGTATCATCCGGGGAGCGGCCAACACCGAGCAGGCCCGCGATGGCCTCATGGAACGCTTCGAGCTGGATGAGATCCAGGCCAAGGCAATCCTGGAGATGCGCCTGCGGGCCCTCACCGGTCTGGAGATCGAGGAGCTGAGAAAGGAATTTACTACCATCGAGGCTCGCATTGGAGAGCTTGAAGCGATTCTCGCTGATATATCCAGGATCATGGCCATAATCAGGGACGAGCTGATCGACGTCCGGGAGCGCTACGGCGATGACCGTAAGACCGAGATAGTCATAGACTCTGGCGAACTGGACATCGAGGACCTGATCCCCAACGAGCAAATGGTGGTCATGATATCCAACGATGGCTACATCAAGAGGCTGCCACTGGACACATACAAGAAACAGCACCGCGGTGGACAGGGGCTCATTGGGATGGAGACCAAGGAGGAGGACTGTGTGGTCGACCTCTTCGTGACCATGACCCACAACAACATCCTCTTCTTCACCGACAAGGGGCGGGTCTATCAGCTAAAGGCCTACCACATCCCCGTGGCCGGCCGGCATGCCAAGGGCAGACCGATCATCAATCTGCTGCCCAGGCTGGAGGATGATGAGAGACTTGAGGACAATATGTCTCTCAATCAGTTCGACGAGGACCTTGACCTGGTGTTCGCCACCCGTAAAGGCATCGTCAAACGCACTCCGCTGAGAGATTACCGCAACATCCGTTCCAATGGTATAATCGCCATATCACTGAATGAGGGCGACGAGCTTGTAGAGACCAGACTGGCCCGGCCGGGCGCAGAGATCGTGCTGGCCACCAGAAATGGCCAGGCCATACGCTTTGACGTATCTGAGGTGCGCTCGGTGGGAAGGGCATCCATCGGGGTCATCGGCATGCGCCTGGAGGAAGGCGATGGGGTGGTCAGCATGGCCATAGTAAAGCCGGAGGACAAGCTCCTCACCATCACCGAGAATGGATATGGAAAGATATCCATGGTCTCCGATTATCGCAAGACTCATCGCGGCGGCAAGGGAGTGATCACCATACGGACCACCGACCGCAATGGCAGCGTGGTATCCGTTCGCACCATCTCCGACGATGACCAGATACTCATCACCACTCATCAGGGCAAAGTGATAAGGGTCCCGGCGAAGGAGATCCGTACAATGGGGCGCTCCACTCAAGGGGTCACCATTATGAACCTGGCGGATGGAGATAAGATCACTGCGGTCGCTCGCCTGGTCGGGATGGCGGAGGAAGAGATGGTGGCCCGAACCGAGGAGGTCCATGAGGGAGATATGGGCATCCTGTCTGACGGCGACGAGGGGGACTAAGAGAGAACCGATAGGTCCCCCCCCATAATTTTTTTAACCATCCCATTTGACGGAGGCCCCCCTTCCAGCGCATGGGGGTCAAATCCTGAAAAAACGGAGATATGATGGTTTAAAAACTCCATCATGGCCTCGAAAGGCTTACACTCCGTGTAGGAAGCACCATATCTTCAACCTGAGACGATGAGCATACACTTCTGTTGTGTTGCCACGTCCCGCCCATCAGTAGGGTGGAGTAAGGAGGAATCGCTTTACTGGAGCCAGCGGTGGGCTAGAAAGATATTTGATGGTATTTTTCAATGTCATGTTGACCCGATGGGTCATAGGAGGCCATGGATGTCCACAGATGAGGTCCCGATCTGGGAAGTCATTGACGAGTTCAAGGAGAGGGTGAAGGGCCAGGAGGCCGAGATAAAGAAGAGACGGGACCGCATCGAGGCCAGTGAGACAGAGCTGGAGGGAATGCGGCTCGCCCTGGAAGAAAGGT
>JAAYQQ010000078.1 GCA_012519255.1 Methanobacteriota archaeon | reverse complement strand
TGGGGTCGCCGGTCGAGAGCAGTACCGTGTCGGGGGGAAGCTCGTTCAGCCTGCTGTAATCCTTCAGCACCTCGACCTGACAATCTTCCTGTATGTACTCTTCGGCAAGGTCAAGGGCACGTTGGGAGCCGGCCACTCGCCTGGCATTGAATATCAGCCTGGCCGCCTGAATGGTTATGAGATCTGGTCCACAGCCAACTCCTATAATCATCATTGTGTGTCACCTATCACTGCGCCGGTACGGTCGAATAGTACAATCCGCACCGAAGGATATGTCTCCTTGCCCTTGCCAAGAACAACATTCATTCGCTCCCTGCCCAACTCGGTGGCAACCAGCTCGTCCACGGTGGCGCACCCGCTGCCCTTCAGAATGTTCGGTTCAATGAACTTGAGGATCAACGCGGGCATGCCGGCCAGGATCACATCCCCCCTGGCGATGTCGAGAGCCCTCTTCACCCTCGTTCCCACCAGCACGACCTCATGATCTGGAAAGAGCAATCGAGAATATCGCAGGCCATTCCGCCCGGTGGTGAGCACGACGCGAGAGGCATTGGCGATCCTCTCCTCATTTGATTTGTCGAGATGATCGTCCCACGGCTCCACCAACCCCGTGGTACCCAGGACCGATATCCCTCCCTCTATGCCCATCCTGGGATTGAGCGTTCTCCTTGCCAGTTCTTCTCCATTCTCTATCTCAAGTTTTACCGTGGCTCCGGGGATGCCGATCTCCCTGCACGCCTGATGGATGGCCAACATGATCTCGCCGTGGGCCGAGGGGCTAATGGCGGCGGAGCCCCTGGAACCACGTGGAGTATCTCGAACGAACCGTCCGATTCCTTGTCCCGGGAGAAGCGTCGTGGCGTTGCAAACGCTGGCCTCGGCGATGAAACAGGCCCCGCTGGTAACATCGGAGGGGTAATCCCCGGAGAACTTACGGCATAATGCGCTGCCCTGGATTCCCTTGGCCTCAACCTTGACGGTAAGACCGCAGGGGATATCGATGTCCACCTGTGAGACCTGCCTTCTCAATGAAAGGACCGCCGCCTTGCAGGCTGCAGAGGCGGTGGTGCCCGTGGTAAATCCCCTCTTCAAGGCCACTCCCGAAGAGGTGAGCACAGAGGTGCCCTCGATCACGTCGTTCAGCATGTCTGGATCCTTGCACCTGGCCACCCACTCATCTGGGTAGTCAAAATCATTCACGGGGTCACGCATCGGCGCCCTCGCTGTATATGGTGATAAGCTCATTAAGGGCCGCAACCGCGATGGGAGTCCCGCCCCTTGTGCCCTCGTTCGATATCGATGGGATATCCACCTCCCTCAGCGCCTCCTTCGATTCCTTGGCGTTGACAAAGCCAACCGGAGTGCCGATGATAAGGGCCGGCCTTACTCCATGAGATATCATGTCGATAATCTTGAGCAGGGCAGACGGGGCATTGCCGATGACCACGATTGAACCGTTAAGACGATCGCCCAGTTCCTGGAAGCCTGCAGATGTTCTGGTAATGCCATACCTTTCGGCAATGGAGGCTCCAAAGTCGAGAGCGCATGTAATCTCACTATTATGTCCCTTCTTCTGTATGCCTGTCTGCACCATGCGGATGTCGGTAAAGATCGGCGCCCCTTTTGCCAGGGCATTCAGGCCGGCCTCCGCAGGCGAGTTTACGAATCGCATGAGCCCGGCCATGGCGAAGTCGCCGACCGCCACCGAGCACCGCTGCCGTATGCGGTCCTCAATGCCTGCGTCGCCTATGATCTCGCGGGCAAGCCGCCGACTGGTCGACGATATCCTGTAGGCCTCCGGAGTGGTCGCTCCCAGATCAATATACGTACTTTCGCCCGTAGCCCCTTGGAGTGATGATTCCCTTGACATCGTCGCCCACCTTCCATATCCTGGTCGTTCGCCCTCCCACCACCACGGTGGAATGCATGTCCACAAAACTGTGGTCCTCACGAAGCTCCTTGAGTGTGAGGATCTTTTTCTGCTCGTCCGGCCGATAGCAGTTCTTCACCACTCCGATGGGAGTAGTAGCGGGGAGATGTTTCGACGCTATGGCCAGGGCCTTGGCCAGATTATTCTTTCTACGTCTGCTCCGGGGGTTGTAAAGCACCACCGGAATGCCCAGGGTGAAGGCTGCCTCCAGCCTTTCCTCGATCTCGGCCCATGTGGTGAGAAGATCGGATAGACTGATGACCATGAAATCGCTGGAGAGGGGTGAACCAAGCAATGAGGCGGCCGAGCTCGCCGCGGTCACTCCGGGCACCACCTCGACGTTCACATCTTCACCGCCGCTCTCGATGATCTCGAGTACGATCGAGGCCATGCCATAGACGCCAGCGTCCCCACCGCTGGCCATGGAGACCTTCCTGTCCCTGGCCAGTTCGACCGCCCTTTTGGCCCGTTCTACCTCCCTGCCCATCGAGCTCTCCACCACTTCCTTGCCATCGATCAGCGGTCCGAGCATGTCCAGGTAAAACTTGTTGCCCACCACTACATCCGAGTCTTCAATTGCCGCGACTGCCCGGGCGGTCATCTGCTCCAGATTTCCCGGCCCGGTCCCCACGATATACAACTTCCCATTACCTTGCGATGGCGACTGTGACATTGCCAATTGCCTTCCTCCGTGTGATAAGTTCCTTTCTCCTTGACACGAACAGCGCGGCCGGCTCGGCGACGGCGCGCAGGCCGATGAGCCTGGCCGCACTCTCTTCAACATCCTGACCATTGATATCCTGATCATCCACGTACACGAGGTTCCCGCCCAGGAGGGCCACGCCCTCCCTCAGCCCCGTCTCATCCATCTTCCTGACCGTGGTGGCGTAGGCAAGGACCTCATCCTGCGATACCCCTGCCTCGGCCATTACATTCCGAACAGCGGCGAATATCTCATCCGCCGATGTCCCGCGGTTACATCCCAGGCCGACCACATATTCGCCTCTGCGCACCAGCACGGATACCCCTGGACCCGCCACCGCCACGGCCGGACCGGTGAGCGCGTACAGCGGTATCTCGGAACGAAGAATGGCAGCGTTGGTCTGTCTGGTCGATTCGCGATTCAATACCTCCAGACCCTGCCTCTCTGCAGTCACCTCGACCGCCTCGAGGCCCCTGGCCTCTGTTGCCGTGGTGACTATCGGCAATGCGCCGAGCCCTGACAGGCGTTCTGCCAGCTCGTTGGCGCCATGGTGTCCGCCCAATAGCGGAATGGCGAATCTTAGGCCGGGCGACATGACCACCACGGCCGGGTCTGTCCACTTATCGACGATGAGGGGGGCGAGTCTTCTCACGACGATGCCGCAGGCCATCAGCGCAACGATATCATTCCCGGCCAGGAATGCCTCCCTGAAGGCCTCATCGGAGTAGGATATTACATCGGCGCCGAGCAGGGCAGCAACGCGTTCCGCCTCCTCCTGGCGGTCGATGTGGATGATCGCCATGCTCACGAGTATAGCACCGACCTATCATAGCGAGTAAATGGATCGACGATGCCACCGATCAATATCAGCGCAGTCCTCTCTATTCCTGCCTTCTTCGCCCTGGCGGCTATGTCCTCGACGGTTCCGCGGACGATCTTCTGGTCCGGCCAGGAAGCATGATAGACCACGGCCGCAGGCGTGTCCCTGGGGCATTCCAGCCTGGATGTAATGCTTTCCAGTTTATCCGTTCCAAGGAATATCACCAGCGATGTTCCCAGACGGGACAGCTCGGGAATGAGGTCCTTCTCCAGTGTCGCCCCGGCGGGTCGGGTGATTATCACCGTGTCCGAGACTCCCTTGAGCGTTAGCTGCGTCTGCAGGGCGGCGGACGCGGCGAACATCGAGGATACGCCGGGTACGATGTCAACCTTGATTCCCCTCTGTCCCAGATCATCGATCTGCTCGACGATCGAGCCGAATATGGAAGGGTCTCCCGAGTGCAGGCGCACCACATTCTTGCCGTCCCTGATCGCGGCCTCGGTGGCATCTCCGATCTCCTGAAGGTTCATTCCCCAGGAATTGAGCTTGACCTCCGCCGGTGAGCGCTCCACCAGCTCCGGGTTGATGAGAGAACCGGCATAGATCAGGACATCGGCCTGCTGAAGCAGTTCCATGCCCCTCACGGTGATTAGTTTTGGATCTCCTGGCCCGGCCCCCACAAAATGAACAACGGACATGTTATTTCCTCGCGTATAGTATACTAAAATAGTCGGAAGTCTCCGGAAGCTCGTCGGCGGAGTAGATACGCTCATCATCCAGGAAGACCCGTTCCGAGAGCACGAAGTCTTTGTAACCCTGATCTTTTAGATTCTCGACTACCTCCCTGGGACGTTTGACCTTGAGCATGATCAGGCTGTCGGGGTTTTCGCCATCGGTAACGATGAAGCCGCCATTGATCGATAACCTCGCTCTCGACGCGAAGGCGGTGATAGAGCTCACGCCTGGCTGGACATCGATCTCAATATCTGGATAATGAGAGAGCATTATCTCGCACTGCCGCGAGAAAGTGGAATAAAAGCTAGGGTCCCCGATGATGCCCAGAACGGCCGTTCCACTTCTGGCCACCTGGGCGATCCGCCCGGCGTTCCGGATGAGCGAGTCTGCTATTACCGCCTCATCATCGACCATGGGGTAGTCGAGCACTTCTGGTTTGCAATATTCTTCAACGAGCTCGTAGGCCATCTTGCCCGGGACGAATACGGCATCGGCGCCCTTGAGCAGTTTGACCGCGCGCAGCGTCAGAAGATCCCTATCGCCAGGGCCCAGGCCCAATCCGATCAGCATTTAATTTGCCTCCCCAACTATGATAAAGACTGGATCGATGGGTTTGAACATGACGCCGCCAGCGATCGGATGCGTCCTGGATACCTGGACATGAATTGCCTCAACGAACATATCCAATCCCTTCAACGCCTCCACGGCCCGGTTCAGCGATGAGACCATGACCGCATTCACGACCACCCTGCCCCGAAGCCTGGGCGCCAGGAGGCCGAGGACCGCCTCCAGATCCCTGGTCCCGCCTATGAACGCGCAGTCCAATGGTTCACAATCCCGCAGAAAATCGGCGCTGTTCTTGTGAATCAGTTCGACGTTGTCCGCAGCATTGGCAGCGATGGTCTTCCTGGAAGCCTCAATGGCCTCATCTCTCATGTCCACCGCATAGACCCTGGATGCCGTTCTCGCCGCCTCGACCGCCACCTTGGCGGTGCCACAGCCGAGGTCGGCAAACACATCACCTTCCTTCATCTGCAGCTTCTGCAGGGCGATGGCCATGACCTCGTCCTGCGTTGGTCCGCCCCTGAGCTTCATACAGTTGGAGGTATCATCCAACTTATATTTAATATGGGTCACTGTATCCAATCTCCAATCAAATTATACCATTATGTAAGGGCCTGATGAAAGAGAAAAAAATCATTTGGAAGTAGCCTGTCTGAGCGCGGCGAGCATGCTCTCAAAGGTGGCGTGTTCGGGCATGATCTCGACACGTATGCCCATGCCTTCCAGCTTCCGCCTGGTTGGCAGACCTATCGCCGCAACCGTGCGGGCATTGAGCATGGCGATCACCTCTTCCCTGGGCGCGAATCGTTCCGCCGCGCGGACAAAGGTGGCGGCGGTGAGGGCAGATGTAAAAGCAAAGGCGTCGATATTTCCCCCAATAGCCTCCTTGACCAGTTGCTCGAGGGCCGCGTCATCCGTCTGCGGGACCAGTCGATAGATGGCCATTTCCCTGACCGATGCGCCGGCATCCTCTAGGCCGGTGACAAGACGTTTGTCCCCATGGTCCGAGCGCAGCAGCCATATTCTTTTTCCCGCGACCCCCTGCGAGGAGAGCAGGTCTACGAGACCTGTCGACGTATATTCCTTCGGCATCATATCCACCCTAATGCCCCCGGCGCGCATGGCCTCGGCAGTGGCGGGTCCGATCGCCACCAGGGTGCAGCGGTTCAGCATGGGGATGACATTCACCTCGCGCCCCTTCGCCAGCGTGAGCAGGGAAGCAACGCTCGTAGAGGAGGTAATGACCACATATGCGACCTTTTGGAGACGTAGCTCGTCGATAAGCTCGTCAATGTCGGCCGTGTCATTGGGCACGATGGCAAGCGGTGAGGCGGTGATGGTATCGAAGCCCATCTCCCTCGCCCTGGCGGACGATTCTTCCAGCCGATCGGCCGGCCGCAGGACTGCCAACCTCATCGGAGATCCCCCAGCACATCGTGCAGAGAGGCGACGCTGCCGACCACAACGACGGCCGGTGAACCTATGTTCTCCTCACGACACCTCTGCTCGATCGTTGCCGCCGTCGCCAGCACCGACCGCTGCTCCGGCGTGGAGCCGCTGTGGACGACGGCGACGGGGGTGTCCGGGTCAAGACCTCCTTCCATCAGTCGGGTCATGTTGCGGCCGAGTCGCGACATCCCCATAAGAATAACAATGGTGCCGCCGAGATTCGCCAGCCCGCTCCAGTTGATGACCTCATCATCCTTATCCTCGCTCTCGTGGCCGGTGACAAAGGTGACTAGAGAAGCGTGCTCGCGGTGTGTGACGGGGATGCCGGCCAGCGCCGGGGCGGAGATCGCCGATGTAACGCCCGGGATGACATGTACCTCCAAACCAGCGGCGCGAAGCTCCCCGGCCTCCTCGCCCCCCCGGCCAAAAAGGAATGGATCCCCGCCCTTCAGCCGGGCGACCTTCTTCCCTTCGGCGGCCTTGGCGACGATGATCTCATTGATGCCCTCCTGCCTTACCTTGTGATCCCCACCCCGCTTGCCAACGTCGATCAGCTCGGCACCCTCCCTGGCCTCCTTCAGGAGTTCCTTGCCAATAAGAGAGTCATATACCACCACGTCGGCATTGCGCAGCGCCTCCAGCCCGGCCACGGTGATAAGGCGAGGGTCGCCCGGGCCGGCGCCGATAAGGTAGACCGTACCGTTCAAGGTCCCGCTCCCCCCGCGCCAAGTTCAGCTGCCAGGGCATCCAGCCCGCTTTTCAACTCGCTCATCGCTATCCTCCGCTCCGCTCGCACTTCCTTCTGAGAGTAGAAGGTCACTCCCATGATCATCAGTGCCTCGCCCTCCATTCTTGCCCACACTCCCACGGGCAGAGAGCATCCCGCCCCCAGCGCCTTGAGGACGTACCGCTCCGCCCCCACCTCCTGGCGCGTGGTGATATCATCTAGCTCACGCAGGCGATGAATATGCTCGCTGTCCTCCCGGCAGACCACGGCGATGGCGCCCTGACCCGGGGCGGGTATGAATATTTCGGGGTCAAGAATAAAACCATTCTCTGACAGGCCAAGACGGTCCATGCCAGCCCTGGCAAGTACGATGGCGTCATAAAGCCCCTCCTTCCACTTGTTTATGCGGGTGGGGACGTTGCCACGGATGTTCTTGATCTGAAGGTCGGGGCGACGAGAAAGCAATTGCATCTTTCTTCTTATGCTGGAAGAGCCCACCACGGCGCCCTTTGGAAGCTGTTCCAGCGGCACATCGGAAAGTAGAATATCCTCGACGGATGCCCGTGGCAGCACTGCGGCCACCACCGTCCCCTCGGTGGGGTCGACCGGCATATCCTTGAGGCTGTGTACCGCGCAATCGATCTCACCATTGACCACCGATCGGTCGAGTTCCTTGACAAAGGCTCCAAACCCCCCCAGCGCCCCGAGTGGACGGTCCCTGATGATGTCTCCCGTGGTCCTGACAGGCTTGACCTCGATGGGCAATTCAGGATGGCGCGCCCGGAGAATTGACACCACGGTGTCGGTCTGGGTCCGGGCCAATGCACTTGCCCTGGTGCCAATGATCATTCAAGCGCCCCCAACGCATCATCGTATGCCTTGATCATACGACGGACATCATCGTCCGAGTGCGCGGTGCTGAGGAAGCAGGTCTCGAACTGCGACGGCGGTATGTAGACGCCGCGCTCCAGAAGAGCATGGAACAACCTCATGAATGTCCTGGTGTCGCTTGTGAGAGCGTCCCGATAGTTGCGCACAGGTCGATCGGTCATGAACAGTTGGAACATTGAGCCCACACCGGCGACCTGGTAGGGGAGCCCCCGCTCCTGGATTATGCGGGCCAAGCCCTCACGCATAATCTCACCCCTCCGCCCCAGCTCCTGATGACCTTCCCTCTCCAATGTTCTGACCGCAGCCAGTCCGGCGGACAGCGAGAGGGGGTTGCCCGAGAATGTTCCCGCCTGATACACCTTGCCCAACGGCGATATGTGACTCATGAGCCCCTCTGAGGCGCCAAACGCCCCGATGGGGAGGCCGCCCCCGAGTACCTTGCCCAGCGTGGTGATATCCGGCTCGACGTTGAAGTATGATCGCGCCCCTCCCATGGCCAGCCGGAAGCCGGTTATGACCTCGTCGAATATCAGAAGGACGCCATGCTCCAGTGTAAGCTCCCTAAGCTGCTCAAGATATCCCTCATTGGGAAGCACGGGGCCAACATTGCCCATGACCGGCTCAAGAATGACCGCAGCCACCCTATCCCTGTTCTCGATGAGCGCTCTCTCCACCGCTGATATATCATTGAACGGCACCAGCAATGTATTCGCGGCCGCCTCCTCCGGTACGCCAGCGGAATCGGGGGAAGAATGTGTAGTCGCTCCCGAGCCCGCCCTCACCAGAACACTGTCGTGGGCGCCGTGGAAGCAACCCTCCATCTTCACGATGAGCTTTCGGCCAGTGGCGCCGCGGGCCAATCGGATGGCATGCATCGTCGCCTCCGTTCCAGAGCTAACGAAACGCATCATCTCCATGTTTGGATGGTGCTTGCGCACAAGCTCGGCAAGCTCGACCTCCTGCTCTATGGGCGCGCCATACAGCATGCCCTTCCCGGCCTGCTCCCTCACGGCCTCCACGACGGCGGGGTGCGCATGCCCCAGGATTAGGGGGCCGAACCCCATGCAGCAGTCGATGAGCTCGTTTTCGTCGACGTCCCACAACCTTGAGCCCCTGGCCCTGGTGATGTAGGTAGGATATGGATCATATGCCCGCACTGGAGAGGATACTCCGCCTGGCATGAGTCCCCTGGCCCGCTCATAGAGCGCCCTTGAGCGTGTCCGATTCATCTAATCACCCCGCAGCCGTCGAGCGGCTTGCATGGCGAAGTAGGTGATGATAATATCCGCGCCTGCCCTTTTTATCGCCAGCAGGGACTCCATCATCGCCTTCTCCCCATCCAGCCATCCATTGGCCGCCGCGGCCTTGATCATGGCGTACTCGCCGCTGACATTATAGGCGGCCAGAGGCAGATCGAAGGCGTCCCTGGCCTCCCTGATGATGTCCAGGCAGGGAATCGCGGGCTTGACCATGAGAATGTCGGCGCCTTCTTCGATATCGGCGCGCATCTCCCTCATCGCCTCCCTGCGGTTGCCTGGATCCATTTGATGGCTCCGCCGGTCGCCAGAGCGAGGGGCGCTCCCGGCGGCGTCACGGAAGGGCCCATAGAATGCCGAGCCATACTTGGCACTGTAGGACATGATGGCCACGTTCTCATACCCTGCATCATCCAGCGCCTCCCGGATAGCGGCGACCTGTCCATCCATCATGCCTGAAGGAGCTATCATATCGGCGCCCGCATCCGCCTGGCTCACCGCCGTCAGGGCATACCGTTCCAGTGTCTGGTCGTTGTCCACCACGCCATCGCGCAGGATGCCGCAGTGACCATGAGAGGTATACTCGCAGAGACATAGATCGGTGATGACTGCCAGATCGGTTTCCTTCTTGATGATTCGCACCGCGCGTTGGACGATTCCATTTTTATTCCATGCCTCAGAGCCCTCATCATCCTTGTGTTCTGGTACGCCAAACAGCAGCACCGCCGGTATGCCCAGACGCTCTGCCTTGCGCGCTTCTGCGGCCACGCCGGAGATTGAGTGCACCATCACGCCAGGCATCGAAGGTACCGCTCTCGGCTGATGAAGCGTTTCATCCACAAACATCGGATAGATGAGATCGCGGACAGAAAGCTCGGTCTCTCGGACCATGTCTCTAACGGCTGGACTCATGCGTAATCTTCGAGGGCGAGTTCTTGGAAACAAATGACACACCTTCTACATTGAACATCTCTCCCACCGCTGACAGACGATCCAGGTCCCCCTCTCGAGACGCTTCCTTGAGCGCAGCGGTGGGTTCGAAGAGGAACTTATAGGTGAGTGATGATGCAAAGTCTTCCAGGACCTTATCTACCGTCTCGTTGCCGGCAGCGATTCGATTCAGGGCCTTGCGCACCTCTCTTTCCTTGATCTGTTCGAACTTGATGTAGAGCTGGGAGATCAGTTCGTCAGCGCGCATTTCCCGGATGCGGGCGTCAAGGCTCTCCAGCTCCTGAATTATTATCTTCTCGGCGGCACGGACCTCTGCCTTGCGGCGAAGCAGGTTCTCCTCCGACTTTCCCCTGAGTCCATCGATATCGTACAGTTGGACCCCGGCGACCTCCGCAACGTCTGCGGCAACGTTCCTGGGGAAGCTGACGTCAATTATCATGAGTCCCCTGTTACCCGGGCGCCCCTTCATGGCCTCCTGGACACGCTCACGGGTCAATAATATATGAGTGGCGGAGGTGGCGCACAGCACCACGTCCGACTGGATAAGATGGTTCTTGAGACTGTCGAACCTGATCGCCCGGCCATTCAGCGCCCAGGCGAGCTCGACCGCCTTGGAGTATGTGCGGTTGGATACGAAGACCGTGCGGGGTTCCTTCCCCACAAGGTGCCTGGCTATGAGCGTGGCCATCTGCCCCGCCCCAATGATCAGGATGTTCTTGTCCTTCAGGCTGCCCAGCTTGCTCTCGGCAAGCTCGACGGCGGTCGAACCTATCGATACGCAGCCCTTGTTCACCCCGGTCTCCGCACGGACCTTCTTGCCCACGGAAATCGCCTTGCGGAAGACTATGGAAAGAACGGGGCCGATGCAGCCCTCCTTCTCCGCCAGTTCAAACGCCTCTCTCACCTGCCCCTGGATCTGATCCTCTCCAAGGACCATTGAATCCAGGCCGCTGGCAACCTTGAGGATGTGATGTACCGACTCCCTGTCATCAAGGAAAAGGACCAGGTCGGACCGCGCGTCGAACGGCAACAGGCTGTTGATCATATCCTCCAGTGCCCGCCGGGTCGCCGCCCCATCATCGGTTACGGTGTAGAGCTCGACACGATTGCAGGTGGCGAGCACGGCGCATTCCCTTACTCCCGGGAGCCGGGAGAGCGTGCGGAGCAGTTCCGACGGCTCCTCCCGCCCCAGCCTCTCAATGTCGGCCATGAGGACCCGTTTATGGGTTATGTGGGCGCTGAGGATGACCATATCATTCCTCCAATCGAGCCAGCGCGACATCTCTGGCCCGTCCATATTCCTTCTCCAAAAGCGTCCATACCTCCTCGTCCTGAAGTACTGACCATAGGAACCTCTCCCGCTCCGATGAGGATGCGAGTCTTTCCCTGACCAACTCCCGCAGCTCCTCCTGCAGGCAGACCATCAGCCCATATCTCGTCCCCAACTCCCTCTCCAACTTGAGCCTCAGATATTTGGCCATACCCGGGCTGCGCCCCAGAGTGGAGATGGCCACAACATAACCATCCTTCTCCACCACCGAAGGGATGAGAAATGTGGAGATGCCGTCAGCACGGTTGCATAACCGCCCCCGCTTCTCCGCCTCGATCACTATCCTATCGTTGATCTCGCGGTCATCGGTCGCGGCCACCACCAGATCGGCCCATTCTATCCACATCTCCATCTCGGCGCGCACGTCTGCCTTGACCATTCTGATCTTGGGGTCGAGACCATCAATGAAGGAGCGGGCTACAATGACAACCTCGGCCTCCCTGGCGAAGAAATTGGCCTTGCGTAGGCCAACAGGCCCCGCCCCGAACACCACAACCTTCTTCGCGGTCATATCTACGAACAGTGGAAGCATTGGAACCCCGTTCTTTCCATTCTATATTATTGGGAACGATGCCAAACAGCGGTCGGTAACTCGCCCTGGCAGCCGCTTTCGACATTATACCCAGAACATACGGAAGCATAAAATAGTTGTCATTCGTGTTACGCGACAGTAGCCGACCAAGACCGGCACAGGAGAGTTGTCAAATGAGTTCAGGAGTACTGGTCATAGGGCATGGGAGCAAGCTCAAGTTCAACAGGGACCTCGTAGCCAGCGTGGCCGCCAAGATGGAAAAAATGAAAGAGTTCGGGCCTGTCGCCGCAGCATTCATGCAGCTCAACGAGCCCGATATCAAGACGGGCATGGTATCATTGGTGGAGCAGGGGGTTGACACGATCTATGTTCAGCCGTGCTTTCTGGCCTCGGGCATTCACATAACAGAAGATATTCCCAACGAGATCGGACTCAAGAAGGGAGAGACCGAGACCACTATGAATGTCAACGGGAAGTCAATAGTCCTCCGATACTGCGAGCCCATCGGGGATGATGACCGCATCGCCCAGATCCTCGCCGACCGGGTGAGGGCCAGAGCCAAGAAGGGCTGAACGTGAAGGTGCTCGTTCTGGACGTCACCCATGGAGGTGATGTCATATCTCTCGCCTACGCTCGCAGGGGGGATAGTGTAACGGCAGTGGATATCTACGGGACCTCATCGCCGGAGATGCGCGCCTCCCTTGAGGCGGGCAATGTGGAGTTCATGGAGAGCGCCCCGGATGCCGACTTCGATCTGGGCATAGCTCCCATCCATTGTCCCGATCGATATTACGGCAAGGCTCGCTGCGCCGAGCGGATCTCCCACCATCTTTCGGTGGGTCAGCTCGCCAATTTCCCATTCCCCGTGGTGGAGGTCACCGGTACGGGTGGAAAGACCTCTACCTGCCAGCTTCTCGCCCGTATTCTTGCCGATCGGGGACATAGGGTCCTACTGTTGACCAGCGGAGGCCTCCACATGGTTGAGCGGAGTGGCATTCGTGTATTGCAGGAGAATGTATCCATTGCTCCATCCACCATCCTAAAGCTCGCCGGGGAGGGGCATCAGGCCGATGTGGGCGTGTTCGAGGTCAGCCTGGGCGGGACCGGCCTAGCCACGGTCGGGGTCATCACCACCATTGGCAACGACTACGCCATCGCCGGAGGGACCAGACGGGCCTTCGATGGCAAATCGCAGATGATACGTTACGCCAGGGGCGCGGTCATCTATCCTCATGAAGAGATGGAGGTGTGGGGGCCCTGCGCGGAACCCTCTGTCCAACAGATGACCTTTGGCGACGGGGGAGATGTCAATATCTGATTGTCCGAACTGAGATTGGGCAAGGGAACTCGCCTGCGCATCGCCCAGGGCAATGATGTCGCAGAGGCCGTTCTTGCATCCAGTTACCTCGCACCCACATATATGACCGCCTTTGGAGCTGCCGCCGCGGCCGCCCTTGGCCTGGGAGTTCCTCTAGACGCCATCGCCGACACCCTATCTCGCTTCAGGGGCGCCCCGGGACGTGGAGAGGTCCACATGACCGAGAATGGCGTACTGATCCGGGAACGCAACCCCGGCGTCTCTGCCAATTCCATCGAGTGGGGCCTGCAGGCCCTGGATGAATATGGCTGCAGCGACGTTGGCGTGGTCGTCGATCCAGTAAATGCAAAGGTATGCGAGAAATTGGACCTGGCCGATGTCAGGAAGGCGGTGGATATGCATCCTGCCGTCAGGGGCCTGTACCTCCTGGCACCGGAGGGCTGGTCCGGAGCCCATGAAGGGTTCAAGATTATTTTCAATACAGATGATGTCGATAGAAAACATGCTGTCACAATGTGGTGCACCAAGGAAGGATACCTATGAATGACGTTCTTCATCCTCGTCCCAATCCCATCATTGCAGCGATGTATACGCTGCGCGATTTGGAAGCCGATATCATACTCATGCACGGCCCAGCCGGCTGCGGATTCATGGCCGCCCGCAGGCTGGAGCAGGCGGGCATACGCGTCATGACCACGGGCATGAAGGAGAGCGATCTGATCTTTGGGGCGGAGGAAAAATTGGTGCGCATCCTCAAGCGCATCGATCAGCGCTTCGCCCCACGGCTGGTCGGAGTGGTGGGGACCTGCGCTTCCATGATCATCGGGGAGAACCTCGAAGGCGCGGTGAAGAAGGCGGGAATCAGGGCTACGGTCCTTCCGGTAGATGTCCACGGCTGCTCGGGCCCCAACACTTCCGGCGCCATACGCACGCTGGAAGTGGCTGCCGAGCATGGGATCGTGACGCCCGAGGAGAGGGACCGCCAGAAAGAGATGCTTACCCGTGCCACCCTGCTCGAGCAGGAACGCGGCCTGACCAGCAAGACCTATCTGGAACCTCACCTCGGAGCCACCAAGTTGGAAGCGGCTCAGAAAGTCGTCAGGACGCTGCGCTCTGGAAAGACCGTCGCGGTGGTGCTCAACGCCAAGAAGGAGACCGCCTACGGCTTCGCCGATACCATGAGGGCGGTGGGGTATGCCCAGTCCAGGGTCGGCGGTCGGGCAGTGTTCATTGGCAACCTTGATCCACAGGTGGGCCTGCCGCGTATCCGCCGATACTCCGCCGATATTCTCCGCGATCTTGAGGCGGCGGGAGTCGAGCTGGACATGGTCACCGGCGGGTTAGATGAGTACCCAGTGTCTGGAGAGAGGGCCGCCGAGGCATTGTCGTCCCTTGATATTGACCTCCGCATCATCGCTGGCCTGCCCCACATGGTCCCGGGCCTAAAGAAAGAGGACATTCTTGTAACCGACCAGCCCCGGCAATTACGCAACTATATCGAACAGGGCTTCACCATGTCAGTGGGGGAAATCACCACCCACGCGGACGTCATGGCGGCCCACGCGGTGCTGATGAGCGAGTTCGGGGAGACCATTCGACAGGTGGTCGACGGGGGGCTGGCATGAGACAGATAGCCATCTATGGGAAGGGAGGGATAGGTAAATCTACCATATCCGTCAACCTCGCCGCCTCCTTCGCCGAGGCCGGTCTAAAAACCTGGTATATCGGCTGTGATCCAAAGTCCGACGGGAGCATGAACCTGCTGGGCGGCCGCAGCATCCCCACCTTCCTCGAGCAGATGAGGGACTCCGAGAGCGAGGTGGTGTTTGAGGGTTTCAAGGGAGTGAAGTGCGTGGAGACCGGCGGACCCATCGCTGGCGTGGGCTGCGCCGGCAGGGGCATCATCGTGGCGGTGCAGGAGCTTTACAAGCACCACTTCCGACAGGAGGATGATGTCCTCATATACGACGTGCCGGGGGACGTGGTCTGCGGCGGCTTCGCGGCTCCAGTGCGAGAGAAGTACGCCAATGAGGTCTACATCGTCACCAGCGGCGAATATCTCGCGCTTTACGCGGCGAATAATATTGCTCTTGGCCTGGCCAATCTCGATGTCACGCTGGGCGGAATAATCTGCAACTCCAGAGACATTGATAATGAAGAGGAGGCGGTGCGCCAGTTCGCCGAGCGCATCGGCAGTCAGCTCATCGGTTTCATTCCCCGCAACGCGATCGTTCGGGAGTGTGAGAATCGTGGCAAGACGGTCATCGAGGGCGCTCCCCTGGACCCCCAGGCCGATGCATATCGTCGGCTGGGACAGGCTATCCTGAACAATCAACACCTGGCCGTTCCCACGCCGATGGACCCCCAGGATATCCGGAAGATGCTCCGGGAGATGCAGTGATGGTACCCCGCATCGTGGTGGCCGGCACGGGCAGCGGGGTGGGAAAGACCATGATCGCCACTGGCCTGATGCGGCGGTTATCCCACCGCATGACCGTTCAGGGGTTCAAGGTCGGTCCCGACTTCATCGACCCAATGTTCCATCATGCTGCCACCGGACGGCTGTCGCGGAATCTGGACTCTTTCTTTTTGGAACCGCCGGTGCTGAGGAACCTGTTCGGATGGGCGACCCGCGACGCGGACATCGCCATCATCGAAGGGGTTCGAGGGCTGTATGATGGGCTGACTGCCACTGGCGACGCCGGGAGCACTGCCGAGATCGCCAAGATGCTGGGCGCGCCGGTCATCCTTGTGGTCAACGCGCGCAGCTTGGCCAAGAGTGCCGCCGCCCACGTTCTGGGGTTCAAGGCGCTGGACCCGGAGGTGCGCATTGCCGGGGTCATTCTCAACAAGGTCGGCGGGGCGCGACATCGGGCCAAGGCGGTGGAGGCCGTGGAATCGCTGACCGGGGTGGAGGTAATAGGGACCATTGGCAAGGATATCAACAGCCTCCCGGAAAACAATCTCGGCCTGACCCCCATGGAGGGGATGGCGGAACGACGTTCGCTGGAGCAGATGGAGACCATGACAGAGGGCATCGACCTGGACCGTCTTATCGAGCTGGCCTCCACCGCCGGGGAAGTCGACCTCCCCTCCGCCTCGCCATATCAAGAAGGGGTGCGGCAGGGAGTAAAGATC
This sequence comes from Methanobacteriota archaeon, assembly GCA_012519255.1. GTDB lineage: Archaea > Thermoplasmatota > Thermoplasmata > Methanomassiliicoccales > Methanomassiliicoccaceae > DTU008. The sequence goes on along the minus strand of JAAYQQ010000078.1, from coordinate 3,642 downwards.
GCCGTCCCCCGCGACCGGGCCTATTGCTTTTACTATCCAGAGAATATCGAGGCGATCCGCGCCGCCGGTGCGGAGATCGTTAACTTCCGCCCAGTTGAAGGGGAGAGTCTCCCCGCCTGCGACGGCATATACCTGGGGGGCGGCTATCTGGAGAATCATGCCAGGGCCATTACTGACAATCGCGATTTCCTGGAGGGCGTAAAGACGCTGTCGGAGGATGGCGGCATGATATATGGCGAGTGTGGCGGCCTTATGACCATGTGTTCATCCCTCCGCGTCCATGGGGAGGGGCATAACATGGTAGGCATCTTTCCCTCAACGGCGATGATGATCGAGGAACGGCAGGGGCCATCATATGTGCGGGCAGTTGGGACGGCGGACCATATACTGCTGCCCGGTCAGGCGATCCGAGGTCATGAGTTCCATTATTCCAGGCTGGTCCCCCCGCCCGCCGGGCGCTACGGTCTCAAAATGGAGAGGGGCATTGGCATCAGCGGAGGCATGGATGGCATCACGGTCCGCCGGTCGATGGGGACCTATATGCACATACACGCACTCTCTGTTCCGGCATGGGCGCCCGCCCTGGTTGCGGCGGCGGGACAGAATTAAGTGTTCATTATGGTACTAGGCAGGACTGGATCGCCGCGATGGGGGGCGGGTTCTGGACCAATTAGATTGCTCATGACAGGCGGGATCCGTCCCCACTCGCGTTGTGAATATACAATTTAACATTCTCAGAACAGTTTATGGAGTGGGGACCCTCCCATTCGCCCCTCCTCCCATTGGTCGTCGGGAAGGTCATTCTTTGCCACTCCCCCATCATGCCGAGGAACTTCCGGGCGCCCGCTTACGCTTTACTCCACGGGCCCGGGCAGACCGACCCTCTCTCCCCCATAAAGGCGGCAATAATGTGCCGGAATCCCCATTCTGAGATGTCACGACGATGGTAAGCATCGCCGTGGGTCGGACCGAACGGGGCCAGCAACATGCGGGCGCCCTATGTTCATTGTCAAGGTTTCACAGCGTCCAGATAATCCGTGACGCTTCATAGAATGTATTCGCTAATAACTACTTAAATCTTTGAATCAACATTCGACGGAACAATATCCCATATTTTGCGCCATAACCGATATGCCAGAATGGATACGGCCCTGGAAACCATCCATAATTTTCTGAAGATGTCAAATATGATAATGCTCACATATTTTAGCCGTATCATTGATGATAATGGGGTCAAAATGAGTTTATAACCTCAGATTGTGGCATCGCCTGGAGCCTCTAAAAGCTCCAAGTGATGAAGCGATGGGATGCACTAACACCTTATCCGATTCGGAGGTAAAAAAGGGCCTCCGCAACGTCATCCGGGATGGACTGGCCACCCAGGTCATGTCCACCCTTACGGGAAGCGTGTTCCTGGTGGCGTTTGCCCTCGCCCTTGGCGCCTCTGACCTAGTCATAGGCCTGTTGGCCACGATCCCACCTCTTACCGGGGTCATGCAGATACCAACCATCTACCTGGTGGAGAAGTTCCGTACCAGGAGGTCCATCACACTGGTGGCTGCATCGCTCAGCAGGGCCTTTCTCCTACTCATCGCCTGTATTCCCTTCATTGTGCCCTTCCAGATCGCACTACCCCTCGTCCTGATGGCATTGGTGTTGAACTCCATACTCGCCAACGTAAGCGGGTGCAGCTTCAACTCCTGGATGCATGACCTGGTCCCCCAGACTTCCCTGGGAAGGTTCTTCTCCACGAGAATGCTGCTTTCCACCGCCGTGGCCATACCTACCGCGCTGGCGGCGGGATTCCTCCTGGACTCCTGGAAGGCGGCCCATCCAGATATGGAGCTGGCTGGTTACGCCATGCTGTTCGCGGCCGGCTTCGTCGTTGGCATGATCGGCGTACTCCAGATATCTCGCATACCCGAGCCCAGGATGAAGGGTTCCGAGAAGATACCGCCCTTCGGCGAGCTGCTCCGGCAGCCATTCCAGGATGGCAACTTCAAGAACCTGATCATCTTCCTGACCTCGTGGAACTTCGCCATCAATCTGGCCCTGCCATTCTTGACGGTGTTCATGCTCCGCACCCTTGGTATGGACATGTCCACGGTGGTCATGCTCACGGTGATCCAGCAGCTCACCAGCCTGTGCTTCTTCAGGATCTGGGGCCGCCTCTCCGACCGTTACTCCAACAAGTCGATGCTGCGCGTCTCCGGTCCCCTGATGATCGCCTCCTTTGCCCTCTGGGCGTCCCTGGCCATGTTTGGCGGCACCGCGATCGTCCTGCCCATGGCGGTGGGCATCCATGTCCTACTCGGCATGTCCACGGCCGGGGTCAACCTGGCCACCAGCAACATCGGACTGAAGCTCGCGCCCAGGGGGAAGGCAACCGCCTATCTGGCGTCCTCCTCGCTGTTCAGCCAGCTGGCCTCGGCGATCTCCCCCCTTATTGGGGGCATGGTATCCCAGGCCTTCCACGGGTGGGAGTACTTCTTCCTGGTCGCCTTCCTGCTGGGCATATTCGCCCTGCACCGCCTCACCAAGGTCAGGGAGGATGGAGAGGTTCACCAGAAGGTGGTGGCCCGTGAGTTCGTGGAAGAGGTGCGCAGCAGCATGTCTCCCTCCAGTCTCAAGGCCGGCGTCCAGATGGTCGCCGCTGGCCTGACCGCTCCGGTTGCCAGGCGAAGAAAGCATAGGAACAGGGGAGAGGTGCTCCCCATCTTCAACTTCTGGCGGTGAGTCGGAAGTGCGGATGGTGGCGACCCCACACCTCGTCTAGATGAGGGCGCGGGGTCCGCGCGGAGGGAGCAGCCCGCCCGGGTGTTCGTCGGCATCATGCCCCACCGTTTCGGTGGAATCCATGAGCTGGCGATTGGGGAGGGATGCCCATGCGCGGTCAGTCCCTCTCCTGCACTCGCCTCGGCCCCAGCCATTGCGGGTTGGCGTCGGTGCCGTCATGCTTATTTGTTGTCTTGTACGGCTCATAACGGCCGTTCGCAGCGGCCCCGGCAGTCCGGGCGAGCAGTTCCCTGACCTCGTCCCCCGTCAGCGGCCGGAATGTGATGGCGGCGGTGAGCGCCTGCTCGAGGACCCCCATCGAGTCACACCCTGTGACCACGACGCTGGTGGGAAGGTTCATCGCATAATGGAGGCACTCGATCGGGGTGGCCATGCCACACTTCAGTATGACTCCGTCGCCCATTGTCTTCATCCCGATTACCCCGATCCCCTCTCTCACCAGGATCGGTAGCACCGTCTTCTCAAAGCTCTGATAATGGGCATCCATGATGTTGAGCGGCATCTGGACGGTGTCGAGGCGAAAGCCATGCCGGGCCGCGGCCTCGAGCATGCTGGTGTGGATGCCCGGGCTCTTGTGGCCGGTGAAACCGACATAGCGGGTCTTGCCAGCCTCCCTGGCCTCGATCGCGGCCTCCACCGCCCCGCCCTCTGCGAAGATCCGGTCCGGGTCGTCGGCATGGATGACCTCGTGGAACTGCAAGAGGTCAACGTGGTCGGTCTGCAGCCTTCTTAGCGACTCATCCAGCTGCCGTTCCGCCGTCACCCTGTCACGACCATCGATCTTGGTCATCAGGAAAGCCCGCTCCCGGTACCCGTCGCGGAGCGCCTTGCCCATGCGCCTCTCGC
>JAAYQQ010000077.1 GCA_012519255.1 Methanobacteriota archaeon | reverse complement strand
CGAGGAAGAGTCCTCTGAAGAAGAGGCCATAGAAGAGGAAGAAGAGGAGACTCTCGAGGAAGAGTCCAAATAAACCCCACTCTAATTTATGCCGGGATGGCTCAGCCTGGCGGAGCGACGGACTCATAAGACCTTGGCACCTCGCCACGGTCCGAGAGATCCGTAGGTCATGGGTTCAAATCCCATTCCCGGCACCTCACTTCCTCTTTCTACTTTTCTTACCGGCCGATGGGCTACTAGCCATATGGCCAGGCCTATAAATTCTACATATAGATTAAATAAACCATCTACTGTATGTCTGCCGGTGAATGATTGAGAATTTTGATCTATACGGGCAAGGGTGGAGTCGGTAAGACCTCGGTGGCGGCGGCCACAGCGCTCCGGGCGGCTCGGATGGGGTATAAGACCATGCTAATGTCCACCGATGCCGCTCATTCCGTCTCCGACTCTCTGGAAGTGCCTCTGTCCGGAAAGATCACGAAAGTGGAAGACAATCTGGATGCCATCGAAGTAGACATGCTCTATGAATTAGAGACGCGATGGAAGGAGGTACAGAGGTACATTTCCAATTTCCTGATGTCGCAGGGAATGGACGGAATCACGTCCAAAGAGATGGCAGTGTTTCCCGGAATGGAGCTCATGTCAGCGCTGTTCTATGTGGAAGATTTTTACTTAAAGAAGGAATATGACCTCATCGTACTGGACACCGCGCCGACTGGTGAGACTCTGCGTCTGCTCAGTTTCCCAGAGGTCTCAGAATGGTATAGTGAGCGGTTTTATGGAATCATTAAAAATATGCTTCGACTCGCCCGCATCACTGTAGGCAAGGTCATCGACACGCCATTACCATCTGAGGAATTGCTCAAGGACCTGGAGGAATTGGCTGCACGCATGCGCAGAGTGCAGAAGATATTGACGGATCCTACGATCACATCCATCAGACTCGTGGTGAATCCTGAGAAGATGGTCATTAATGAGACCAAACGCGCCTTCACCTATCTTTGTCTTTATGGGCTCACAGTGGATGGGCTGGTCGTGAACAGACTCTACCCAGATACTGATGAAGATTACTTCAAGGAAAAACTGGAAGAGCAACGAAAGTACATGAAAACCATCAACGAATCATTCAGCCCTCTGCAGATCATGACATCCTACCAGCAACCTGTTGAGCTGGTCGGAATTAAATCCCTGGAGAAGCTAGGGGACATGGTATTTGGAGATATAGATCCGATCACCATCTTCTCATTGGATAAGCCCCTGGACATCTTTACCGAGGACGGATACGATATAATTTCCATTAAACTTCCATTTGCCATGAAAGAAGATGTCAAGCTGTATAAGGCCTCGGAGAGCCTTCTAGTAGAGGTGGGACAGTATCGCCGCTCGGTCGTGTTACCCTTCACCTTTGTTAGGAAGGAGCCGGTTAAGGCCGAGTTCAAGGAAGGGCGGCTTCTCATCAAGTTCAAGGAGAGCGTGGACGATGGAGATAAAAGAGCAAGCTGAAGGAGCTTCAGCGGATAATGATATCGAAGAGCTGAGGAAGAGAAAGATGCGTCACGATGCTGAGAATCTATCTGATGCGGTATTTAACAAGGAGACTCGCGATCATCTGGTTCGCGCAGGCACCGAAATAATATTGGCCGTTGATTCCATGGTGCCGAGAGATAAGATACCGTCGGATGTGAAAAAACACTTTCTGGCCGCCAAGCGTGAGACGCTCTTACTTTTGAGAGCACTCCTGGATGCTCAGCTAGGCATGATCAGGGATCTGCAAAAGCCCGTCGAGCGGCCGGCTGACGAGGTCGAACCCGGTTTACGAAAGATCGAGTTAGAGTAAGCCAGATCACCGATCATGGGTGAAGGATCTCTCTACACTCGGCACAGAGGAGGCTCCCCCTCTCGCTGGCCCCTTCCGTCTGGCGGAGATCGTAAGAATAGTTCTCACAATTCTCACAATATCCCGCCATTGACATGGGCCCTCTCTCCGTATCTCCATAGGTATTAATGCCTCTCCACTCGCGTGTGATCTCGAGAAGCGATGGCGATAGGCGCGTAATGTCATTCTCGGTAAGCATTCCGATGAGCTGGTCGCCCACTACCACTGGGAGGCGGCGCAGTTGGAGCTGAGCCATCTTCTTGCTGGCGTCGACCACGCTATCCTTTGGCCCAATGGTCACCAGCGGGTGGCTCATTATTTCTCTTGCCCGGACCGCTGAGGGTAATCGATCCTCTGCCACAATCTTCTCCACGAAGTCGCGTTCGGTAACGATGCCAACTGGGCGGTCATTCTCAACGATGATGACACTTCCCACCTTCCAAGACCTCATAAGGGTGGCGATATCTCTCACCTTGAGGTCTGGAGATCCGATCACTGGGACCTTGGTCATGATGTCTTCGACATAGATGTCACGTACACGGTTCACGACCATGAATATAAGATGACTTCTCAGCGTAGAAATAGATTTGTTGCCGTGAGCTTTCAACTCCCGCTCTCATCAAGCGTGGCCATACGGCATCTCGCCGTCGGCCGCAAGCGTAGGTAAGCTACGTCTCCACTCAACTCATTACCCCCACGCCAAATCCATCTAACGTCGCCTGGCAAGGCTGCCCTGCGCCGGGATCTGCAATGCCATGCTGGCACATCTGCAAATGCATAAATGCGTACAGGGTAATTGTTCCATTGAGGAGTGCTTATGAAAGATAGCGAAGGCGAACTGGCGGTGCGTATGGCTAGAGAGGTGGTAGAGGCAGAGGCGAAGGGCAAAAGCACCGGAAATGTGGACGCGCCCGAAAGCTTTCAGGAGAAACGTGGCGTGTTTGTCACCCTCCACACATATCCGGACAACAAGCTGAGAGGATGCATAGGCTTCCCCGAGCCAATATTTTCACTAGCCAGCGCGCTCATCCAGGCCTCCCAGCATGCCTGCCATGATCCTCGCTTCAAAGATCTCCATGAGGATGAGCTGGATGATATCCTTGTAGAAGTCTCCATTCTTACTCCGCCCGAGGAGGTCACGGTATCCGATCCTACCAATCTGCCCGATACGATCCTGGTGGGTCAAGATGGCCTCATTGTGGAGAGGGGGCCTTTCCGAGGCCTTCTGCTGCCACAAGTACCGGTTGAGTGGAATTGGGATGCTGAAGAGTTCTTGGCGCAGACCTGCTTGAAGGCAGGCATGAGCCCGGATATGTGGATGGATAAAAGGACCACCTTCTACACTTTCCAGGCCGAAGTATTCTCTGAAGAGACGCCCCGTGGAAAAGTATCCAGAAAAGATCTTGGTGAGTGATGGCAGATGGATCTGGTGGTGGAGGGCCGCGCTCTCGTCCGCGGCAGACTGGGCCGTTGGGCCATTGGTATAGAGGATGGCAAGATAGTTGAGATCGCGCGGAAGGTGAAGGGGGATCGACGCATCGATTATGGAGACAACCTAATCCTGCCTGGAGCCATAGATCCCCACGTCCACTTCCGCGACCCCGGGATGACGCAGAAGGAGGATTTCTCCACTGGCACCCTGGCTGCCGCCTATGGGGGCGTGACCACGGCTCTAGATATGCCGAACACTCTGCCGCCAGCAGTGACGGCGCAGGAACTGAAGAATAAGAAGGAGGTTATTGCTCAGAAGGCATGGGTGGATTATGGTCTCTTCGCTGGCTGCATGCCCGGAGCTGACATTGAAGACATGGCCCCTCTGGCAGTGGGCTTCAAGCTATTTATGGGCTCCTCCACTGGCAAGCTACTTGTCACCTCCGATAGTGACATTGCCAACATAGCTGCCCAGGTAAGGAGAACTGGCAAGGTCCTAAGTGTTCACGCCGAGGACGAGGCCCTGATCCTCAATGATTATGAGGAAGGGCTGTCAGACCACTTGCGTAACCGCCCTGCCCGTGCTGAGGTCGCTGCCATCCAGCGCCTCTCCCGGCTGGATTGTCGCATTAATTTATGTCATATATCCTCACTGGAAGGCCTCCAGGCAACCAATGGGCGCCCCTTCACCAAAGAGATCACGGCGCATCACATGTTCCTCGACCGCAGCAGCGGTGCCAGGGCCTTCGCCAAGGTCAACCCGCCCCTGCGCACTCCCGAGGACCGCTTCGCCTTATTTCGCGCCTTCATCTCCGGTAGGATAGACATGCTCGGTTCTGATCATGCTCCTCACACGATCGAGGACAAGGAACAGGACTTCGAATCCGCGCCATCAGGCGTCCCAGGGGTGGAAACCACGGTGCCGATGATGCTCGCGTTCATCAAGAAAGGAACGCTCCCCCTCAAGGTCCTGGTCAGGGCCATGGCGGAAAGGCCATCCGAGATATTTGGACTGAACAAGGGCCGCATCGAGGAGGGCCGCGACGCTGATCTCATGGTTGTGGATACCAGAACCATGGCGCCCATAAAGATTAATAACCTCCACAGTAAGTGCGGTTGGTCCCCCTTCGAGGGCCGCGACGCTATCTTCCCACGAGCCGTTCTCGTGCGTGGCAACCTGGTTGTGGAGGATGGACAGGTGGTCGGCGAAAGGGTGGGAAGGGATGTCGTTGTCGCCAAATGATCTTGATCTGGACATGTCTGAGCTGGAGGGACGGGCCCTGACCTGCGACCCCAGCTGTGGGTTGTGTTGCCTCTGTCAGCCTGAGATCCTGCCCCATGAGGTGGAGTGGTTCAGGAGCAACCATCCGCGTCGCATAGTCACGCTCGATCAGCCACACCGTCATGTCGCCGTTGCCCTCAAGAATGGTCAGGGCCCCTGCTCCTTCCTGAATTCCACACGACGCTGTGAGATCTACCCTCATAGGCCACACCATTGTCGTCAATTTCCTCTTCACCTATATGTTGGAAAGAGAGTACAGGCTGAGCTTGATCTGTCTTGTCGGGGAGTATGGTATGGCGGCACGGAGGACGTCCTTGTGGAGGGCGGGAAGCTGGTACAGGATAATCTGGACACGCTCCGCCACACCCTCATGGAGTCCCGTGCGATCTATCAAGAGTTTGAGGCCAACTGCCGCGAGGTGGGCATATATCGCCCGGACGCATCGTTGCGCCAGGAGGTCGAGCAACGTGTGGAACGGTTCTCCGAACTACCGTATCTTGCCCATGTCTTAGATTTATCTGGTGAAGACGATGAGATGACCCTGCCCAATGGATCATGCCCTCGCTACGACATGAACGAGCTAGAACGGTCTGCCATGGAGACGGGCATGGAATCACTGGACGCTGAAGATGCATTCAGCGCCCCGATCTACTGCGACCCCAAGGGGCGATGGAATCTATTCCTGGTGAGGGGTGACCTGATCAAGTGGGTGATCCTCAATGATGATGGCGGACTGACAACATTGGGAGATATCGACCCTTCCAAAGTGAAATTATTGGTGCCAGAGGGCGAGGGGAAGGGCATCTTCTGGTCATACCTCAGGACACTCAATCGCAGGGATAGCGTGATGGGCTACGCCTACTTCCTGGCAGACTATTATGGTTATGAGGATTTCCTCGCCAATACCTACTATGGCGTGATAGCCACATCAGCTCTGGATCTTCTTTGGAGATCATCCCTTATTGCATACCTGTGCGGGGGGAAGCTGGACCGGGCGGGCATGATAGAAGGGATAATATCGTATGACATGGACCGTCTGGACGCTCCCACCATTGGAGCATTTATCTAGGCTCCTCAATCAGTAAGCTTAAAATACTCTGCGGTTTATGGGGCAGTTCGGTGGCCGTCGTCATGCAGAAACCTCTCACCGTTCTCAACCGGGCAATTAACCGCCCCGTGATCGTAGAGCTGAAAGCGAACCGGGAATACAGGGGGACCCTTGATGGTTACGATCCCCACATGAACATCGTCCTGAGGAACGCTGAAGAGCTAATAAACGATGAAGTGGTGAGAAAGCTCGATGTGACTATCGTCAGGGGCGACAACGTCATCTATATTTCACCCTAAGGAGATCAGATAATGACTAAAGGTACGCCATCGATGGGTAAGCACGGGAGTAAGAAGCAACACATCCCCTGCCGCCGCTGCGGAAAGAGTTCTTTTAATGTCGTCAAGGGCGTCTGCGCTTCCTGCGACTATGGTAAGTCACCGAGGTTGAGGTCCTATTCCTGGGCAAAGCGGCACTAAGTGTCCCATGGAGCCCTTCATGGATGATGATCCTAAGCACTCCTGCGGGATCGTCGCGATGGCACTGAGCTCTGATGCGGTGCCCGATCTTAGGAGGGCCCTTCGGGTCATACAGCACCGCGGTCAAGAGTCTGCGGGAATTGCCGTTTTCAATGGAAAGATTAACAGTCTTCGTGATATGGGACTCGTCCATGAAGTCATGCGCGGTCCCGAATATGAGGCACTTCATGGCAATTTGGGTATTGGGCATGTACGGTATTCTACCTCTGGCGCCTCCTGTGTCCAGAACTGCCAGCCCATAATTGTAACCACAATAGCTGGTGATGTGGCTCTAGGTCACAATGGTGACCTTGTCAACTCAGCCAAGCTGCGGGCCAAACTGCAGAAAGAAGGTTGGGCCTTCCTGACCACTTCTGATTCTGAGATAATTATCCGCATTCTCGCCAATGAATTGAAGCAGACCAAGGATCCGGTCAAGGCTATACGATCCACCCTGAGGAATCTTGAAGGCTCTTTCTCGCTCGTAATCATGATCGGCGATAGAGTCTATGGGGCCAGGGATTCCTTGGGATTCCATCCTCTATGTGTGGGAACGCTCAGGAATGGTTATTGTATCGCTTCCGAATCCGCCGTGTTCGACGTCCTGCAGGGCGAGTTCATCCGTGATATTATGCCCGGGGAGATCGTTGAGATCACCAAGGATGAATTTACATCTCACAAGGTGGCCGGGCCACCTCACCGCGCCCATTGCATGTTCGAATGGGTCTATTTTGCCCGTCCCGACTCGATCATCGAAGGTCGAGAGGTCTATGATGTCCGTAAGAAGCTGGGACAGGTCCTGGCTCGTGAACAGCCCGCTGTCGCTGATGTAGTCATCCCCGTACCAGACTCTGGCCGCGCCAATGCTCTCGGCTATGCGCAGGAATCAGGCATTACCTACGAGGAAGGGCTAATGAAGAACCGTTATGTCGAGCGTACGTTCATCATGCCGGAGCAGTCCCAGCGGGAAGAAAGCGTTGGACTAAAGCTCAATCCCATCCTCTCGACAGTGAAAGGTAAGAGGGTTGTAGTGGTGGACGACTCCATTGTTCGCGGCACCACCCTTAGAAAGATCGTACAGATGCTCCGCCGAGCGGGGGCCAAGGAAGTTCATGTTCGCATCGGTTGTCCGCCAATTATCGCACCATGCTATTATGGAATCGATATGAGGACAAGAGAGCAATTCGCCGCTACTGGGCGGACGTTCGAACAGATTGCGGAGATGCTTACCGCCGATAGTGTCGGCTACACTTCTTTGGAGGGTCTGGAAGAGGCATTAGGCATGCCTGATGAAGACATATGCCTGGCCTGTCTTACTTCTGAATATCCAACCTGCGTCCCCGGCGAGAAGATGCGTTTCCAGAAGACTCTCATCTAAGGCGCGAGGAAATCCACGCCGGGATGGACGCGGTCTCAGTTGCACCAGGCTGGTCCAATTCTCTTTCCGGTTTGAGTAGCTTCTCACAGCGCTCTTCCTGGCGCTCATTCTTACTTCTTGAATAGCTCTATTGAACAGTTTGCCCCCTCTTCTTGAGGAAAATGTCTCATGAGTATACTCAACATCTGGGGGCGGATAGTAACCTTTAATTACATTGATTTCTTTGCCATCCTTTACTGGGCAGGTAGATCAGTTGGAAGATCGCTACCTTGGCATGGTAGAGGCCGGGGGTTCAAATCCCTCCCTGTCCACTTTTTATCATCAATCAATAAAGTGCCCTTCATTCTCGATAGAGTTGATGTGAAGGTCCAGCAGTGAATGTGGTCTGTTCTGAACAGTCGAAAAGAGCAGATCATGACAGCTATGAGAAAACACCGCCCCCGACACATTGTTAATATGATGCCTCACGAGCTCTTACGCCATGAAGTGTATGGGGCGGTGTGAAAGTATAGGTCTGCCAGTCCGATAGACTCATCCTAATCCTTTTTCTTTCTTTTCACCTTTGCCCGTTTCTTCCAGTCCTTGGGCCTTTCACTATATCCGCGGGAGCGCCAGTATGCTATGTTATTGGGATTCAATTGATTGGCGCGTCTATCGCGGTCTTTGATGTATCTCCCCATGTCTACTGGCTTACCTTCGGTGTCAGTGACCCTCAGCTCATCCCCCTCTCCCTTTGGAGGCGTTGGCTGTTTGGCCTTCTTGGCCTTCATTGAACGGGCCACCAGCTGGATGATATGGCACCCGAAGCCCAGCGCATCACACTTGCTGACAAGGTAACTGGATGTTGAGTTTGCTTCCCCAAGAACGGCAGCCTTCCTACCATGCTCGTGGATGTAGTCCAGGACGATGGAGATGTCCTTGTCCCCGGTTACCAGTATAAAGATATCTGGACAGTCAAGGTCATGTAAGCGGTCCACGATGGCGCAGTGCATGGATGGATCGGTAAGACTCTTCCCGAACACCACTTTCTTCGTACGGGGATCGATGTAGTGGAAGGATTTACTCTCCACCAGATCGAATCCCCTGCGGGCATAATCCTGCGGCGTGCGGTCTGACCTCCAGACGGTCTCTTCGTCGACGAATACGCGCCCCTCTATCACTCTGCCCAATGTGGAACCATACTCCACCAATAGGCTTCCGATCCTCTCCAGAATTTCCATGTCCCCAGCGTTGGAAAGTCCCCGTTCCATGTTGGGGCCATCGATATAGATGCCAACGGTGGTCATGTATCCTTCAATCCCCCCAATCCCGAAAGGACCAATTCATCGGGAGTCTTTTCTTCCAGCACTCTATTGAGCAATGCCAGAAGGACCCTGGGGATGGAGAATGTAATAGTTTGCTGACCTTCCAGGTACTCCACCAGATGCTCACTGATGGCGTAGCTGTAATTGGCCAATCCTTCGTAGTAATCGAGAATAGTGATCTTGGCAACTATCTCTTTGGCAGTCTCCTCGCCAAGCCCCTCTTCCTCGGCCTCCTGGATCAGACGATGGACCTCTGCGTCCAACTCTTCGATATTTGGGTGGGGGAACCGGGGGGGATCATGATAGACCTGGCGAGCCAGATCCAAGAGCTTGCCGCCTACTGTAAGGACAACCTCGTGCATGCTTCGCCCCGAAGCCTCGGCATTATCAAGTCTAAAGCGACCACTTTCCTCGTCGAAATATAGATCAAAACCAAGCACGGCAAGGTCATCCCTTCGTGCGTCGACGTGTTCACTCAACGGGAAGAGCACCTCTGCCCTGATACCACTTAATCGTCGTAGATGAAGTCGGAAGAGCTCTAGCCCTTCAGGAGTTAGCTCGTGCATAATGCAGCCAGGGCCGTAAGGCGCACGCCCCTCGGGCAGATCGGCCTCAATTGCCATCATCTCTCCCAATATCTCGTCATCCTGTGACTGGCGCCCGGTGAGCCTGATCTTACAGCCCTTGATACATTGCTTGCGTGCCTCCCGAGCGAGGAACTCGACAATGCCATAGTAGTCCGGATTCTCTGTTTTTTCCAGACCGAAGCTTCTCGACACCTCGAACAGCCGCAATGTCATTGCCCTGGTTGTAGGGATGATCTCGAGCTCGAAAGTTCCCTGATTGGGGGAGACGAACTCCCAATACCTCTCGATCATTTCTGGAGGGTAATGAAACTCATTGCCCCCGTAGATATTGTTAAGTCGAAACAGGTTCTTCAGGAAGTATCGAGAGTATTTTCGTAGGTCTTCAGGAAGTTCGTTTGATTTATAGCGGAAGCGCATCACGGGAATGGGATGCTCTTTCGACTCAACATCCAGGAGATCCCTCTCATCCGCTTCTGGTCGCTTGACCTCTCCCCACCTCTCCAGTGAATAGCTAACAATCTCCTCGCGTTCATCTGGCAGCTGCTCCTTCATCTCATCGAACGCCTTCTGCACCCAGGGGCGGAGCAGTCGACACATCATGGCGCTGCGCCCTTCTCCGGTAATGGATGCCTCCTGGAGCATCCTGAAGAGCGTGGCAGTCTTCACACTCACATTTTTGGAGGCGACGCGGGTGCAATGCTCTCTGAAGACTGTCTCATCGTCGAACTCCAACGCTGCGAGCAGTTCGAAGGCCTTTTCCCGTTCTCCGGCCAGGCGCATGTCCTCTACCAGATCGATAACCTCTCGACGGGGCAAGAGAGTATAGTGTTCATCATCTCGCACAGGGATGAGGCCAAGGAGAGCAGCAAGCACCTCGGCGTCGGCTCTCTGGTGGACAGGGATCTCGCGGAGGTTCATATCCACAGTATCGCGTGTTGGTGATATTGTACTTGCCCATCACAGGTCCGTCAAGTGACCAATAATTCATCATGTGTTATCGCCTCTCCTGCTGATGAAATGCCCTCACCGTGCCCTCCAGGTTTGAACTTCTAACGGCATTGTCGTAATATTGGCAAAGGGTGACGAACTCCCCCTACGTCAAGAATAGGTTTGGTGTTATCTGCGTGGATGACATCGTTTAATCCACGTTTCTTCGGCGAGGTCAAGAAGCGATAAATAGGGCCCACCGCGCTGCCCCCTCAGGTGTTGTATGATCATCGATAGTCATGTCCATCTCTGGTTAAGAGACCATCTTCCCAACAATATGGTGCGCGCATATCTGGAGCCGCTTCAGATGCTGAAGGATGTTATGGATTGGGAGGTCGACATCGATAAGGTCTGGCCCGAGTACGGCGTTACCGTTTCCAAACTCCTGGAGATGCTCGCAGCCGGGCCGGTTGATATGGCCGTGGCCTTGCCAATTGACTTCAATTTGGTAGAACAGGCACGCATCGGCGTCGAGGAATACAATTCCTGGATCTTCGAGAGCTGTGCACCCTATCCAGACAAGATCATTCCATTCATTGGAGTGGATCCCCAGAGGGGCGAGTCGGCGTTGAAGATGCTCGACCGCTTCACTTCCAGGTACAACGCCCGCGGGGTGAAGCTCTATCCGTCCACGGGATGGTATCCCAATGAGGAGCGCATGCGCTCGTTCTACGAGCGAGTGGATGATTTGGGGTTGACAATAGTAACACATGCCGGGGCCGCCTGGACATCTCTAGAAGAAAAGTTCTCTGAGCCGAGGTACTGGGCAGAGGTGCTGGATCGATACCCTGACACAAACATAGTCATTGCCCACCTTGGGGGAAAGTGGAGGTCCCAGGCCTTTGAACTGTGTCAGAAATATCCCAACTGTTATGCCGACTGTTCGGCCTTGCAGGGGTGGTTACCCTCAGACCCAGACACTGCGCTGTCCCGTCTTAGGGAGATCGCGGAGAAGATACCTGATAAGGTCTCCTTTGGAACAGACTTCCCGCTATTCGAGCTCAGCTATGTATCCTCGATGTGGCTCGACTTCGTGAAGCAGCAGCCCTGGGCAGATGAAGCTACCAAGGCCAAGCTGCTCGGTGAGAATATGCGTCGGGTACTGGGCCTCTAGTATTGTTCTATCGGGCCCTGAGCTGGCAGACCACATCTCTGTTAGCTCTGCTTCTCCCGCTACAACGATCTCGACAGCATCCATGGCGTTCTCGCGGTCGTTCTTTGACACCACGGCTCATTTTTGAGCCATCATTTTCTTGAACTTAGGGGCCAGTACTCTCATGGCTAGGCAAACCTTTTATTAGGTTAGTCCCATCGAGGGGTTCGCGGGCTCGTGGCTTAGCCTGGATATAGCACTGGCCTTCTACCGCGGCTTGCCGTGGAAGCAAGTCAGTGGTCTCGGGTTCGAAACCCCTCCAAGGGGCGAAACTCCCGACGAGCCCGCCAAATCTCTATCAAAAGCTTCATGTAGGTCCACTGAATGTGGGCAAGAACACGATGAGGAGCTAGATAAATGAAAAGAAGCTCGCGCGCTTGGAAGAAGCGGGGTAATCAGAGATGGAAGTGGCGCAAGAAACGAATGAGGCGCCGAAAGCGACAGCAGAAGATGCGGAAAGCTTAACGATGACCGGTGGGGGTATGGGTTAACACGGCATACTCGCGGGCTCCAGTTATCGGGAATGACTGCAAACGGGTTTGCTGACCAGGTGATGAATGACTGGAGCGCAGACCCCTTAATTCCTGCAGGGTCGCTCCCTGCGTGGCGGAAACCCGCTGATCTGGGTTCAAATCCCAGTGCCCCCACTTTTATTCCAATCTATTTTATATATATTTCTATATTAATTCTCTAGTAAGCAACCCTCCCACATTGGGTTCAATTATTAAAATTATCGAATATATTATAATCAATTAATTTCATTTTGGGCCAATCTCTTCATGATCCGGGCGCAGAGGTCAACGAGAATACGGGAGATTGCAGACGGACAGAACTTCAGGATCCATATGTTAGGATGATCAATAGTCGAGGAAGGGAATATGCTTCGACTCCCCATTCATGTATGATTTACTTACTGATGAAGTCGCGTAAATCCGAATAAAAGTGGCGGAGTGCCCATGTTCAATGTCATCAAGTGCCCGCCTTGTCTGAGATCCGCCCTTTAAGGGTTCGATGCATTTTGGAGATGTTAGATCATTAAAATGACCATAAGAAATCTGCCCCATAGGATTGATAGACGTTTCCGCCGCGGTAGCGTAAATGATGCCAAAACTCCGCACCACATGACATCGATAGATTATATCTAGCGAGCTAGAACGTCCATATCGGACGGAGCGAGGCGCTCCGGAGAGGGAGAATGAAATGGCTACTCAATGGACGAAGGATAGATGGTGGGGGCGTGTGATCTTTGGAGTCATTGCCTTGCTAATAGGCCTGGCGATCTTCGTCGTACCCGGGATTACGTTGACGCTCTTCATCTGGCTTTTCGGAGCATTCATGCTCCTGAGCGGTGTGATCCTCCTATCATATGCATGGTCAAGACCAAAGGGATCAAGACATAGGACACTAAACTTCGCTGAGGGCGGTATCAACATTATCATAGGCATCATAGCCCTGTTCGCGCCAGGTCTGTCAGCATTATTCCTTGTTTACCTGGTGGCAATCTTCGCCATAATCTCGGGGATTCTGCAGATCGCCGAAGGCGTTGTCTCGCCTGCGGGCCGGACGACCTTGGGCACATCTAACCGCTGGCTCTTGGTGGTCTCGGGGGCATGGGCACTCCTTATCGGCGTTCTTATCGCGCTGTTCCCTGGTGGTGGGATTCTGGCCCTCCTATGGATCGTTGGAATATTCCTGATGGTCATGGGAGTATTCAATATACTATCCGGTATCAGGGCAAGGCCCATCAAGATGCCGACCCCTGCCAGGTAAACCCCTTCCTCCCTTCTTTATCGATTAAGTGTTTGGCCCATCTCATGGGAGGAAACATGGCGAGATGCTCTGATCTGGCGAAGAATATGGGTCTTCGCCAAACCTTCCAGAATTACATTATCGGCGTTAATGGCGCCCGAGGGGGCCTATAATTTAATCAAAAGTGCAGATGTTGGAGCAAAGATATTTTTAACCCTTCCCTAATGTTCCTTTGGGGAGTCCCCGTGGACCTTCTCCAACTTCCCCACCATATTCTTTAATCTTCGGGGGCTCCTCTCAAATCTAGTTCTCACCATGTCCGCCGTTGCAGCGCTGGCTAGGCACGAATCGCACAAAAGAATGGTCTTGGGGAGGACCCCTGCCTCCTGCGCCCGTCGCCCTCACCGTCAGGACCTGACGATTCGCTGCACTTCCCTATGGGCCTCCTCGGCGGGAGCGGCGGTGTTGACCATGTGGACCTCGCAAGCGTTG
>JAAYQQ010000076.1 GCA_012519255.1 Methanobacteriota archaeon | reverse complement strand
CGGAGGAGCTGCTACTGACAGCTCGTTAAAGTTGCCAGCAGGGTAACTGGCCCGGGTCAAAGAGTCCCTTCCATAGAGCTGATGAATTAGGAGTCAGGATTCAGATAAACAACCATTATTATCGTGAGATTCATCCACCCCCGATAAAAATGAGCTCTAGGAGAAAGGCCAAAGTAGCAAAGAAGGAGGCGGCGTCAAAACCGGCGACAGGAGCGAGACGATGGAGAGAGCCCAAGTTCAAGATTGACCATGCTGAAGATATAGATACTAAAGAAACTGGAGAGCTAGTGACCCGTATCGTCAACAGCAACCACATGAAATATAGATGCCCTAAGTGCGGAGGTCAGGAACATAGAACGGATATTGACGAGTTCGAAGCAACGGTCTTCACATGTTCATCTTGTGGTGATAAACTGAATGTTGTCAGTCCACTTTTCTTTGGTGAGGGGCACGACTGCATTATGGGCTATGCAGTTATCGAGGTGACGGATAACCCGAAACAGCCGTTCCAAATGCACTATTTCGGCTATGATCCTGGCTTTATGGCATAGTCACTAGGCTACACATTAGCTCGACTTGATAGATATTGTCCAAATTAAAACTCTACGAATATTACTTAATTTCAATTTATTGTTGAGAGTAAATCATATACGTTTAGAATCGGTTATGCAGCACGATTGAATGGCCCTATTGAACGAAGTAAAAGCATTGTTCGGAAACACTTATGCAAAGGGAGACCTCTTTGAGGATTACGTTAGGAATCTATTCCCAGATGAGGAATATGGCCTGGTTCATGCCACGCCAAGAGCTAACGATCATGATGGGAGAAAGATAGAATCTCGATTAATGCCAGATTTTCAATTTCGACACAGAAGGACCAATCATCAGTTTTGGGTGGAATGCAAATATCGCGCTGATCTTTTCCGAGGAAAGTTACAATGGTGTGAACCATGGCAGCTTGAAAGATTCAAAAAATTTCAGGAATCGTCTAGGCCAGCAAAGGTATTCATTGTCATAGGCCTAGGTGGAAAATCCTCGAAGCCGCACCAGATGTATTGCATCCCTCTCGATGAGATTCAATATCCGGGCCTATACCCGAATACGATAGCTCAGTATCTTAGACCACCAAACAATATATTTCGATACTCGGCAGGCCGCTTGTACTGAAAGGTTTCAACGAGTTGCTTCCGGTAGTTTCTCAAAGAAAGATGCCTAATCATCTAAGGCGTTCTTCCATTAGTAATGATCAGGTCCACTTTGATACCTCAATTTCGACTAACTCTAAGTTAAGCAATAACCTTTATAATTATCATATGACATCTTCCCTTGCTCAAACGCCTTACCAATGTAAACACACATCCACACATTGAAAAATACCACATTGAAAGTTGAAAGATTGTTGTAATCTGAAGAAAAAGATAGACCTGAAAAAGCTACACTGTTGATGCTTGGATAGATGGTCCAGCTCCTACCCAAGCGATTGTTGAAGATTTGAGGCATGGCCGTGCGCCCGGCTAACTCGATGATGGTCTGGATGCCATCGGGTAGGAGCAGGATCATGAAGTGGTCTATCAAGAAACACAGAGTCAATGTTCACCGGAGTTCACAAACATATTAGCGTGCGAACTGACTTCTAGCTCTGAGGGTTCAAATGCTAGGCAAGGGCCTAGCGGCGGTAAGCCCTCTGTGGTCAAACGCAAGGCTGGCAGGAAAAGGAGGGGTCGAAGCATGGGCCGATACCCCTTCCTGACCTGTGCTAAGAGGTTTCTCTCGGCAAGAGGACAGACCTACGCCGAGGCTACGGCCAAAGAGCTGCAAAGGAGATACAGGCGCATGGAGAAGGACCTGAAGATGCTTGTCGAGAACGGTAAGGCCACTTCGGCCAATCCGGAGAAGATGAGCGCGGAGGATGTCCTGGCCTACATCAACCTGTTGAAGTCAAGAGGGCTGAAGGAGAAGGCCATCGGTCACAATCTGACAGCACTAAAGAACCTCTTGGACTACATGGGCAATCCATCTGTCCAGAGATTCAAGGCAAAGTATACCTTCGCAGTTCCCAAGAGCAGGAGCCCCAGGCTCCCGGCGATGGATGACAGGGGCTTTCAGACCATACTCAGAAAGGCGAGTTCGATAGATAGCCTGGACTGGAAGCGGCTAAGAGCCTATACCCTGGTCGTCATGGCCCTTTGCACAGGCATGCGCAACAAGGAGCTTCGTCTTTGTCAGGTGTGCGACCTGCACATAGATGAGATGAAGGTTCGGGCGGAGCATGTCAAAGGTGAGGGAACTTACGGTCAGGCGAGAGAGATCGCCATCAGGCCGGAAGCGAGAGAAACGCTTGTCAAATATCTTAGAGCAAGGAACAAGTTGGTAGCGGAGCAGTCTCCCGGCAACCTAGCCCTATTCCCAGCCTTACGGGGCAAGGGTGACGGATACCTCTCTTCCAACGGTCTAGAGAACATGAAACGACTTGTGGAGTCGGAGACGGGAATCAAATTCGACCTGAGGATGTGCCGCAGGACCTACGGTCAGAGAGCCATCGATGAGGGCGTTAGCACAGAGGCGGTTTCTCAGCTCCTAGGGCACTCCACGACCAAGACCACAGAGAACTACTACTGCCGCATGAGGCAAGACACGGCGATAAGGGAAGCTCACAACGTCTGGCAAGTGCCAAAGAGCTACCCAGATGCAAAAACCCCCAAAATTGAATCCGGAAGGTGGGAGCCTGGCTATGCATGAGAGTGCGGGGGGAGGGATTTGAACCCACGAACCGCTAAGGACAGGATCTTAAGTCCCGCGCCGTTGGCCAGGCTTGACTACCCCCGCAGGTGGCGTGCTCATGGAACGAACGGTATATCATTGTTTTGAAGAGAGGGAGAGTATTATCAATATCCTTCCTGCACGGCAGAACGGCGGACGGCCTTTCAAGGTGCTGCTAACTGTCAAACGTGTCTTGGGACCCAGTCATGCGTGGCGATTGTGGATAATGCGTTGGATTATTATGCCCATCCAACATAGTCAGCGTTGTTGGACATCGGCGTTGGCGGGAGATGAGTCCATGCTGGCTTTTTCCCGACCATATGCACCCCCCCATAATCGTCCTCAATTAGGGACTCTTCGCTATAGAGCTAGTAGTGGTGTATGACCAATACAGATGAGTCTTTCATCCACAACTCGCTCAGGAAAGAAACCTGGTGATTCTGGCATTCTAGGGGGCAGGTACAATATCGGGCACGGTAAGGTACTTGAGCGGGCACGAGCAATAGTGTCCTGGCGCGATGGGTAGAAAACGGGGCAAAGACGCAAACCGCCGAAAAAAAGTATTGATAACAGGCAGCGGTAGCGGCATCGGGAGGAGCACTGCCATAACCCTGGCCAGGCGTGGTCACATCGTCTTGGCGACCACGCATGACGAAGAGGGGGCGGAGATGCTGAATAAGATGGCCAAAGGGAAAGGCATTACCCTCCAGTCATTCAAGCTAGATGTAACTCTGCCTGCTGACCGGCAGAAGGTCCTGGACAATGATATCGATGTGTTGATCAACAATGCCGGCATCGGCGAGTCTGGTTCACTGACCGAGATCGATATCGACCGAGTTCGTCACAACTTCGAGGTCAACGTGTTCGGTCCCCTCGAACTCACTCAGCTCGCTCTGAAGGATATGATGCGCCGGGACAGGGGAACGATCATTTTCATCTCATCCCTGGCTGGCCGAGTCTCCATGCCATTCCTGGGACCATACGGCATGACCAAGTCCGCCCTCTCAAACGGCGTGACCGCAATGCGTCGGGAGCTGTCCATGGTCACCTCCAACGTCCACGTGGTGTTGGTCGAACCGGGAATCTATCATACTGGATTTAACCAGGAAACCATTTCCAAGAAGTACGGATGGATGGGCGAGCGCTCCTACTTCCATGCGATGATCGAGCAGCTCAGGTCAGATGAGGAATTCTATCTTAATCTGGCGGAGCGCCATTCAACCAAATCGATCATAACTAAGATCGTTGCCGCCACGGAGGCCTCCCGGCCCCGGCACCGCTATGTAGCTCCCTGGTGGCAGGGCTTCCTTGTGCAAATGGCTAGGATGTTGGGCATGTGAGGCCATCCGCACGGCCGATGGGATGTGCGGAGGGCCTCGGGTTTCTCACTGCCCATTCTTTTTCTTGTTCATCCTAGCCCACCACTCATCCAGCAGCTCCTCCAGCGTTGGATGACTGATCTCCTCAAGCTCATAGCGGGCCCGCACGATGGGCTTGTTCACCTTGACCAGGCGGGCAATGTCGATGGGCGTTCCAGTGACCACGACATCGCAGTCCGCACGATTGATAGTCTCTTCCAAGGAACGGATCTGTTCCTCCGAATAACCCATTGCTGGCAGCACTTGAGATAGGTGAGGATATTTCTTGAAGGTCTGAGCGATGGATCCAGTAGCGAACGGCCGGGGATCTATAATTGTCGCCCCAGCATCCCGGGCAGCAATAAGACCAGCTCCAAAGCTCATCCCGCCATGCGTGACAGTGGGGCCATCTTCAACTACCAGCGCCCTCTTTCCCGCCACTTTCTCAGGATTGGCCAATGTTATTGTCGAGGCGGCCTCGATTACCTGAGCGTCTGGATTGAGCTTCTTAACGTTCTCCCGTACCACTTCTATGTTATGGCGGTCAGCAGTCTGGATCTTGTTGATGATGATCACATCGGCCATGCGGACATTCGTTTCCCCTGGGTAATAGGTCATCTCATGTCCAGGACGGTGAGGGTCTGCAAGGACAACATGCAGATCGCTCTTGTAGAATGGGAAGTCATTGTTCCCGCCATCCCACACCACGATGTCTGCTTCCTTCTCTGCCTGGCGCAGGATCTTCTCATAATCCACCCCAGCATAGACTATTATTCCACTGTCGATGAGGGGTTCGTACTCCTCCCGCTCCTCGATGGTCGTCTTGTGAACATCGAGATCATTGAGATTGGCGAATCGCTGGGCAGTCTGCTTGACCAGATCGCCATAGGGCATGGGGTGGCGTACTGCCACCACTCGCAGGCCCTTGTTCTTCAGGATCGTGCATATCTTCCGAGTAGCCGAACTCTTTCCCGAGCCTGTTCGCACGGCGCCAACGCTCACGACCGGGACGGTGGAGCGGAGGACGATGTTCTGGTTGCCCATGAGGACAAAGTCCGCACCCCATGCCAGCACCTTTGAGGCAGTATCCATTACCTCGGCGTTGGAGATGTCAGAATAGGCGAACACTACCTGATCAACCTGGTGCTCGCGAATTAGTTTCTCCAGGTCAGCCTCAGCGTGTATGGGGATGGGGCAATCTTCTGAGTAGCCATCTCCTGCCAGTTCGGCAGGGTAGCAACGGTCCTCAATATTGGGTATCTGGGTGGCGGTGAATGCAACCACCTCATAGGCAGGGTTGCCACGGAAGTAGGTATTGAAATTATGGAAATCCCGTCCCGCGGCGCCCATGATGATAACCTTGATGCGTTTCATTTTCTCTCTCGAGGGCAAACGCATAGCCGGTTTATTTAAATTTCAGCCACAGGGAGCTATAATGTCCTATACCGGACACTAGAATCGCTAGTCCTCAGAGATTACATCATTCAAATAATATTCAATATAATAAGAAGATGACTTTGTCTAAGAACATATTACTCGGCCATCAGAAGGCTGAGACAATACAAGTCTGATAATGTGATGATTGGTTTTATTAATCTACAATAATTAAGCCATTAACAAAGATATTGGGTCCAATATGTTTGGAGAGTGAAGGGTGCCAGATAATGCACTAAATTTTTCCAGAGGGTCGGATCAGGAGAATATTGATCAGGCGCCGTTATCAGACAGACAGGATAATAGCGGCCGCGCGCATCCAAGATTCAACCGACGTATGCCTGATCGCAGAAGATCTAGAGTGGGCACGATCGCAGTGATAATAGTTGTTGTCACTATGATAGTCATCGCCCCTATATTCTATGGATTGGGGCAGACGGCTGGAGATCTTTTAATCGACCTGTTCGGAAATGACTCTCCAGAAGAGGGAGAGGTTTTCCTTCATGCTCCAACCCCATTCGCCCCGAAGCTGAACGATGAGGTCTATACGCTCACTCCCACGTTAATCTGGGTTCCCATCCCGAACGCCGACAGCTACCAGGTTCATATCTCCGACGATCCGTCATTTCCATCTCCAATAATGGAAACCGTCACACGGAATGAACTGAATATTACCCAACCAATGGAGGAAGACACGACATATTACTGGAAAGTACGAGCGGTATACGACACGAGCATTGGCAATTGGAGCGAGGTGTCTTATTTCAATACCAATTCTCAGATCAGTGTCCCCATTCCATGCCATCCCGCTGACGGTTCAACGATTAACGGCAACCTATCAAAACTTAATTGGGAAGGTGTCGATGACGCTGATAGATATCGCGTCCAACTTAGTCTGAATGCTAATTTTACCCACCTACTGCTAGACATTGAGATCGAACAAACCGAGGTCGCTCCGCCCATTTCTCTCCAAGAGGGTTCGAAAGGATATTGGAGAGTTCAGGCTTGCAACGATGAGATAAGGAGTGAATGGAGTCCAGTTAGCTGTTTCAATATCGGATCCGATTCATTCAATGTAGAGTTTCAATGGACATATTCTGGTCAAACCTGGACTTACTCTGATATTATTGATGGAAATTACTACTATAGCTACCGTGACAAGCCACGGACCTACGATTTTGCATCTTATGTGATCTTTGAGGATGAATTTATCAGATCCGTTGCTGAATATTTTGACCGTGAGGCCACTGGCCGAGGCTATTCAACAATTCAAAAGGCCGAGCTTGTTCTGGCATTCGTTCAGAGTATACCATACCAGCTTGATGAAGAGAGTACAGGTTATATCGAATACCCAAGATATCCTGTGGAGACATTGGTGGATGGAGTTGGGGACTGCGAGGATAAGGCGGCATTATATGCGGCGATCATGCAGGCAGATCCTCTCAACATAGATGCGGTCCTCTTAATGTTCACAAAGTCGGGCAGCAGTGGCCATATGGCCACGGGCATATGGGGTAGCGGGCTGGATGGGACGTACTATGACTACAATGGCCGGACATACTATTATTGTGAAACCACTGCAAACGGCTGGAAGATTGGACAACAACCAACACAGATGGATGACTATGAATGCCAGGTCCTTCCGTGTTAAATATGATCAATCGCTGCATTACATATTGTATAAGGAGTTGCCTGAGATCGTTCGATAAGAATTTGCTTCAACCCATCTGAACCGCTTTCACTGGGGAAAAACATCATCTAGCCAGGGGGTGATTCACCCGGGCATGGCCTATCGCATCCCCACGGCTGAGGTCCTCGCCGTGGCCATAGTCGATGTCCTTCGAGAGAATCCCACCGTGGACTCGCAGAAGCAACTGACCGAGCTGGTCAGGGAGAGATTGCATTGCATTGACCCCGCCTACGCGGTTACAGGGCAGCGAATACGGCGAACGGCCATCTCATCCGGCCTGGTAAGGATAGAAGTGCAGACCAGGGACAGTGGCAAAAGGAGACGTCTCACTCGCTGCCCAGTTTGCGATTCCAAACTCTCCAAGGTGCGCAACCGCACTATTTCCGGAGACATTACCATCATAGGGAGGAGATGTCCCAATTGTTCGTACCATATGGGGCTCACGGAGAGGATCCCTACGCGATATGTATTTTCCAATATCCATTCCAGACGACGCTCTCCAGCGGATAATGGTCAGACAAAATTATAGTTAGAATATTTGGAGCTCGTTAATTGAGCATTTTACTACTCGATCCCCCCCATATTCACAAGAGGTGTTGCACAATGGGGGGGTCGGCGTTCCGCACTCCACTCCAAGAAGCGACTGACGAGTAAGCGCGCCCCACTCATTAATGGCCAACCATGGGTCGCATTTTAGAAGGTTGCCCGTCAGCCGCATGAAGTTAATACTTCATTAATGAATATAGGCACCATGTGTGAATCGACCCTGTTCCTGGAGGAGCACGGCGAGGTCAGAGAGATCATGCAGGACCTTACCCGAATCGTAATGAACGGCACTACAGCCACTTGTACCAACCTGGTCGGCGAACGTATGGTCCTTGAGGGCGTCGCCCTGAAAGAGGCGAACTTGCTAAGCCATGGCATTGTCCTAATGAAATGTTGAGCCAAGAGACTAGTTATTGAGAAGCCGGCGGGACAGCCACACGCTCAAACCCATCAGTATTCCAGCGAATAATACTAGTCCCAGAAGATCTACGGACAACGCATAGATGGGCGAGGGATTGTCAAAGGCGAACTGGCGCATTGCATCAGAAGCCAGAGTTAATGGATTAACTTTTGCCACTGCTTCCAGCCAGCCGGGCATCAGTTCCGTCGGGAACAGTGTGGCTGATGCAAACATCAAGGGAAGATTCAGCAAATTGATGACCCCAAACAGCGTCTCCTGATTCTCAACCGCCAGCGCGATGGTTGTGAAGAGTGAGGCAAACCCCATCGATAATAGTAGCACTACAACGAAGATGCCAATGAGGTCGAAAAGGCCAAAGGTTGGCTTTAGGGTAAGTCCGGTCAAACCTGGAACATATAGGAAAGCAATGGCAATGATGAACACCACTGCCACCTGAATCATGGCCCTGATGACTGTGGCCATTATTCTGGAGATCGGCACCGCTCCGCGGGGAATTGGAGCAACCTTTAGCTTATTGAGGAACCCGAATCGGCGATCCCATACGATGGACATGCCGGAGAACATGCAGGTGAATAGCGCAATCACTGCCAGCATTCCAATGGACATGAAGCTGAAATAATCGGGAGCTCCGGCGAACTGCGCAGCGAAGGCCCCGGGGGGCACTCCAGACTGATTAAAAAGGCTACCCAGGTTGAAGGCCTGACCGAATAAACCTAGCCATACAATTGGCTGCAGCAGAGTCATGAAAATCTGTATCTTGACCCTGTACCAGTGCTTTAGCTCGCGTATGGTAAGCGCCCAGGTCTCCCTTAGCATACTCAGGACCTCCTGCGGAGGGCCCGCGCGGCTGCTCTCTTATCGAAGGTACCGGCCTGCTCGGCGTCCCGCATGGAGCGACCCGTATACTCCAAGAAGGCTTGGTCAAGCGTCGGTCGCGATAGCGAAACAGAAGTGACCACGCCCCCATGGTTCCATATAGTATTCAGCACTAGAGGCGTGGCGACCTCGCCATTCATTGCCTTTATCCGATAGACTTCTCCTTCACGTTTGACATCGACCACGTTGCTAACCGATTTCAGCTCCGCAGTGAGATCCTTATCTAACGCCGTGCCGACAGACAGAACGTCGCCACCTACCGACTGCTTGAGCATCTCTGGAGTATCCAGAGCCACGATTTTGCCGTGATCGATTATGGCGATGCGGTCGCATAGCTCGTCGGCCTCTTCGAGATAATGAGTTGTCAGAAACACGGTGATGTTGGTTGACTTCCTTAGATCGCGGATATACTCCCATATGGCAGTTCGAGTCTGAATATCCAAACCTAGAGTAGGCTCATCGAGGAAAAGTACCCTGGGCCGGTGGATGAGTCCTTCAGCCAGCTCTAGCCTCTTCCTCATGCCGCCCGAGTATGTCTTCACCCGCCGGTCGGCCGAGTCCTCTAAACCAACCAGTTCAAGCAGTTCGTCGATGCGTTTTTGCGCCTCTCCCCTAGGCACGTTGTAAAGGTCGGCCTGGAGATACATATTCTCCCGACCAGACAACTCATCATCAACCGTCAGCTCCTGGGGAACCAAACCAATTGCCTTGCGCACCTCGTCCTGCTTCTTGGAGACGTCCATTCCCAGGATAACAGCCTTTCCGCTGGTGGGCCGGAGCAGGGTGGTTAGAATGTTGATAGTAGTTGTCTTTCCAGCACCATTGGGTCCAAGGAAACCGAATACCTCTCCCTCATTTACCGTGAAGGAGATATTATCTACCGCCAGTACTTCCTCGTTGAATCTCTTGGTAAGATCCGTGACCTCGACGATAATAGACAAAACTTGATACCCCTCAATAAGGAACCATAAGCAGAGAGATGTATCATAGAACACATATTTGATTATTGAGACCTAGGTAATGGCGCCATTATGTCTGGCAATATTAGCTATTTATAAGGGCATAGGCAGGCCAAGGCTTGGGGGCACCAGGCCCATTCCAGATGATCCCTCTATACCGCGATGGTCCCCCCATCTCTGTGGCCAGGTAGGAAATAAGGAAGAAAAATCACATTTTTCCTCAGATATCATGGCTTTCTCCCAGAATGACGCTGATGTGGGTAAACAAGGATCGAGCGAATATAGTTCGGGAGCCCTTGGGAAGATGTTTATCCGCCAGGCCGCGCCAGGTTCTGCTGCGACGCATGTATTCTCCCTGGGCCAGCCTTTAAAAGCATCAACGACAGGGGCGCTCCAGGCCAGAGTACATGACAAAAATGATCCACCGATGAGGCCAGTCATGCATAAGACGTGAATCAAAGGATACTAGATGGAATCATTGCGGACCTGCTAGGATGTGGAGTTCTCTCACAATTAAGGATCCACGCATAGGCGGCTGAGCCCCCTAAAGAGCATGAAAAGATAATACCGCCCATGAACCGTTCTGTCAGGAAAAGGGGAAAGGGGGGCGTTGGGAGAGGAGCATTGTAGAGACATATCACCAATTTCTTCGATTATTATGGCAGCTTTCACCCCATAGGGCCCGCTATACTTCTCGATCTGATACACTAAAAAATAGAGATTTCCTATCGCCGAGCTAGATGTGACCGAGATTTAAGAGAATAGCTATATCAAGAGCAGACGTATTTGGCACAGGTCTTGATATGAGACTCTGGCAATTCGGACGGTTGAACGGGAATAGCATCAGGATCGACAAAGAGATTGGCGAACCACTTGGACTAGTTGACGGAAGCCAAGTATTCTCCACCATGTTCCGATATGAGGAAGGGGGAACTTCCTCTCACGAAATCATTCTTTCCACCTTCGGACCGGAGAACTATCGGCAACTGTTCGATCTAACCATATACATGATTGATCGGCCCGGAGCCTGTGCACAGGCCTCCAAGTTCCTTGCTGATCGAAACGTAGACATCCTCAATTCCGACTCGCTGAGTATGATCTCCGGCGTGGCTATGGTCTGGAAGATGTTGGTCGATCTGTCATATTTCGGCGAACCGGCGGACCTCAAGGCAGAATTCGATGCCGCCAAGAAGAGGTCTTCCTCTTCCCTGGACCTAATCGATGCTCTTATTCTTGAGGAATCTCACATCGCCGACCGATATACTCTAGGCGCGACCGCAGGGTCAAAGAGAATTCAAACCAAGAAAATCAAACGCAAAGCCAGGACTCCTTCGCAGATCCAGAAAGGTAATTATCAAATTCCTAAGGAGTTCATGAGTGAACTTGGAGATGTGAAAGATGGGCAGCCGTTCATGATGGTAGGAGACATGGAATCCTATGTCCTGAGCATCACCTTGCTCGATCCATCCCTACAGCTGATGTCCATCTCTTTGGTAGTTCCGGACAAGCCCGGCGCGATAAATCAGGTCGCTGAGGCATTGGGTCGCTCCAGCGCGAATATAATCATGCTTCATACCAAGGTCCTGAACTACTACGAAAGTATGTCTCTGGAGATCGTGGCAGATGTCAGTCAATGCACCGTGTCCATGGATGAGCTCAGGGCCAGGATCGAGGTCGCGCTCTCTGCGTTCAAGACCCCCTCTGAGGTAAAGCAATTCAGGCCTATCGTGCTGTGATGCTATAACAAAGGAAAATGTAGATGCTTCTACATAGCAGGGGCTATAGCCCCTGCTAAGCAGTGCCACGTTGGGTATATCTATCTAAAAACATTTGATTCAACGGCTGGGGCCGTCCTCAGCCGGCCCTCTCGTTCGTTCAAAGAAAGGAGGCAAGCAGTTGAGTTCCAATATAATAGGTACAAAACAAGTCTTCGAGATGGGTATCAGGGGAGCCAAAGCCGCCCTGGACCTGGCCAAGCAGACGCTATCCACCATGACGGCCAAGTATGACATGGATTGCGCAGTAGAATACCCGGAGACAGCCTATGAGCTGCCTGCCGTGTACGCATGGGACGGACGGGAGATTCATCAGCTGAGCGACCTCCAACCGCTTCTGGAAGATTATTCTTCTCGCCTCCAGACCGAGCCGACTGTGGAGAACGCTCTCCTGGCAGGGGAGGTCACCATGATCGCCGCTGAGGTCATCGAGGCGCTGAAATACGTGGAGGACCCGCATCCATATGAGGGGACGGGCTACACTGGTTTCATCCCCGATAAGGTACTGCGAGAGCTGGGCGTGGCCCTTGTGGACGATACCATTCCAGGCGCCGCCGTGCTCGTGGGCAAGGCGTCCGATTCCAAGCAACTGGTAAAAATAGTTCGAGACCTGCAGTCGAAAGGTCTGCTCATCTTTGCATCATATGAGATCATAGATCAGCTCCGGGATGAGGGAGTCAACATGGGGCTAAGCCTGATGCTTTACCCCATAGGTAAGGAAACTCAGGTGGTCCATGCGCTAAACTTCGCCATCCGCGGCGCCCTTTCCTTTGGCGGAGTGCAACGAGGCGACCGGGAGACCTTACGGGCCTACCTGGCCAAGCGCCCCAAGACCTTTGTGCTCCAGTTCGGCCCTCTTGATGATATCATGACAGGTGCGGGACTGGCCGCCATTCTTAATTGTGCTCCACTTCTAACCGATCAGGCAGTGGAAGAGATACCTGACCTGCTGATTAGTGTATCACCAGAGAACATGGTGCAGGCTGCCTTGGAGGTCCGGGATATTCGGATCAAGCTGGCCCCGGTCGATATTCCCGTGGCCTATGGTCCTGCCTTTGAGGGAGAGACCATTCGACGACCGGATACATATGTGGAAGCGGGAGGGGCGGCCAAGACTCCAGCCTTCGAGCTACTGCGGCTTCGACAGGAGGATCAGGTAGAAGATGGAAAGATCGTGCTCATCGGAAAGGATGCCGATGAGATGCCCGAAGGCTCTGCAACTGCATTGGCCATCCTTGTGGATGTCTACGGCAAGAAGATGCAGGAGGATTTCGAGGGCGTCCTAGAGCGCCGCATACATCAATTCGTCAACTATGCCGAGGGGGGATGGCACACCGGGCAGAGGAATATTCTCTGGGTCCGGCTGAGTAAGAATTCGGTGCGCGCTGGCCTCAGGTTCAAGCACTTCGGAGACATTCTCATAACCAAGCTTAAGGAGGAATTCGGTAACATCGTGTCGCGCGTCCAGGTGACCATCATCACCGATGAGGAGGAGGTGCGGAGGAGACTTCCTGAAGCGCTCGAGATCTACGGGAAGCGCGACGCGCGCCTGGCAGGACTGACCGATGAGAATGTAGACACGTTTTATAGCTGCTCCCTGTGCGAATCCTTCGCCCCGGATCACATCTGCGTCATCACGCCAGAGCGCATGGGGCTGTGCGGAGCACTCAATTGGCTGGATGCCAAGGCATCCCAGGAGATCGCGCCCACCGGTCCGAATCAGCCCATCGTAAAGGGCGAGTGCATAGATCCAGATAAGGGGCAATGGAAAGGTGTGAACGATTTTGTGTACGAGGCTTCACATCATAAGATATCCCGGTTCAATGCCTATTCCCTGATGGAAGATCCCATGACCTCTTGTGGCTGCTTTGAGGTCATCGTGGGCATGACCGCAGACGTACAGGCCATCATCGTGGTGAACCGAGAGCATCTGGGCATGACTCCCATTGGGATGAAGTTCTCCACCCTGGCCGGCTCGGTCGGAGGCGGTAAGCAGACTCCCGGATTCATTGGTGCGGGGAGAAAGTATATAACCAGTAGAAAATTCATCACCGCCGACGGCGGGTTCCTACGCATCGCCTGGATGCCTAAGGAGCTCAAGGAGGCCATGCGCGAGGCGCTGGAGGCAAGGGCCAGAGAGCTGGGTGAACCAGATTTCCTGGACAAGATCGCCGATGAGACGATCACCACCGACGCCGAAGGGCTCACCGAATGGATGGCCAAGGTTGGTCATCCCGCCCTGCAGATGCCGCCTCTGCTGTCTTGAGAGGTCATAAATATGGTCGAGGTCCCCGTCCCCCAAGAGAAATGGTCAGGCAAGATTGTAACGGTAGCGTTGGGCAACACGCCAGAAGAAGGCGGTTCCCGCTCCAGCAAGCTTATGCTAGGGGGCGAGACCGGGATGCCTTTCCTCTCATTCGAGGGGCTGGGCCACAGGCAGCGCCTGGCCGGCGAGGTTCTTGATGATATAGAGGGCATAACGGAAGTGAGTATCGCTCCATTCATCGACGTGGCTGAAGACCCTGCTGCCTGGGCAAAGAAATGGGCAGAACTGGGCGCCGATGTGATATGCCTGAAACTTCGTTCCACCAATCCTGAGGGAAAGGATGCTTCTCCAGAAGACGCCGTCAGGACAGTTCAAGATGTACTTGAGGCGGTCGACCTACCGATAATTGTGTACGGATGCGGAAGCGAGGAAAAGGATGCCAAGACCATGGAGGCAGTGAGTAATGCCTGCGCCAAGGAGCGTGTGCTTCTCGGTCAGGCCGAGGAGGGCGCCTATAAGAGCATTTCCGCCGCCGCCACTGTCAACGGACATGGCATCGTCGCCTATTCCAATCTCGACGTCAACCTGGCCAAGCAGATGAATATCCTGCTTGCCGATTTCGGGGTGAAATTGGAAAATGTGCTCATGGATCCATTGATGGCCGCACTGGGCATGGGTCTGGAATACTCCTATTCGGTCAACGAGCGTATCCGCCTCGCTGCCCTTATGGGAGACCGTATGCTCCAGGCCCCCATGTTGTGCGACCTGACCTCGGCATGGGAAACTCGTGAGGCCACCGAGGAGAACGATGCATGGGGTGATGTTACCGAGCGGGGAGCATGGTGGGAGGCCACCACTGGCCTGGCCGCGCTCCTTTCTGGCGCCGATCTGCTCATCGTCCGACATCCTCGCTGCCTGGAGATCCTCCAGGACGCCATAACTGAACTGAGGGGTGAGTAGTATGGCCACCGCCATTGAGATATTCAAACTTCTACCCAAGAAGAACTGCGGCAAGTGCAATTTCCCTACCTGTCTTGCCTTCGCCATGCAACTTGCTAATCAGAAGGCCAAACTTGCAGATTGTCCGTTTGTGACGGAGGAGGCCAAGACTAAATTGGAAGCGTCCTCCGCTCCCCCAATTCGCCTGATCACCATTGGCACCGGGGAAAACAAGATAGAGTTGGGCGATGAGACTGAATTATATCGCCATGAGAAGAAGTTCTATCATCCCACCCGCTATGCCATTATCATCTCCGATCTTGCCTCTGACCACCAAGTCGAGGCAAAGATACGCCGGGCCAACGACCTCAGATTCAATCGAGTGGGCCAGATCCTTGCCCTGGACCTCCTGGGAGTGAGGAACGACTCCAAGGATCCCCAGAAGTTCGCCGCCATGGTGTCCAGGGTATCGCAGGAGAGCAAACTTCCTCTCATTCTCATGTCGGATGATCCCGCCGCGTTCCGGCAGG
>JAAYQQ010000075.1 GCA_012519255.1 Methanobacteriota archaeon | reverse complement strand
TCGATAGAAAATCAAGTTCATAACGCTCGTTGGGTCGGGAGAACTCGGTGGGCAGATGCGTACCCAGCGTCTTCTTGAGATTGTCCAGTGCCTTGGACTCTCCCGTCAGGTCAAAGGATTGTGTTCCAATGCCTCCTGGGCCCAGTGGGGTGCGGGGACAGGATAGCAGTTGAAGGGCCAGCGCCTTGTCCAGATGATCCTGCTCTCCTCCGGGCCAATTGATGACCAGACGATAGAGGAATTCCTCCCTGTCAAGATATGGGCGAGGAAGCTCCTCCTTTAGTTGCCGCACCGCCTCTACCAGATAATGATCTTCATAGTCACCAACGAAGGGCGACCTCTGGTCAAAAGAGGTCACTCACCGGAGGGGGCCAGAGACCTCCAGCTCGACCAATTCATTCTCGTCCAGCACTATATCGTCGGGAAGATGATAAGTTCGGGATGCCTCGGGAGGGAGAAAGGGGTTCTTGCGCAGGCGGACCTTACGGTGGCCCACAAACCTGACCCACCCTGTATGAGGTCCGCGAGATATTATCATCCTCTCGAACCTTGCCCACGGCCCGGTGACCCGGGAGCGCAGCGAAACCTGAGCCATCCGGGTCAAGAATAATGGCCAGTTAATAAAAGAGTTGCGTCGTATCCATAGCAGAATGCCTATCTAGAATTGCAAACAATAGAATGCGGCATAAGAGAAAGCGGTCTCGAATCTCTATTTTTCCAGACAGTGTCCCATACAGCGATTGGACAGCCCTCAACGCGTTGAGGATGCCCTCTTGAGTAGACCGGCGGTCTGCCCAAACTAGCATTGAGGGAGACGTGATCTTGGAACGTGTCGTAGATAACGCGATAATAACTTATTTTCTCACTCCAATAAACATCTGGCTAATGGCATCTTTTTCTCTTCCTTTATAAATATCAAATGCGATAATGTTAAATCCCATCAGCTCAGCTAAATTTCTTCTAGGCCGCCATGGTCATCAAGTGACTATAGCAGGGCGGCAGAGGGATAGGAATGAAAAGAAGCACAGCGATAGTCGCCGCAATCGTCGCGGTCATTATTATCGTCGCGGCGGCAGCAGGCGTGATGTTGCTTAATCCCGGAGGAGAGACGGGAAGCGACCAGGGGGCAGGCACTGTACCAGAAACTAGACCTATTGGTCCAGAGGGGACCGTGAATGGTGCAGTGATCAATATCGGCACCAATTGGTCCAACGCCTCGGCGTTCGCTGAGCTGATGGGGGCCTTCAATGCCACCTCCAAATCTGTCAAGGACCCTGACGCCCTAGTACAGGTGGCCGTCACCAACAACAAGACGGAGGACATTATGCTGGATTGTGCCAACTTTACCGCCAAGCTGGATAACGGCTCGGAGGTACAGGCCCTGAATGCCAATTCAGTCACCGTCGAGCCCAATGTCACCGCCTACATAGTGTTGGGTTTCCAGACCAATGAAACCAACATCGTCTCGGTGAACTACCCTGGCGATAATAAGCTCAGCATGACTGTCCAGAGCAAGATGGATCGAATGCTCGGAACGCCCAAGATGATGCAGGCGCCCGAAAATCTGACCGTGATCGATAATCTGACCTTCCAGGCGCTGAGAGCGTGGACGGTTGAGCAGGGTGATTACAGCCCCATGCCTCTGTACTTCAACGAGAGCGAGAAGATGGTTCTTGTTCTCGTGGCAGGACAGAATAATAACACCACTGCCATGGACCTGAAGCCCAGTAGCTTCTGGATCGATCTGGGCAATGGGACCTGGGTGCAGGCAGAGATGACCAAAAATCACAATCTGCCCAAAAGCATCCAGTCGGATTCCAACATGGCCTTCCTGGTCGGATTTAGGGTGAATGAGACGACGAACCCGGTAGCGGTGTACTTCTGGCCTGACCAGGCATCCAACCGTACCGTCAACTTCAGCATCTCGCCGCAGCCTGCTCCAGAACAGACCGGCGGCCTTATGCTGAGCAAGGTGTGGACCGAGACGGGTAACAACACTACCACCATCCGTGTCGAGCTCATGAGCACGGGAGCCGATCAGGCCGCAGTCACGCTACGCGGCTGGTCAATGAAGGAAGGCAGTGTCAATGCCATGATGGGGCAGCCTGACAATGCCACTGGGATGGTCTATGTCTTCGAACTGAAGAAAGGTGACGACATCCTTCTCCTGCAGTATGAGCATGGTGGTCAGACTGGATACCTGTGGCTAAGGCCTCTGCTAGCGGCATAAACCTCTTCCTCCCTCCTTTTTTTAATCTGGAGATCGACCATGGCGACACGTTTTAGATAATATTCGGACGCCCGGGGGCCGATCAACGATGTGGTCAAACTTCCCGGCCAGATCCAGGAAGTACGCTCGCAAATCTTGGAAAAATTGAAAAGGGAAAGAACGGCCCCGCCATGCTTCCTGGTGTGGGAAGGTACCCGCGCCCACCATGATGGTAGGGCAGCAAGAATTCCTTACACACGGGGCGCATGGCGCCGTTCTTATGAAGGGCGCCTACCCTCGCTCAGGAGTGGGATCCCCGCTCTCTGACCATATATACGGCAGGGGCTCCGGGAGCATATTCGAACTTCTGCCTCGACCTGAACCCCCAACCAGCCCAGAATTTTTGAGATCCCTGAACCGAGGTCAGGGCGATGCGGCTGGATCTTGTCTTCCGGGCAAGCTCAATGGCCTGAGTCACCAGGCGAGTGGCCACACCCTTTCCGCGATGGTCAGGATGCACGGCCAGGTCATGGATGTAAAGATGATCTGCCTGCTCTGGCGGGATGACCTTGGTGTCTCCAAGCGGGAGGGCCTTCTCCCCCTTCCAGGGGACACATATGATGTAGCCGGCAAGCTCCTCTTCGCAGAAGCAGCCCCATGCTCCCCTGGGGAAGCCATTGATCTTGCATAGAAGCGCCTCGGGCGGCTCAGTCAGTGATGGGGCGAATGCAGCGGTCTGAACCCTCACCACCTCTTGCATGTCGGAGGGCTCCAGCGCCCTAAGTTGGCCGACAGGGCTCATATGCGTCTGCACTCCCCGGACACGAACATATTACGGGCCTTCCCGCATTGCCACCCAGGTATGTTATGGCAGGATGGCATCACACGATCGTAACGACTGAATATCTCTTCTCTGCACTTCCCGAATCTACCATGTCCTGCCCCATAATGGTGAGTGAAAGCTTCGGCAGGATATTTGCTCATCAGCGCGATGGAGTTGGCCGACATTTCGGCCACACACGCCCTGATAAGGCTGTTCACATTACTCATAAATTCACCTTTCCGCAATATCGTCAACGTTATGTATCATTTACCATTCGATCATGCGTTCTTTTAATAGCCGTGGGGGCGATTCCCGACCGTGTTCCGAGACTCTCCCTGTCGAAGAGTGCCATTCGCTCATACCTACTCCATAATCGCCATTGATCGGGACGCTGCCGAGATGGGTGCCGCCGTGCAATCTCATTGGTTCTCGGTCGGTTCGATCGTACCGTGGGCCAGGGCCGGCGCGGGCGTGGTCGTGACCCAGTCATTCGCCGAGCCCTCCTACGGCCCGCTAGGCCTGGATATGCTTGAGGAAGGGATGTCCCCTCAGGATGCCATCTCTGCCCTGACATCCAGGGATAAGGGTCGAGAGCTCCGGCAGGTGGCGATAATGGATGTCAACGGGGAAGTGGCCGCCTACACTGGCTCAGGGTGCATTCCAGAGGCCGGAGATATACAGGGAAATGGTTTCTCGGTGCAGGCCAACATGATGCTTCGCCCCACGGTTCCTGCAGCCATGGCGGAAGCCTTCGAGAACGAAGAGGGCAGGTTGGCCGAACGCCTATTGGCTGCCCTCATGGCTGCCGAGAAAGAGGGCGGAGATATAAGGGGGCGACAGTCAGCGAGCCTGATGGTGGTGCGCGCTAGTTCTACAGGCATGTCCTGGAAGGATCAGCTAGTGGATCTTCGGGTGGATGATTCGGCCGAGCCATTGAACGAACTGTCTAGACTGCTTCGAGTCCATCGGGCCTACGAACAAATGAGTGAGGGAGACTGCGCCCTGGCCCGTGGAGATTATCGGGAGGCCATGGGCGCATATTCTATTGCTCAGGAGCTCTACCCGGAGAATGCAGAGATGCCTTTCTGGACCGCGGTCAATCTGGCCAACAGCGGTAGAGTGACCGATTCTCTCCCATTATTCTCGAGAGCATTCCAGCAGCATGAGGGCTGGAGGATCATGGTCGCCCGCCTGGCCGAGAAGGGCAGGATCACGGTTAACGATGCGGATATGGGACGCATCGTGTCCCTAGGTCAGCCGCCTTCCGAGCAGTGTCGTTCTGATGGTCCGGCAGGCTCGCCCCTATCACTATAGGTAGATTGGAGCAAGCTGTAGAGAACCATTATGCCAGAAGGAGTGTTCCGTGCCAATTCTCTTCTGAGCATATTACCCACTCTTATCGGCGTATCTTCGGTCAGAATAGAGTGATGTATTGGGGAAGTGAGGAGTTTTACAGGCACCTTATACAATCGACTCGGCATCGAACGTGGAGAGAATACTCTATCATGACCCGATGAGCAACCATCCCTCTTCGATCGCCGGGCTCAGGCCTTCAATCGAGGAGTGAGCTTCAGATCGCTGTACAACGCGGTGGCAAATCCTTCCCCGCCCCGCTCCTGTATCATGTGATGAAACTGTCCAAACATATTGTCTGGTATGACCACCGTGACAGGATAGCCCTCGCGAGACGCCATGTTGTAGTCGCTGACGGCGCTGGGCCTCATCCAACTATCTCCCGACTCGAAGAACTCTAGTCCGATGACGTGTTCGTCCCGGTCGAGGATGTGGAGGACGCCCCACTCATATCTTTCATCGGTGTATAGGCTGTAGCGCACGATCAGATCAGGATCGCTCGTTGTCACCTGGTCAGCCCGGTCCGCCATTACTGTGCTCAAGTCGATCATATTAGATCCCCGTCATTTTTTCCGTTCTCAAGGTATAACAAGATTGTTGAAGCCCCGATCTTTGGCGGGCAAGATGGGATGGTGAAGTACGAGCCCACTGGCCTGTTGCCTGAGTGCGGAGTCAACAAAATCACGAGGGACGTTCACGCGACATTGTCCGGCACGAGCGTGCTTGATATGAGGAGTATTACTCATTTGCACTTCCCGATGTGGCCCATGTCGCTATTACTCCTATGGCATTCACCATCTATCCTTTATCTGACCCATGGGGGCGCAACAATAACTGGTTGAGCAATAAGACGGAACTGCCAATCAGCCCTATAGAAATTTCATATTCCTATTATTCGCCCATCCATCACCCAAAATTGAATCACCATTATATATTTAAAGAAAGATATACAATGATACTCTTAAACGGGCAAAGCGCGACAACTGTGGTGGGTGAGGGGCAGTAAGGTGGCACACATCTGGAATGGGGCATCCTATGTCATATATGAGAGTATAATCAGACTTTCCAATGAGGGCATTTGGTCCGTCGATGCCGACGGCATGACCAATATCATTAATGAGCGGGGAGCAGCCATCCTGGGCTACGCTCCGGAGGAATTGATCGGGCGTCCTGCGATCGAGTTTGGATTTCCCACTTTCGACAAAGAGAGTGACGCATGGAGAATGAACACACCCCAAGAGGGAAGATATGATCTCAGAATATCTCGCAAGGACGGTTCTGAAGCGTGGCTCTCTCTATCGTATTCATCATTTTTTGACTCCGACGGCCGATATGAGGGCGCTGTGGCATTGTTCACAGAGATCGCCGAAGATAAGGGGGCAGAGATTGAACCCAAGAGGGCCGGGGCGCACCTTAAGGCCATTTTGGATCAGATGCCCGTGGGAGTAATAATTGTCGAGCCGCCTGATGGAAAGATAATCTATCAGAATGAAGAGATGGGCCGGATCTTCCGATATGGGACACGGTTAACCGAATGCCTTGAAGGGCCAGATAGATGGCAGATGTTCGATCTTAACGGTGAGCCGATAGGTCCGGATGAGCATGTCGCCATGCGCTCGCTCAGGGACGGTAAAGTTGTTAAGGATCCAGTGGTGAAGATCGTTCGTGGGGACGGTATTGAGGAATATGCTGGCCTGATCGCTGCACCTATAAATGATGTGGACGGCAACACCACCGCCGTCATCGCGATACACATTAATTTTTCCGAGCAGACTAGGTTGAGTTTGGCCGGAGAGACATCGGAGGAACTCTACCGAAGCGTTGGCGAGCACATACGGTTTGGAATGTGGGCTGCCGATCCGGACGGCCATTTGACCTACCTAAGCAGGCCCTATCGTGAACTGATAGGGCGAGATATGGAAGAGGTACAAACGACGGGAATTGGGGACCTGATACATCCTGAAGACCGCGAGAGAATCATCAACGAATGGGAGATAGGGCTAGAGAGGGGTGAGAACTGGGAGAGTATTTACCGCATAATGGACACGGATGGAACTTACCACCACGTCCTCGCTCAGGGCGTGCCAGTAAGGGATCATGCAGGTAAGCTGATAAGATGGATAGGGCTCAACATCGACTTCTCCAGGCAGAATATGGTCAGAGAAAGACTGATCCGCTCCAACGAAGAACTGCGACTTTTCGCATATGTGGCCAGTCATGATCTGCAAGAGCCATTGCGCATGGTATCTTCCTTCCTTTCTCTGTTGTCGAAGAGATACGGCGAACAGCTCGACGAAAGGGCTCAGGGATATATCCAGCAGGCTGTGAGCGGAGCCCACCGCATGCGTGATTTCATAGATGATCTTCTAGCCTACTCACGCGTCGATTCCAGGCCAAAAATGTTCACTGAGGTGGACATGAGTAAGGTGGTGAGCAGGGCGATAGATCTGTTGAGACCATCCGCCATTGAGGAAAATGTGGAGTTTGTCATCCGGCCTCTGCCGATCATTCACGCCAACGAGTCTCAGGTAACCCAGCTCATGCAGAACCTTATCAGCAACGCCATCAAATTCCGCGGTCCGGAGCGACCACGTGTCGAGATATGGGCAACCGGCAGTCAGGATGAATGGGTATTCACCGTCAAGGATAATGGCATCGGAATAGACCCTTCCGATCATGACAGGCTTTTCAAGATGTTCCAACGGCTGCATAGCAGGGGCGAGTATCCGGGCACTGGCATTGGCCTCAACATCGCCAGAAAGATCGTGGAGCACCATGGCGGGCGCATCTGGGTGGAGTCTGAGAAAGGCAAAGGCTCTGCCTTTTTCTTCACCATCCCTAGAGCCAGAGCGACCTAGTGATCTGAGATCCACAGACGCATGGCGTGTTCGGCATCAGGGCGGATGAAATGCCCTGATAATTCATTCTTCATCCATGCTCTCGATGTACTCCTTTAATGCATGGGCATTATTGTTGCGTTCCTCCCTCGAGCTGAAGAGCAACGTCACCT
The DNA here is from genome assembly GCA_012519255.1 of Methanobacteriota archaeon. Taxonomy (GTDB): domain Archaea; phylum Thermoplasmatota; class Thermoplasmata; order Methanomassiliicoccales; family Methanomassiliicoccaceae; genus DTU008. The sequence continues at coordinate 1,605 of JAAYQQ010000075.1, read as the reverse complement.
TCCCGTTCCTCGCCCTGCTTCTTATCTCCTCAATGAATTCCATCTTCCCGTCGAGTTCCTCGGAATATCGCCTTTTGAACTCCTCCCACTTCTCCGGCTCATGGCCGAACCACTTTCGCAAGGAATCGCTCGGTGCAATATCCTTCATCCATAGGTCTACGCCTGCCTGACTCTTCCGCAGCCCTCGAGGCCACAGGCGATCGACCAGGATCCTGTAGCCATCATCATCTTCCGCCGGCTCATATACGCGCTTCACCTCGATCTTCACCTCGATCACCGAACATTCATCATCTGAGCGATGGGGCAATTACTCTTCGCATTGTTTGCAGATTGGGAAACAAGGCATCGGGCATTGTGTTCGATCATCGGCTTTTTTATCGCAATAATGGAAGAACATGCTCTCTCGTGGCAGCCAATGAAGTGCTGGATCACGCACAAATCCATAACCCTACTTTTCTCTATCCGCCGATTGTCGTAATAATGGACCCCTTTAAATACCAGGGAGTAGTAGGGGACTTGTACCTAGGGCCTCCAAGGACCTTCGGGACAAAGTAGGTAGATTAGTAATGTACGGAAATAACAGAGGCGGCTACCGCCGAGAACCCCGCGAGATGCACGACATAATTTGCTCTGATTGTGGAGCACCGTCCCAGGTACCCTTCAAACCAACAGAGGGGCGTCCGGTTTACTGCAAGGAGTGCTTCGCTAAGCACAGGCCTCGCGACAGGTTCTAACCCTGTCCCAAACTTTTTTCTTTATAACCTCCAATCCGATCGGCGGTCGGAAGAATGGACCCCGATCTTTCTTGGCAAGTGATAGGTAAGTCACCTTGCCCGATCATGATTCTAAAACTTTTATACTGTATTATCCAGAAGTGTCTGAGCATTTTTGTTGTTTTATAATTCAGATAAGCGAGCTCAGGGTCTGACAATTGCTCAGGCCTCCCTGTTGAATTATATGCTGCATCGCCTGAATGATATAGACTTAATATTGGTTGCTCCAATAATTCGAATATATGGTTAAGGGGGAGCACAACATTCAGGGGAGGGCCAGGCTAGCCCTGGAATGGTTGAAGGAGGGAGATGTCCTTCTTGACATTGGATGCAGTGATGGGGTATTTATCTCGTTGGCGCGCCCCAGGTGCTGGCGGGCCGTAGGTCTGGACGTCGACGAGAGAACGCTGCGCAGGGCGAGACAGCGGTGCCCGGACGCCGAGTTCTACCGTGGCTCGGCAGACCGGCTGCCGTTCGAGGATAATACGTTCTCTGTTGTCTCCATGCTTGACGTTCTAGAACATCTCCCCGACCCCGTCGCCGCACTGAAGGAGGTAGACAGGGTGCTCCACCCCAGCGGTCGACTGATCCTTTCCACGCCCCATAAGGGGACCTTTGATTTTGTAGATGCTCAGCGTTCGCTGCTCTTCGCCGCCGGCCGTAAGATACTGCTGAACAAGGATGATCCCGTGTTAGAGCATCGTCATTTCTTGCTCAAGGATGTGATAGCGATGCTTGGGCCAGGCTACGAGGTCAAGAGGCTTCACAATGGCGGCTATCTTTTATTTCCGCTGTGCGGCTATGCGCTAATGTTCACAGACAGAAAAATATT
>JAAYQQ010000074.1 GCA_012519255.1 Methanobacteriota archaeon | reverse complement strand
GGTGATGTACCTATCTGAGAGAGTGAGTGTCATACAGAAGGGCAGCATCCAGGCCTATCTTGCCTACATCTTCGTGCTGCTATTGTTCCTGCTGGTGGTGTTCCGATGATACTCGAACCGTTGCAGACGTTGCTGCTGCTGGCCCTGGCCCCCCTGGTCACCGGCATGATTCGCACGTTCAAGGCGCGTATGCAGGGGCGGAAAGGGCCCAGCATATTCCAGCCATATCGGGATCTCCACAAGCTATTCTACAAGTCCTCAGTGGTCTCCAAGGATGCATCCTGGGTGTCCACAATCACTCCCTATATCTGCATTTCTGCCGTGACCATAGCTGCGCTGCTAGTCCCGGTCATATATGCCCGTGCGTATGGATTCATAGGCGACCTCATCCTGCTCGTTTACCTGCTGGCCGTAGTGAAGTTCTTCACTGCCCTGGCCGCACTGGATGCAGGGAGCACCTTTGGAGGAATGGGATCGAGCAGAGAGATGTTCATATCCTCCATCGTCGAGCCCACCATGCTCTTATCCATATTCGCCATGGCGCTGGTCACCGGCACAACAGATCTGGGGGGCATCTCTCGCCAGGTCGCCTCCACTGGTCTGGAACTGGTAGAGCCATCTCTTTTCCTGGCCGCAGCGGCGTTCTTCATTGCCACTCTCGCCGAGAATTCCAGGGTGCCGGTGGACAATCCTGCTACCCATCTGGAGTTGACAATGATCCATGAGGCCATGATGCTAGAGTATTCTGGGAAGCGACTGGCCTTGATGGAGTACTCATCCATGGTTAAACTACTCATCTTCCTGACTCTACTGGCAAATGTCTTCTTCCCATGGGGCATCGCCCTCACCGCCTCCCCCGTTGAACTATTCGTCGGGCTGGTTGTATATCTGATCAAGATAGTCTGCCTGGTACTGGTCATCGTGCTGATAGAATCGTCCATGGCCAAGTCGCGACTGTTCCGACTGCCTAACCTACTCACCGTCGCGTTCACACTCTCCCTGCTGGCGGTGGTATCGCACTATATTCTGGGGGTGGCCTAAATGGAGTTCGCATTTACCAATCTCATTGATAGCCTCGCAGCCATAATCTTGCTGTTATCCTTCATAGCCGTGGCCAGTGGTCGCGTCATATCCTTGGTACGTCTGTTTGCCATGCAATCCATTGCATTGGGCATCCTCGCCGCGGCAGTGGCCGTTCACACCAATGCCAATCATATCTACGTTGTAGCAGCCCTCACCATACTCATAAAGGGCTGGATCATACCCAGGGGTCTCACCTATGTGGTAGAGAGGATAAAGGTCCGGGACGAGGTCGAGCCGTTGATCTCCCTTCCGGCCTCCCTATTAATATGCGGCCTTCTCACAGTGGTGAGCTTCTACATCGTACAGCCCATCGTCGCTGGCCCGAACGCTCTGGGAACCATTACCAAGAACTGTCTATCTCTCTCCCTGAGTGTTGTGTTCATAGGTTTTTTCATCATGATCAGCCGCAAGAAGGCTATTACCCAGGTCATGGGCCTGCTTACCATGGAAAACGGCATGTTCATGGCTGCATATTCCGTTGCCTACGGCATGCCCCTCATCGTCGAGCTCGGGGTTTTCTTTGATATCCTGATGGCGGCGCTGATCATGGGGCTGTTCGTTTTCCGCATCAACCGCACCTTCGATTCCATTGATACCACCATATTGAGGAGGCTGCACGATTGATAGAGTATCTGCTCTTCATTCCCCTGTTTGCCGCTTTCCTATGCTATGCGCTCAAGTATCGCCGGGTCATCGAGATGACCTCATTAGCCGCCTCTGTCGCCACCATGGCGGTGACCACATACCTGACCTATCTGGTATTCTCCAAGGGCGTTATCGATGAGGGCCTCTTGTATATGGACGCCCTTTCTGCCTACGTCCTGATACTGATAGCATTCGTTGGCCTAATGGCCAATCTCTACTCGCTGTCGTACATTGGCCGAGAGTATGAGATGAAGGAGACCAGTGGAACCAAGCTGCGCAATTACCACATCTTCTTCCAGCTTTTCATGTGTACCATGATCCTGGTGGCCGTCTCAGATAACCTTGGAATATTATGGATCGCCATTGAGGGTACCACTCTGGCATCCGCCTATCTCGTCGGCTTCTACGATACGGACACGTCTGTTGAGGCGGTTTGGAAGTATCTTATCATTTGTTCGGTGGGTATCACCCTTGCTCTGCTGGGCACCATAATCCTCTATGCCTCATCGGC
>JAAYQQ010000073.1 GCA_012519255.1 Methanobacteriota archaeon | reverse complement strand
TGCTGGACGAAACCGTTGAACATATCATCCTCGTCCATGCATGGACGAGGATGATATGTTCAACGGTTTCGTCCAGCACGCCAGGGATGGCGTCGACTTCATGACCGTTCACTGCGGCATCACCCGCGAGGTGGTGGAGCGTCTTAAGCGCTCCCCCCGAATGACCGATGTGGTTTCCAGAGGGGGCTCCTTCCTGGTCGCCTGGATGATCCATAATGGCAAGGAGAACCCTTTCTACCAGGATTTCGACTACCTGCTGGAGCTTGCCAAAGAGTACGAGGTCGCCCTGTCCCTCGGGGACGGAATGAGACCTGGCTGTATCCACGACGCCACCGATGGCGCCCAGGTGCAGGAACTTATTGTGCTCGGCGAACTGGTGCAACGATGCCGGGCTGCCGGCGTGCAGTCCATGGTCGAAGGCCCGGGACATGTTCCCCTCGACCAGGTGGAGGCCAACGTCCGCCTGGAGAAGAGTATCTGCGACGGCGCCCCGTTCTACGTTCTGGGGCCGCTGGTCACCGATATCGCCCCAGGTTACGATCACATAACCTCAGCCATCGGCGGAGCATTGGCGGCCTATCACGGAGCCGACTTCCTGTGCTATGTCACACCGGCTGAACATCTATCATTACCTACTCCTCAGGATGTCAAGGATGGCGTGATAGCGTCCAAGATCGCTGCCCATGCCGCCGACCTTGCCCGAGGCCGGGGAAAGGAACGGGACCTGCGCATGGCCCATGCTCGACGGGCGCTTGACTGGGAAGCCATGTATAGGGAAGCTCTTGACCCTGACAAGGCCAGGGAATATCGTGCCAGAGGTTCCACGGCCGAGTCGGAAGGCTGTTCGATGTGCGGCGACGTCTGCGCCATCAAACTCGTGAAAGAGTATCTAAGTGAGAAATAGAACAGGGATGGAGCCACTGGAGGGTCTCGAACCCCCGGCCTACGGTTTACGAAACCGTCGCTCTTTCGCGATGTGAGCTTGTTCGGCTCACACTACCGCTGAGCTACAGTGGCTTAGGAAGCTCAACAAGAGATACCACTTTCTTAAATCTTTCTTCCCAAACCTCTCTAACGGCAGAGGGGGGAAACCCTGCGGTAGAGAGATATTCCTTGCCGGCGACATGCTGCCTAGGCCGGTAATTCCGCAGATAGAACACCGCCTCTGACCAGCCAGGGGCATCTTGTCGGTTCCAGATAATGTACCTGCCAGTGAGTATTACGGCTTTCGAGCGGTTCTCCATCCCTCATAACGCTGGAAGAATAGACAATGGCCAAAGAGGATGCTCACGCAAGCATGGCACGCATGCGCGCCGCGTCCTCTGAGGGAGCGGGCGTCTCGGAGATTATGGTGAACTCCCGACCGCTATCGCGGACGCATTCGGCAAAGAGTGCGAAGTCCGGTTCCTCTGTTTCCAGTAGAAGATGTCGCTTCTCACCCTTATCGGTGTACTCGATACAGCTGAAGTGACAGTGTAACCTCCCGGGATGGAGCTGCAGATATCCATCCAATGCTTCCTGGAAATCCTCTTTAGTCTTCAGGCATCCCTGGCCCCTGGCATGGATATGACCAAAATCTGGCACTGGCTCGACACCATCTACCTCATCCATGACCTCCGCGATCTCCCGCAGCGTTCCCCAGGCGGAGATCTTGCCCATGGCCTCCAGGCCTATGAGGGGGCGGAGACCTTCCTCCTCCATCTGCCTGCGTACCTGCTTCAGTGCCTCGATGACCTTCCGGGTGGTCTGCTCAGATGTGCGCCCCATATATGAGGCAGCGTGAACCACCACGATGCGCCCGCCCATGGTATCTGTGGAACGGAGCGCTCGCATAAGCCAGTCATGGCTCTTGACCACCTTTTCAGGAGTGGAGTTGAAGTTTATGTAGTAAGGAGCATGAGCGCTCAGGGCAATGTCTAGCTCCCTTGCCCTCGCTCCCAATTCCCTGCTCCTCTCTTCATTTAGATTGACACCGCGGCCGAACTGCACCTCTAGGGCGTTGAGGCCAAGTGCTTTAACCCGTTCCACCGCCTGCACCGCCCCCTTGCTTCCTGGAGGATAGCCGGCCGGGCCCACACGTAGCATAGTTCTTTCATGTCTGTCATCACACATAAGCATCGCTCTGGACACCTTACAAGAATTTTTATCTAACGAGAAAGCTGTTCCTCTGCGGATAGCATGCAGATAGAGTGTGTGGATGTACGGAAACCCGAGGAAGCCAACGTCATAATCGGCCAGGCCCATTTCATCAAGACCGCAGAGGATCTCTATGAGGCTCTGGTGACCGCTGCGCCCGGCATCCGCTTCGGGGTGGCATTCTGTGAGGCTTCCTGTGACCGGTTGGTTCGGTCGGAGGGTAACGACGATGCGCTGAGGG
>JAAYQQ010000072.1 GCA_012519255.1 Methanobacteriota archaeon | reverse complement strand
GATAAAGGGCTGCGATGGCTACAGGCCGTACCATCAATTATGCCGATGACTCCCTCATCTTATCCCTCGACTGTAAGGAATATCGATATGGTCTGGGCTGTTCACCTTCTATCTGCAATTCTTCCCTCAACGAGATATCTCGAACAATAATATTAAGACCTGAGAATGTTCTCCAGGCTCATGGGCAGGAAGTCCAGGGGACCGGTGAGGAGGGATACATGTTTGTTCGCCGCTCTCGCAGGCGCCTCCCTTGTCTGCGCCTGGGCCGTGGGTATTTTCGTGGATCAGCGGGACCTAATATACTCCATCATTCTCCCCACATCATACCTGCTATTGGGTATGCTGATCAAATATGGGGATCAGGCCTTTGATGCCAACGTCTACAGCCAGCATAACGCCATTGCCCTGGCCTTGCCTGGAGGACTGTGGATGGGTGCCATAATGCTCTATGATGCTGGCACTACTATGATATTCGTCGGTCTGCTCATCGGTCTGCTCGTGGCCCACAAGTATGACAACGGATCCTTTCAGCTCGCATTTATCGTGGCCATGGCGATGGGCGTCGCCGCACTACTCATGCGGGACTCGCTGAGCGTTCTAGGCATAGCCTCAGTCATTATCTTGGCCGTGCTAGATGAGAAAATCGACTCTCTTCCTGTCGATGAAAATACCGTAATCAGCAAGCTGTTTCATCAGCGCCCCATGCTCAAGATTGGCGTTCTAATTCTATGTGTGGCGGGAATGTTGCCATCATTCATGTATTTGTTTGCTTTCTTATCCTTCGACTTCGGCTACTCCCTTGTCGATGTCGTAAGTACTTCGAGGTCATATGATGGATGAGTATGATGTAGTGATCGTTGGCGGCGGCTGTGCCGGGGCATCGGCTGGCTTCTTCCTTAAGGAGCACCGGCCGGAGATGAATATTCTCATGATAGATCGATTGGGCGGCAGGAAGTTCGATCACTACCATTACATGTGCGGGGAAGCTGTGTCAAAGGCTGCGTTCCGACAGCTTTACCCGCTCACTCCAGAGCATGTGATACACCGCATAACCAGGGTCCAGGAACACTGGCCGGGGGGTGTGACCATGGAGGCCAGAGTCATAGGATATGTACTGGACCGTGCCAAGTTCCTACGCTCCATGCATCGACGATTCCGTAACAGGAGTGGAGAGTTATGCAATGACGCTGCGATTAAAGCGGAGGAAGTGAACGGAAAATATGTTATCCATTGCTCCTCTGGACGCACCGTAAAATCCAGGTATCTGATAGGCGCTGATGGGGCGCATTCCAGGGTCCGCCAGGAGATTTTCCGCGCCGAACCTCCCAAGATAGTCTGGACCGAGCAGTATGTGATAGATAAGGACTTACCAAAAGATACAATTCAATTCATCCAGGGAGAAAGGTATGAGGGCGGTTACCGCTGGGAGTTCCCCGCCGGCGATCACGCCAAGATAGGTTTTCCACGCGGTACCGACACGGTCACCGAGGATGTACTGGAGATGCATCGGCGAGCAATTCCAATAGGTGGACTGGATCAATTGACCAAGGGTCGCTGCCTTCTCGCGGGTGATGCCGCGGCCATGCCAAACGCTCTCACTGCTGGGGGCATACGCTCCGCCCTTCTCTCTGGAAAGGCCGCCGCCGAGGCAATCCTATGGGATGATATGGCCATATATGAACGATGGTGGAATTCATTCCCCCTTTCCTATCCATTGTTTCTAAGAGCTTACCAACAGTTTGAAGGGTTGACCGATGAGGAATATGCTGAGGCGGCGGAGCCATTCCGTCGCGGCACCACTCCGCTAAATTATCTCAAGGCGAGATTAACTCGCCCCCGTTTCCGTGATGTCTATCGCGCATACGCTCTCTCGGTGCTCTACGGGTGGTGAGAATGATTAAGGAATGTGAGGTTCTGGTTGTTGGCGCCGGCCCCGCTGGCAGCGCGGCGGCCTTGACCTCTGCCGAGGGCGGGGTCAGCACGTTACTAATCGACCGCAAGAAGGAGATCGGCACGCCGGTGCAGTGCGGAGAGGTGGTGGGAGAACCATTGCTCCGCCATCTTAATTTCAAGGTGCCCCCTGCCGCGGTGGCCTCGGTGCAGAACTATACACGCTTCCTGCTCGACCGCCGCATTGCCATCTCCAACAAGGAGCCTTATTGGCGCTCGGTCTCTCTGGAGCGTAAGATCTTCGACAAGCTGCTTGCTGCCCGTGCCGCTGAGGCCGGGGCGCAGGTTCACGCCGACGCCAGGCTGGTCAGTGTAGAGATGAAGGACGGCGACGTGGTGGAGGCAAAGATCATGCATCAGGGCAGGGAGGTGACGGTACGGCCCAAGATAATAGTTGCCGCCGATGGCGTTCACAGCACATTATCCAGACTTATGGGTGTCGAGTTATTCACCGAGAAGGCCATGGCCAAGGGCATCGAGTATGAGATGGTGGCGCACAGGAAGCTCCCCTCTGCCATGCAGATATTCCTGGAGCCGGAGGTCGGCCTGGGATACGGCTGGATCATACCGAAGGGACCGCGTCGGGCAAATGTCGGCCTGGCTGCCATTGGCCTGACCGGCAACCGACGGGACCGCCTTCAGGAGTGGCTATCCACCAATCCATTGGTGATGAGATATTTTGAAGCGGATCATGTGCTGGAGGTGAAGACGGGCGACGCCCCCATTCCCGGCTTCCTGGGAGGCCCCCGTCGTGGCAACGTCCTATTCGCCGGCGATGCTGCCGGCCAGACACTCGCCTTTGTGGGAGAGGGCATCATGCCATCGTACATCTGCGGTCAAGGGGCCGGGGCAGTCGCCGCCGCCGCGGTGCGCTTCAATGACGTCGATAGGCTGGATTGCTATGAGCAGGCAGTGGATGATCTAATGGGCGATGAACTGGCTGGCGGCGGGGCACTCAAGGATATAATCTTGGATGTGTGGACTGACCAGAACATCTCTGAGGGCGACCGCACCGTGCTTTGCGGTTTGCTCATGTCGGAAGTAATATTCCCAGAGCAGATCGAGGAGGCCAGGGAGCTGCTGTCATTGTCCAATTACAAGATGGTCCAGGCCATCAAGGATATCGTGGCCCGGCGAAAGATTCGTGCCACCGTGTCGGCGCTCCGCCTCCGGTAAGCTCTAATTGTCCTGGAACGATAACCTGATGATGAGCGCAGGAAAGGACATTCAGGATATAAGGGATAAGCTGGGGCTCGTCCACATCTACACTGGCAAGGGCAAGGGAAAGACAACAGCGGCTCTTGGACTGGCCCTGCGGGCCATGGGCAACGGCCTCAATGTAGCCATGGTGCAGTTCATGAAGGCCCCCCAGCAGTACGGTGAATATGAGATCTCCAGGGATCTGCCCAATTTTACACTTCTGCCCATGGGGAGGGACTGTCTTGTCTATGAAGGGAAGGCCAAGCAGGCGGATTACGATGCTGCCGCCAACGCTCTGAAAAAGGCCGAGGAGTTAATCCAGTCTCGAGAGTATGATCTGGTCATATTGGATGAGGTCAACGTAACCGCCCATATGGGTCTGATAAATGTGGAGGACGTGGTCAGGGTGGTGAAGCAGCGGCCGCCGAAGGTGGAACTAGTGCTTACCGGTCGCTACGCTCCGAAGGAGTTCATGGACCTTGCTGACCTGATAACCGAGATGCGCTGCCTCAAGCATCCTTATGAGAGAGGAATTCAGGCACGAGATGGTATAGAGCGCTGATCAACCCTGCTTGAACAACGTGAGCAGGAACACCATATCCTCGGCGGCATCGATGGCATGGCGCTGGTCTTTGGGCATGTAGACCCACGTCCCCGCCGTGGCATCGTATTTTTCCTCCCCGAGGTGTATCACTCCCCGCCCCTGCAGCACATGGATGGCCGCGGGCTTGGATGCGGTGTGCTCCGATAGCGACTGGCCCCTGGACATGCAGAACAGCGTCATGTTGACGGCCGGTCGATCGAGGAACACCTTGGACACGATGGCATCTTGAGCGAATTCCGCCAGCGCCTTAAGGTCCTTCACTAACGGCCCCTCCGACATCTCCTCTATTTTGATCATGTCACTCCATGGGCTAGGCAACAATATCACATTTACGTTTTATTAACTTTTAAACAAATATTTAATGACGAGATGTGTTAATTCAATCTATACATGGGGCCTCTAGAGTTGCTTGGCATCTACTCGATGGCCATAATAATAGTCTCTCTTATCGGGGGATCCCTTCCATTATTATACAGCTGGTCCTCTAAACAATTACATCTCTTCACAGGCTTGAGTGCTGGCTTTTTCATCGCTGCCTGTTTCCTCAGTCTCCTTCCAGAGGCAGTACACATGATGGGCGCCTCTGAGGCGCTCCTGCTGGTCATGATAGGCTTCGTGACACTGTTATTCATCGAGCGTGTCATCTTATCCCACCATCACAAACGGCATGGCGACGGTGATGAAGTGTGTGAGCATGCCCATGAGCTCACCTCTACCGCTGCTTTCATTGGTCTGGCCGTGCATGGCTCCATGGCCGGCTTCGCTCTAGGGGTGGCTGCAATGGTTCAGGATGATGCAGGCATACTGGTTTTCCTAGCCATCATTGCCCACAAGGGCATTGAGGTTATGGCTCTGGCCACAACCTTCCGGCTGGCCGATATCTCGGTACGGCGGTCGATGCTACTGGTTGGATTGTTCACGCTCATCGTCCCTGTGGCGGCGTTCGTGGCCGTTCCATTCATTGATTTACTGGAGCACTTCGAAGTAGGGGCGCCTATCGCCCTTGCAGCCGGGACCTTCCTCTATGTGGGAGTGTATGATCTGCTGCCCGAGGCTTTTCATCTGGAGAAAAGCGGATACCGCGCATTCCTGTCTGTAGTGATTGGCATCGTGGTGATGTATCTCTTCAGCATCCTCACTGGACACATACACTAGCTCCGGAAGTTCGTGTAGGAAGTGCTAATTATCTGACGCTTCCCATGATGTGATGATGAGGGTCTCGCTCAGACTGGCAAGGGTGATGGGCATTCCCATCAATATCCATATTTCCTTCCTGTTCATCCTGCCCTTTATTGCCATAGCCTTTGGCTTTACCGCCCTACCCGATCTCTTTGGATACCATATCGGATTCGGCGACCTGCCGGTGGGCGATCTGGAGAAACTATTCTTTGGCCTGGTGGCCGCCATCCTATTCTTCGTCTCGGTGTTGATACATGAGCTCGCGCATTCTTATGTGGCCGTGCGTAACGGTTATGTTATTTCGGGCATAACCCTCTTTGTCTTTGGCGGCGTCTCGGAGATCGAGAAGCAGCCTCCTCAGGCGCCTGGGGAGGCCCTGATGGCCTTTGTAGGCCCAGCCGCCAGTTTTATTATCGGACTCCTTCTCCTGCCGATATGGTTAGCCCTCCGCAATGAGAATGGGCTCGCCATCACCGTTGTGGCCATCACGACGAGCATGATGAGCTTCTACAACATCCTGTTGGCCGGCTTCAACATAATCCCCGCATTTCCCATGGACGGCGGGCGCATTCTCCGCGCTCTTCTGGCCAGGCGAATAGGATTCATGCGCGCCACCAAGGTGGCCGTGGCAGTGGGGAAGGCGATCGCCGTATTCATGGCCATGGTGGGCTTCTTCTACAGCATCTGGCTCATCCTGATCGCCATCTTCATCTATCTAGGGGCAAGGGAGGAGGAACGGGGCACCACGATATCCATGGCCCTGGAAGGGATAACCGTGGAGGCGCTCATGACCCGGGAAGTGAGCACCGTCCCCCCCACGATGACTGCCCGCCAGCTCCTTGACAAGATGCTGGCCGAGAAGCACCTTGGATATCCCGTGATGGACGGGGAGCGGCTTATCGGCGTGATCACCCTGGAAGACATTCAGAGGGTCCCGGCGGAGTTCCAGGATGTCACCCTGGTGGAAAGACTCATGAGCCGGCAGATCGTCAGCGTCTCACCGACCACACCGGCCTTTGAAGCCATCCAGACAATATCTTCTCGCCGCATTGGGAGGTTAATGGTGATGGATGGAGATCGCCTGGTTGGTATAGTATCTCGTTCTGACCTGCTTCGCACCCTCGAGATCAAGGCGATCGAGCGAGGAACATCGACTGGTCGTACCTGACCTTTATCTCCCAGTCCGCCATATCGGGACACGGTATGAGATTTGGTGTGGTGATCCACGGGCCTGAGGTTATTGACTCGGGCGTTGCGCTGAGAGTGCTTGATGAGCTGGGCAAGGTGGGCGAGGTAGAGGCCACCATAGGCGGCGCCATGGGTACGGCCGCGCTGCTCGACGCCGGCCTGGAGGATCGCGTCGCTGTCAGGGGTCGTCAGCTGGTCTCCGATGCCATAGCGGAGATGGACGGCCGTTGCGATGAGGTCATCCTCTTAAATGCTGCCAAGACTCCTGCCTCTGGTCAGGCATTCGGTCAGATGGTCGTCTCCAGGGTCTTCCAGCGGCTGAATGGCCCTGTCGTACAGATCGATGATGGTTTTTACATCAAATGGAAGGGCCCCATCAGTCATGAGGTCGTTTCCCTGATCCGCTCGATGGATCTGCTAGAGGCTCCCAGATCGGTTCTGCCCGAATGTTCTACCCATCGCCGGGTCATCTCCGGCGTGGAGATTGGTGAGAACTTATGGATTGACGGCACGGTGGTTGGGAAGGTGATCGACGAGGTGGTTGAGGTCCGTCTTATCAGGGGCGAATTGGTGTTCTCGGGTCTGGAGCCCAAGGATCATGGATTGGCCAAACTGGATATCCAGGACCTCAGCACGGCCATCATTCGCTCTGGCTCGGTCCGCCGAACGAAAGGAACGAATCGGGCCGCCCGTTCCAATGGCGACCGTGTTCTGCTAATCGATCATTGCGCCGAGAATGCCCTGTTCCGCGGAAGGGACCTCAAGGCCGCTGTATCCATAGGAGATGACACCACCCGCATAGCCACCTCTCTCCTTGCCCGACTGGGCGTCCCCGTCATTGGCATCGTGGATGGAGATGAGGATGGCATATGCGCGGACCGTTCGGCCGCCGAAGGCTCAAGGCGCCTGGTACTGCATCCCAGCAATGATGATCGCGTGGGAGCCATGGTGAGGGAGAAGATCTTCCAGGGGCGAGATGAGATGAAATATGAGGGTACAGTGAGCGAGCTGGCAGAGGAGATCAGGGAGTTGGCAGAGAGCGCGCTCATAGAGGTAACGCAGTGAGTATCTGGTAGATATGACTGTTTTGAGCGCACTCCAAAACATCTGGCGAAATGTACTGAGGATGTCTTGACTGACCACACTCCTGGACATTGGGGCGGAAATGTCCCGACATGGGTAATATCAGATATGGCACTCATCTGTGCCCAGTGCCCTCATGCCGATACCCTTGGTGAGGTAAGATGGCTCACTCCAGGGCCCTGTATACCATCGCCCCCATGGTGACTCAGTTTACTATTCTCTTACCTGACCAAGACGCGCGTTCATGAAACACTGGCTATCTCTCTTATCTCGCCGGACGCATGTCTGATCTTAACCTTTCCCAATGTATTATTTGGTCATAAGGTAGAGGGGCAATTCAAAGCCACTGACTGGGCCCACCTCGACTGACCACCGGGTAACTCGCTCGATAGGACTCTTGGAGTTGAAGGCGAGTCCTGGAATGATCATCTTTCGAGACGAGGTCCGTCTCATTATGTCGCTTTCCGTTACTGCCCTCATCACCGCCATGGGGGTCAGCGCATTCACCACTACAGAGTTGTCAAGCGTATATCCATTGGTGTCCACAGGGATGATGAAGGTACTCACCTTGGCAGCGTCAAAGATGAGTCTTAGGACCTTATGTGTGAGGATGGAGTTGCCGGTGAGCAGCACGGGGGAACTCTCATCAGGTGAGTTGATCTCCACCAGTTTCTCAGGTATCTTCTGTTGTAGGGAATCGCTCTCTGGCAGATGTAGGTCTACAGTCATGATCTGATCTATGGTCTCCGCCAGTTTGGGCTCGATGCCCGGGCACTCCGAAGCCTTAATTTTGCGAGCCAGGATCATCTCGGCCAGTGCGAGGGAATTCTTTGTCTCACTTTCGGCACAGCCCTTATTGGGCAGATATTTGCTCAGGTCCTCTGGCCTCATCCAGTACAGATCTATCTCTTCGATGGTCATGTATCTCCTCCTCTTGTCTCTCTTTCTCCACGCGCTCAGCCATCCACTGATCTCTCGACCAGTCGATGTGCTTTGTAATTTTATTAGCATCATCCATATCTTCTTTGCCGGTCACCATCCTTGCCATGACCTGGCGGTGGGAGCAGGGCCGATAATGGCTGACCAAGAATGAGCAGGCTCTAGTGTAAGACGACATCATGCTTTCTGTACTGCCTCCTTCACCCTCTGGTCTGGGGTGTAGTACTTTTGGCGGAAGTAGAGTGAGAGGTTCACCAGTGAAATGAGCACTGGAACCTCGACCAGCGGGCCGATGACAGTTGCCAGGGCGACCCCTGAACCTATGCCAAAGACACCGACGGCAATGGCGATGGCCAGCTCGAAATTATTGCTCGCGGCGGTAAAAGACTGTGCAGCCGTGTGGGGATAATCAAACTTCTGGCGAAGGGAAACCCAGAATGACAGCAGGAACATGGTAAGGAAGTAGATCAGAAGAGGTATGGCGATCCTCACCACGTCCAGAGGGAGCCTAACGATATTCTCCCCCTGAAGAGAGAACATGACCACGATGGTAAACAGCAGTGCCAGCAGCGACACCTTGGAGAGTCTGGGTATGAATATTTCATCATACCATTCCGCGCCCTTCCGAGGGAGTAAGGTGTATCGTGTGATGATGCCCGCAAGGAATGGAATGCCTAGGTAGATGAGCACGCTGATCGCCACTGATGCTATGGATATGCTCACGGCAACGCCAGATCCAGGAGACACAACATCTGATAGTACAGCGATGAGAAAGTATGCGTAGAATGAGTATAGCGCGATCTGGAAGACGGAGTTCAGTGCCACAAGTATCGCGGCATACTCGCAATCGCCCTCGGCCAGCTGATTCCACACCAGTACCATGGCTATGCATCTCGCTATGCCTGTGAGGATGAGGCCAATACGATATTCAGGCAAGTCTGGCAGAAATATCCAGGCCAGTGCGAACATCAAAAGAGGACCGACCACGTAATTTAGGGCGAGCGAGGTAGAGAACATGGCCCTCGACTCAGGCATCTTGGTGAGCTTGCCAAGCTCTTCATACCTCACCTTTGCCAGAGGGGGATACATCATGAGGATAAGACCTATAGCTATGGGTATCGAGGTCGTCCCGATGCTGAGTTTGTTGAGAAGGTCGGCAACTCCTGGGAAGAACACTCCCAGAGCTAGACCCATACCCATGGCTGCGAAGATCCACAGGGTGAGGTAACGGTTCAAAAAGGACAGCTTCTTCGGCGCCCCGCCCGGCGGCTGGCAATGCGCTCCGACGGTCTCGCTCATGGACCTATCCCGCCTATATAATTTCAATTATAGTTGAAACGAGCAGTCTATATTAATAACCTTGTGGCCATTGTCAAGTTCGGCCTTGCATAATGCTAAATGGGCTGGAACGACGCCGCAATGGGGGTCAAAACATGAACTCACATGTGTGAGCAACACGTACCGTTGGGCCCTCAAGGCGTCTTAATGATGGAGGATATAAAATGTCTATTAAATGCTCAAAAGGGCAAGAATGTTATGATGCGATGAATCTTCCAGAGGAGATGGAAGAGGCCCTTCGCGAGCGAGGGGGGCTAGCTCATCTAAGATCACTCATTCCCGACAAAGAATGTCTCTTGCAAGAGGCCAAGCTTTTTCAATCACTTTCTGAGCCGATACGACTACAGATAATACACTCCCTCTCTCTTTGTGATCTTTGCCCCTGTATCCTCAAGGAGCTCACCGGCATGTCAGATTCGAAGCTCTCCTATCACCTTAATATTCTCGAAAAGGCCGGTCTGATCACTTACGCCCCTCATAAGAAGTGGAGAATATACCGCCTGACGGAGAGGGGGAGCTCTCTGTTCCAGGCATGGCGACTAGATATGGCTCCTCAATTAGGTTAAAAAGAACGGGCGTGGGCTCACATTGCCTCACGCATGTCCAATGTTGTTTGATGGATCAGGTCGTCCGTTCCGTTAGAAGCTCCTTTACCTCTTGCACACTGGGAACACGCCCGTACATGACGACCTCTCCATCGATAGACAGGCCCGGTGTCATCATAATCCCCCGTCTCAGGATCTCCTCAAAGTCATCGACCTTGACTATCTCAATGTCGAGACCAAGCTCTTTCACCGCTTCCCTGACATTTTTCTCAACTCTTTTGCACTTGGCGCATCCTTTACCCATTATCTCAACTTTCATTCCTTGCACTCTCCTTTCTAATACCTTTACTCAAATGATCTATCGACTACGACCTCACTCTATTACTGGACAGAACGAAGCCGTAACTGCAAACCATTTGCCACAACGCCCGAGCAAACTTCCCATCGGTCAGATGGGAGAGAGTATCCGATATGGAGGCGCCGCCTGGCGGAAGCAGTCCCTGTTTACTCTCTGCAGTTAAGTATCTCTTGCACTCACAAATCGTTGCCGTGGCACAGCGCAGCATCGCACACTTCATGACATCACCCTACCAGTGCACCATAGGTGAAACCAACCACCGTGGACATCACGATGACCAGCAAGATGTAGACCGCTGTCTTTCTGGCACCTATGATCTTATAGATGACTGCCATCGACGGCAGACTCAGCGACGGGCCGCTCAGCAACAATGCCAGCGCTGGCCCAGCGCCCATGACTCCAGTCGTATATCCAAAAGTGGTCCCCACTATGGGGACCTCTAGCAGCGTAGGCATATACAGCAGGGTTCCGATGATCGAGGCCAGGAACGTCGAGGTGAGAGAGTTTCCTCCGAGGTAAGGGCGGAATGATTCCGCCGGTATGAAGTATGCAATGACTCCGACGATGAAGGTACCGGCGATCAATATGGGGAAGATCTTCTTGGTAAGGTCCCACGTCTCCAGACCCCAATCGGTGACTTCATCCCGCTGGAAGTGATATATCAACAGGAGCGCCACTGCCACAGTGAGGAGATATACTGCCGCGAGCTTGGGCACCCAATCAAGTTTCGATGAGCCTATAAGCAGGATGGCGATGAGCAGTATGAAGAAGGCGGGCACGACCCATAAGGGGCGAGTCTCTCCATCTCCCGTGACATTAATCATGGGCCTGTTCTGCTCTAGAGTCCTACCTTCTTCCTCCCTGCGGAATATGGCCATCATGATCAGGCCGATGATGATAGACATGCCCATGGCCGCCACTGCTCTGGCCAGGCCAAGGTTATACCCGAGGACCTGGGCGGTGTAGACGATGGCCAAAACGTTGATGGCTGGCCCAGCGAACAGAAATGTCGTGGCCGGCCCCAGTCCGCTGCCCTTCTTGTAGATGCCTGCGAACAATGGCAGGATGGTACAGCTGCACACCGCCAATATGATTCCAGATGAAGCAGCTACAGGATATGATATGATCTTCCTGGTCTGTGGGCCGAAGTATTTGAGAATGGCATCCTTCTTAACGAATGCGGCAATGGCCCCCGCAATGAAGAATGCTGGCACCAGGCAGGTCAGGACATGCTGTGACAAATACTCCACGAGGCTGCCCAAACCACCTTGCAAGGCCCCTAGCAATATATCGATCATGGTCCCCTCATTTCAACTTTTTTCGAAACTACAATCCTGATAGACTATTAATGCATTTCTATTTCAATTTTATTAGAAGTATCTCTATGATCGCGACCCGGGCCCATGCGCTTCGAGCAAGGATAAAAAGACATTATGGGTAGGTGCCAAAGTTGCCTATCTCATCTTGTTCTTTTAGGGCTGCCAGACATGAAATCATAAACTCTTGCAGTCTATAGTGTGGACGTCTACCATCCCTGGATTTTATCGTGGGACCTCTTACCAAGATACATATATGCTACATTGTATTAGTATTTCAAATCTGATTGAAATAGTGGGGCAAATCCAATGGTTGATACGGGTGGTAGGGCGGAGCTTGAAACGATATCACTACTCATCGAAGGTGTTGGGTCCGACCAGGACGCTGACCTGCTCAGAGCGAAGATAAGATCTTTGGAAGGTGTGAAGAGTCTCAACATAGATATGGAGTCGAGGCAAGCGACTGTCGCCTTCGATCCATCTCTCACATCGGAGAAAGAGATCATTAGATCGATCTCTGAGACAGGCATGACCTGTTCGATCATCAAGGTCAAAGAACGCAGCACCTGGTGGAAGGAGAAGCAGCAGCTCGCCCTCTATGGATGTGGCATCATTGCCCTCTTCTCCTTTATTCTGATGTTTCTAGGGGTAGAGTCGCACATAACCAATGCGATCTTCGGGATAGCAGTGCTGGTAGGTGTCTATTATCCTGCCAGGAAGGCCATAATTGCTCTCATCAATCTCACACCGACCATCCATCTGCTCATGCTCATTGGCGCTTCTGGAGCTATTCTGCTAGGCATGTGGTACGAGGCAGCCATACTCATATTCGTCTACTCGCTTGGTGATGTGCTGGAGTCTTATGCAGTAGACAAGGCCAGGGAAGCAATCAGATCACTCACTGAGCTTGTGCCGAAGAAGGCTCTCGTGCGTAAGGATGGCCACGAGGTGATAATGCCGACCGAGAACATCGACGTCGGCGACATGGTTATCGTTAGACCAGGAGAACGGATACCTGTTGATGGCATAGTCTTTCAGGGCGCATCATTCGTTGACCAGGCTGCGGTCACCGGGGAATCGATCCCGGTGCAGAAGAAGATTGGCGACGAGGTCTTCGCCGGTACCATCAATCAGAACGGATCGATAGAGGTCCAGGTGGACAGGCCCGCCTCCGAGACAATGCTCTCGAAAATCATATATTCAGTAGAAGAGGCACAATCAAAGAGGACATCCTATCAGAGATTTTCCGATAATTTTGCCAAATGGTATACTCCCGCCATGTTCATCCTTGGAATAGCAGTGGCTACGATCCCTCCCCTGTTCTTTGGAGCAGATTGGCATACCTTCATCCTCCGTGGACTGGTCGTCTTTGTGGTCTCATGCTCATGTGGGTTGGCCCTATCTGTTCCAGTGGCGATTGTGGCCGCCATGGCCAATGCGGCCCAGAATGGCACCGTATACAAGGGTGGAGTATATCTAGAGGTTGTTGATGAGGTGAAGGCCGTCGCCTTCGACAAGACTGGCACACTCACGATAGGGCGACCGGAGGTATCCGATATCCTGACCTCCAGTGACATCACAGAGGAGGAGTTAATGGATCTGACGGGAAGCATCGAGTCAAGGTCCGCACATCCTCTGGCTGCGGCTATCGTCAGGAAGGCCAAAGAGATCAATGCATACTCTGGAAGGAATGTGAATGATTTTCAAGAGATTTCTGGAATGGGAGTCTCTGCCAATGTAGATGGGAAACAATACTTGATCGGCAATGCTCGGCTACAGCTGGAGAATGGAGTATTGATGTCTGAGTTCCAGGAAGCCATTGAAGAGCTAGAGGGTGAGGGCAAAACCGTTGTGCTGGTTGGCTCGGAAGGTCGCCTTCGGGGGCTCATCGCCATTGCTGATACGGTTCGACCAGGGGCAAAAGAGGCGCTTCAAAGACTCAAGGATGCGGGAATCTTAACGGTCATGCTGACCGGTGACAATGAGCGGAGCGCCAAGATAATTGCTCAACAGGTGGGGGCGGATAGATATTACGGTCAGTTGCTCCCTCTAGAAAAGGTCGAACTTATCAAAGAGCTCAAAGCAGAATATGATACAGTCGCAATGGTCGGGGATGGAATTAATGACGCTCCGGCGATGGCCGTTTCTGACGTTGGCATAGCCATGGGCGCGGCTGGAACAGATATTGCCATTGAGGCAGGAGATGTTGTCTTAATGTCCGATGATCTGTCCAAGCTGAATTATATTAGGGGACTAAGTAACAAGACAATAACAATAATACGGCAGAATATTTGGGTTTCTCTAATCAATATTTCATTTATGGTCGTCGCGGCACTGCTGGGCTATCTCGGTCTTGTTACCGGTCTACTACTGAATGAGGCAAGTGCAATCTTTGTCATATTCAATGCCTTGAGGCTGCTGAGATGGTCTAGCAATACAAATGCGGATATGGCATTGAGTTCAGACAGGGAGGTGCCTGTATCCGTAGGTGCTGCAGATTGAGTGAGATATCCTACCCATATGTCGAAGCAACAAGGGATAAAATATTATATGCTCACAATAGATATGAGTTTGATTTGATTTGAAATAGGTGGAAATATGGCAAAGGATACAAAGGATGGTGAGGGGCTTACAACATCGAGCTTTAAGATAACTGGAATATGCTCATGTGAATACAAGATGATCGAGAAAAGAATGAAGAAGCTCAAGGGAGTGGAGAGCTACACCACGAATCCCATAACGAGTCAGTTAAAGGTCACCTATGATTCGTCGTTAGTCAGCCCGGATGATATCGTGAAGGCTGCTTCAAGAGCGGGCGCAAAGGCGATTTTGATAAGCTCAGATTAATCTATCACACTCTGCTCAGTCACTTCATTCTCTTTGAAACGCAGGCCCCTATGTCATGACTGCAGGCTAGAGTCTCCTTTCCCAATTTGGTGATGGAGTAGATCTTCCAGTTCTTTTTAGGATAGGATCTTACCAGTCCCGCATCCTCTAGGACGCCTAGATGATAGGATAGCCGCGGGTTTGGTATCTTTAGGAATGTATTGAGCACGCATGGGCACAAATCGCAACAGTTTATGGCCCACATTATCTTCAATCTAGTCTTATCAGATAGGACATGATGGATATTTGCCTGTTTATCGATCTCTTGATTGGTCGGGATATGGGCAGCTAAATTTTCTAATCCACCAATCTCCTCTATAGCTTCTGAGACCTCATCTGGCAGATTGCAATCTCCCGAAGAGGTCCCCTCTGCCTTTCTTGCTTCAGCTCTTGTCCTCTTCATATTCATTCAGAAGGAGATAGTTATACTTCAACTTGACATTTCTATATATTCAGGAATGAAAAGAATGACGTTCGATGACGATAAATTATTGAGCGTGGATGTTCACATCTGACGTCGCGGTGACCTCCTGGCGGTAAAACATCTCCAGATCATCCACGTGACCGTTACTGTCCAGGTGCCTAAATCCATGAGGCAGCATAATGGCATCCTCTCGTGAGTAACCCTCCATGCCGGAGACCTCCACCGATTTAATCCTTGGTACTTTGGTTAATGCTCTCGTATATCTCACTCAATATTGAGCATACATGTTCAGCATCTTCTCTCAGACCTGCCTGGAATGAGGCCTTTCCGTTCTTATATAGCCGGACTACGACGCCCTCATTCTCAAATAATGCCGTCAATATGGGGCCGTACCTTGAGGTCTCTACTCCAGGCAGCCGGGACAGGTAGAGGGTGAACTGGTCAAGGTCCAGTGGGCCAATCGCGTTGGCCTCGTACTCCTCCGCCGACGAACAAAGTTTTCTAAGTTTGAACATCTCGATTCACAACAATGCTCTCATGTTTGTTTTTGGATGCCGTGTCCAGTCACCAGTGATGGAACTCATCACTCGACGAATTCGATGCCAAGTAGGACGCCTTTCTTTGCTATTGATTGGGCGATCATTCCAGCCTTTACCCATGCGGCTGTCGATACTCCCGAGAGAACCAGGTAGTTGTCATTCATCTCCGAATCGATGAAGTCGCGGAAGATCTTGCTCTCTTTCTTGTTGGCAAGAGCAGTCAGCGATAAGGGGCCTAGCCCATTGACGTACTGCTCGGCCTTTTTGCAGGTATTAATCGCCCTAGCGATATAGTCGCTAGCCTCCGTTGTTCGCACCTCGATTTCCGTTCTATTCTCACACGGGAACATATTGACATTTACCTCGGACGTCGTGATATCGGCCGGTACTCCACTTACTCTCTAAATGAAAACACAGCAATCTATTTTAAATTAATTTGTAATAGCGTCACTAGAGCGTGGAATGTTCCATATGGGGCGCGTCAAGTTTCATTCAAAAGTCTAACTCTCCCAGATTTTCTAGAATGCCTTATTATGAATTCTTCCCAAGTTCTGTAAATGCTCTGAACCTATACCTCATGTCGAAGGCGATTGTTGAATTCACTCTCGATCTCATGAGTGGTGACAAGAGACGATAGGGGAAAGGGGCCTTCAGCGAGAGCGACCCTTCATGGAGAATGAATCCACATCCGACAGGAGCGTTATGGCGACACCCATGGGCGAGTACCCATCACTCACCTGGACAAACGCCATGGAGATGCCCTGGAATCTATCCCTGGCTGCTGGTGGTGCATAAGCCCTCTGCCAATACTCATCTATCTTCTTTGTACCTGTCCAGGAGGGCCTTGCGGTAAGCCGCCTGCTTGCCATTGGGTATATAATTATGGATTTTTGCCGTGGCGAGGAGCGCATCTCCAACGGTTTCATCGTTTGTAAGTCCCTTCGCCTTTACTTCATTCAGAATATCATCCAAATAGGCAATACCAACATTTCTCCCATCTACTTTGAGCTGTCCAATCTCGCGAGCGGCCGCCGCCGCACAACATGGTTTATCCTTCATTCTATGCACCTAATGTTGCGTTCCATCGTTCGAGCGACGGAATGGCCAAAGAGATTGGACTATTTCAATTATATTTTTAATAGCTATTTCCAATAACTTTCTGGTGACCCTACACCGCTTCCAGCGCCGCAACCAGTAGGTAAAAATGAAAGGGAGCGCAGTCTCACGGATTGACGCTGGTGCTGATCGCTCCGGAAAGAGTAGTCATATCTACATTCAGCTGAACAATATCTGCGACCTTGGCAACGTAGGTGGTGGGCAGGTTGACGCGGGCAGCCTTGAGTATTGGCTTTTTGACATTCAATTCTTCGACCACATCTTTGTTCAGGTCCACGACCAGGCTGGCTACCGACCAGTTGGACGTATCGATCCAGGCGCCCTTCAGCTGACCAATGATACGGCCATCGGTGGTGATGATGTCGCGATCTTCCAGGTCTCCCATTTCTAGAGGTCGGCTCATAGCGGTTGTTTCTTGCATCATTATCCCTCTAGATAAAATCAGACAACCCGTCACTTATAACCATTATCATCACGCCTCCCTGTTCAGGATCCTCACCAGTATTTTTCGATCCTCCTCATCAATGGTCCGCAGTGCAAAAAGCAGGAAGAAATATGTGACCGCGCCGATGGCCATGGCGGGGAATAGCCCCAGGCCAGGGAGCACGAACAACACCAATGCCATGCCTGCCACCGCCACCAGGGGTTTGAGCAGAATATCGGCGAGGTTGACCCTGAATACTCTGGTGCTTAGGAAATAGAATGCCATCATGCTGATGCTGAAGAATCCGAGAGTGAAGGCCACTGCTGCGCCCACCTCTCTGAAATAGGGAATGAGGGTAAAGCACAGCGAGACATTGACCAGCGCCCCCACCCCCGTTGCTATGGTGCTGAGGCGAATGAGGCCTGCCGAGGCCAACACGCTGCCGATGCCCACACCGAAAAATGAGATTGCCACCGTGGGGATAAGGGCGCGGAACACGTTTGCCGAGGGGAGGAAAGTTTCTGGATAGAATAATAGGATGATATCCGGAGCCAGGAATATCCCCCCTACTGCAATGGGAATCCCAAGGGTGAACATGTATTTCATAGTCTTCTGCTGCGTCAATCTGGTAAGGTCAGTGGACGTCTGGTAGAGTCGGGAAATGACCGGCAGCAGCGCATTCATGAGCACTGTTGGCACAGACACAAGAACAATAACCAGGTTGAATGCAAGGGTGTAGAAACCGTTGGACGCAACCGCATCCGTTATCGATCCGCCGTTCCACATTATGATGTTCCATATAAGGACCGCATTAAGTGAATAGAGCGAGGACTGCAGCAGGCCGGACAGGGCGTAGGGCACTGCCCTCTTCAGCTGCTGCAGCGCCATGCGTATGTTGACCCCCCTGGCCGGAACGCAGACGTAGCGCTTGGAGACGAGGTAGCTGAGAATGACGTTAATTATGCTGCCCACCAGCACCACCATGACGATGACCTCAAGGCCGAAGCCGAGCGTCAGTAGGGCAATGGCCACGCTTACCGTGAAGATCCGCTCCACCAGGTTGGTGTAGAGCACATAATGCATCTGCTCAAAGGCGGTAAGGATGGAGTTGAAGGTCATGGTGATCCAGTTGAAGGCGGTGGCCATGGCGATGATAATGATGGCAAAGCTCACCTCGGGGGGTGGATTACCTATGAGGACGATGAGGACGGTCGCTACAAAGGAGATCGCTCCCAAAATTCCGCGTAGGAAGATGGTATTGGTAAGATGCTGCGACGCCCTGGAGTGATCGGGGGCGACCTCGACCACCATCTGGAAACCTAGGCCAAAGTCTGCTAGGATGAATATTAGGGCAGAGAGGGAGAAGGCGTAGGTATAGATGCCGTATTGATCGGGGAGATAGTTGGTCAGGAATATGGATAGAATGAATGTGGAGAGCTGGCCGGCTACCTGGACCATGCCCATAGAAAGACTATTCCTTGCGATACTCCGGACCAGTCCCATACTTCCCCCACGCTATTGGGGAGACTCTATTTCACCCAGCCTTATTTAATGCTCTTCCATGTCCGCGTTTATCTATTTACGGAATATGATGGATAGGACGGCCACTGCCAGGAATGCCACTCCCGCCATGAAGGGATCCTTGGTGAGCAGCCACACCACAAAGGCAAGGATGGTGGGAATCATGAGGAAGTAGAGCACCTTTATGATCAATATCAACAGGATAATCCCGATAATGGTTAGAACTATGGGGGGCAGAGAGGACAATCCGCCATCGAGAATCATCGAGGTTTCACCTCATATACCTAGAGTCTCCGTTGTATTGAATCTTTACGAAATAGGGAGCAAGAAAGCCCAGGGTTTCAACCATGGGATGAATTGCGCAGAGGGGATGCTTTCGAGCATCCCCTTCATACTCTCTAATATGCTCTGGCCGAGTTCGAATCAGCCATTGTACCGATGTCCTTCGATATGCAAGGGCCGCATTGATACGCCCCTGGAGGCGGCACCGTGAACGACGGTGACCTCGGAATCCCACGAATTAATTCGCGGGAGTGTCAATGTCCAATAATGCTGCGGAAGTATTCCATGGTATATCTCAACCCCTCCCGCAGGGGGACAAGGGGCTCCCATCCAAGTCGCTCTCGGGCCAGGGTAATGTCGGGGTTGCGGCGATAGGGATCGTCAGTGGGCAGGGAGTGATAGACTATCCTGGAATGGCCGCCAGCAAGATCATTGATCATGTCGGCCAGTTCCCTAACCGTTGTCTCCACCGGATGCCCCAGGTTCACCGGGCCACGGAGATCCGAGGCCATGAGGCGGACCAGGCCATCCACCATATCGCTTACGTAGCAGAACGAGCGAGTCTGGCAACCGCTGCCGTATATGGTTAGGTCCTCTTTCTTCAGAGCCTGGACGATAAGGTTGGAGACCACCCGCCCATCGTTGGGGTGCATGTGAGGCCCATATGTGTTGAATATGCGCGCGATGCGCACCGAGGCGCCGCGTTGTCGCTGGTGCGCCATTAGAAGACTTTCCGCCAGGCGCTTTGACTCATCGTAGCAGGAACGAGGGCCGATGGGGTTTACATGGCCCCAATAGTCTTCTCGTTGAGGATGTACGTGTGGATCTCCATACACCTCAGAGGTGGATGCCTGTAACAGCCTGGCCCCATAGCGCTCGGCCAGCTCGAGCATGTTCATGACCCCCACGGTGCTGGTCATGATGGTCTTCACCGCGTCCCTCTGATAGTGTAGGGGGGATGCCGGGCAGGCGAGGTTGTAGATCCGGTCAACGGCGAAGTCCCTTGGCTGGACGATGTCGTGCCGTGCAAACTCAAAATGGGGGGATGATAAGATGCTGGTGAGATTATCCATTGAACCGGTGTCCAGGTTGTCCCAGCAGTATACCCTGTACCCTTCTGAGAGCAGCCTTATGCAGAGATGGGAACCGATGAATCCTGCACCCCCGGTGACCAGCACCCTGTCCATGCCCTTAAGAATCGAGAGGGCCCTATAAAATACTCGGCCTGTCTGGTCCAGCAACATATTTATTAAAAGTCCATCATACTATGCCACGTGAGGATTCTTATTACAGGCGGATCGGGACAGTTGGCCTCCTATCTATTTGAAGAGATGGAAGACTCCCATGAGGTTATGGGAGTGGATATCCATCCGCCAGTCCATGCGGCTGCCATAGGTAAGGTAAAACAGGTAGATATCCGCGATGTCGAAGGCATGATCGAGGCCGCGCACGGCTGCGATGCAGTGGTGCACACGGCCGCTCAGGTCTCGGTGCAGAGATCAACTGAAGACCCCTCCGGCGATGCAGATACCAATGTACTGGGCACAATTGGGGCGCTCCGTGCGGCACAGGCGGCAGGGGTGCAAAAGTTCGTCTACATTTCCACTGCCGCGGTGTATGGCGACCCGCAGTGCGTTCCAGTGGATGAGCAGCATCCCCTTTCTCCCAAGTCGTTCTATGGCGCCAGCAAGCTGTGCGGCGAGCACTACGTCCGCGCATTCGGCAGCACGTTCGGGCTTCCCTGGTTTATTATACGTCCATTCAACTTCTACTCTCCCAGGGCGGATCCCAAGTCTCCGTATTCGGGAGTCATCACCAAATTCTCTCAGGCCGCCAAGGCGGGAATGCCGTTAAGAATAGAGGGAGATGGCCTGCAGACACGTGACTTCCTTCACGCCAGGGACGTGGCCAGAATGGTCCATCTGGCCGTGAGGTCAGAGACGGTGGGTGAGGTGGTCAACTGCGGCTCGGGGAGAGGTACCAGCATCAGAGAACTGGCCAATGTATTCGGCGAGATCGCACCGGAAGGGGTAAAGATTGAGAATGTGCCCCCTCGGAGGTCTGATATCAGGGATTCAGTAGCAGAGGTCTCCCGTGCACGCTGCCTCCTAGGGTTCGAAACAGAGGTGGGGCTCCGGGAAGGACTTCTTACCTTCTTTGAGTGAGCGTTCAGGG
This sequence comes from Methanobacteriota archaeon, assembly GCA_012519255.1. Classification (GTDB taxonomy): domain Archaea; phylum Thermoplasmatota; class Thermoplasmata; order Methanomassiliicoccales; family Methanomassiliicoccaceae; genus DTU008. The sequence continues at coordinate 1,747 of JAAYQQ010000072.1, read as the reverse complement.
GTTGGTGAAACCTTCACTCATGAACACGCTCATATCAATATTGTAATTGTAATCCTCAGTGGTGCCATCGATCATTTCGATCCTGGCCTTGACCTTATTCTTTTCGAAAACAATTTGAGCGTTCTTGACCCTTGCCTTATAGAGGCTAACTCTTTTCCCGGCGCGAGTGAGCCGGCGTTCGTGACAATAGATGAGCCCGGCGTCTTCCAGGGCCCTGATCTTTCGGTAGCAGGCGGCGATGGGAATGCCAAGCTTTTCAGACAGCTCTAAGGCGCTTTTAGCCCTGCCCATAGTAGCGAGGAGGATCTTTGCGGAATACTCCTCTGTCATGAGCCTGGATGTTTCCAAAGCATGCATGTATTATACACCTGGGTATGGCGGACCGGGTTGCGACTTATATAATATATCTCGATTGATTATCATTAATGAATTCGTCTTTTTATTCGAAGCCAGACTTCCCAAAATACATTCTATATTATTCAAAATATTATTATTGATAATAAGAATGTGCCATTCTGGGACGTTCCACCAGGCCTTCAATACATGCTCTTGAAGCCTGCAGCTGGACCGCTTGAGGCATGTAGGAGCGTGAGATTCTCCTTTCTTAGCTCCTTTCTCCCCTTACATTCTTATCCCCGGAAGATGCCAGGAATATCGCTGCGAACACCATTCCCACACCTGCAAAGGTCAGCCCGGTGATCTGCTCCCCCAGCAGAAGAAGGCCAAGCAGAACGGCGAACACCGACTCGGATAGAAGGATGGTGGCGGATGTGACGAAGGTCAGGGATTCCAGTCCCTTGGCCCACAGCATGGTGGGTATGGAGGTACACAGCACTCCTACGAACAGAATCGCCAGGGCATTTGTGCTCGCCGTACTGCCCAGGTCACCATCGGCCAGGGCAAGCAATAGCAGGGGGATGGGAGTTAGGAGGTGGAAACCGGTGACCCACTCCTCGAAGCGCATCCGCCTGGTGGCGACGCGAATGAGCGGATAGGTGAGGGCGATGCACAATGATGCCCCTATCAACATTATGTAGCCCGATAGGGTGCCGGAGGCAAGTGTGGAGAGATTCCAGTTAGTGGTGATGGTGGTCAGACCGATCAATCCCAGCCCGATTCCCAGCGCCCTCCTCCAGCCCAGTCTCTCCTTGAACACCAGGGCGGAGATCGGAGCCACGAAGATGATGTTGCTGCCTACGATAAGGCCCCCGATAGATGCTGGCGCCATGGTGAGCCCGGTGTATTGGAGGGAGATCATGGCTGTGGTGGTACCCACTCCGCCCCATACCTCCCAACGCGTAAAGGTCCTCCAGGAGATGTAGCCCTTTGGCAAGACATAGGCCAGGGCAACCAGGCCGCCGATGGCAGAGGTCATGGCCCCGAAGAGCAAGGGATCGATATCTCCGATCCCGGTCTTTATGACCACAAACTGAGAGCCATACAGCAGACTTGCCATCAGGGAGAGGAGCACGGCCGAGCGTCTATTCTCCTCTCCTTCTTCAGTAATTGACCACACTTTCTTCTCACACCTCGGGCCGGCACCCTACAATAATTCATACACTTAGGCTTTCCCGCTCCAGACACGATTCTCTCCGGAAACATTTTTCAGTACCGAACGCCTTATTTTGTATGTTCAGATGTTTGAGCGAGTTCTCTTCCCGCTGGACTTCTCGGAGCAGTCTCTCCGGATGTTCGATTGCATAATGGAGCTGAAGCATTTCGGTACCAAGGAGATTGTTTTGGTCTT
>JAAYQQ010000071.1 GCA_012519255.1 Methanobacteriota archaeon | reverse complement strand
GACTTTCAATCTCTAGTTTATCTAGGCCAATGAGTGGCCTGAGTACAGGGAAATCCAGCCCCCTCTCTTCAGCAGCGATGTTGTGCAGTGTCTGGGAAGCTACCTGGCCCAGTGAATCGCCCATGGCAATGGCGTCAGCACCCAGTTGCTGGGCGACATTGCGGGCAACCTTGAGCATGGTGCGCTTACATAATACGCACTGAAGGTTTCTTCGACAATTCTGAGATATTCTACGCTGGCTTTTGCCGTGGGGGGCGACCCACAGATCCACTGGCTGCTCCAGAGCCATCTCCAGTGCCCTGGTTAGGCGGACGACCTTGTCCACAAGGCCCTCATCTGAATAGGGGCGATTATCCATGTGGAGCAATACAATCTCGGCACCGCTACGGGCGAGAGTGTAGGCAGCCACAGGTGAATCGATCCCGCCAGACATGAGGCATAGTATTTTCATGCCATTTTCCCCACTGCAAAAGTCAGAGATGTCATGGACAGAGCAGTGATGGTCTGACAAAGTTCAATTGTTGAACTTAGGAAGTTCCTGACTGAACACGGGGAAGGCGTACTCTTCCTCATCGCCCTCGTCAGTTTCGATAACAAGGGAGAATAGCACATTCAGGAGATCCTTCATTTGCTTCATCTCCGTTCTGAGCTCGTTGATCTCGCGGACAAGGTCATCGTTGCTCTTTGCCATTTTCCACCCCGCGTCACTAATCACGACTTCATTTATAAGACTATTCATAACCAGAACGTAGGGTCTGGAGGCTCCATGAACCCTTATGCCCTCTCCAGACCTGCCACATTCTAAGGCTGGTTAAAGGTGATCTCATTGTAATCATCGGCGAGCTTACGCCTCTCCACCCTCTCGCATGGCTCGCATCGCAGTGATCTTCCCTGGCGAGCCAGGGGGCTGCGGCATTTCCGGCAAAGCGCCTGCACTACTCCAAAGTGGGACTCTTGCGTAGATAGTTGTACCGACGGCCTGGTCTGAATTACCTTGGCACGTACGAGATCTCCCGGCCGCACCTCTCGGCCAACATCCTGTACATAATCGGGAGAAAGCTTAGAGATATGAATGGTGGCAGAGGTCTCTCCAGTTATTCCCCTTTCTCTGCCCTCTACGGCGAAGATATCACAGAGTGCCATACTGGCCCTAACGTCAGTGACGCGGCAAAATACGCTGTCCCCATTCTTCAGAACCACCATGGGGTTTTTGGCCAGTACCCTGGCCTCCATATTGTCATCGTCTAGTTCCAGTTCACCGGCCAGGTTGGAAAGGATCTTTCCATCATATTCATACGTACCCTCAGCGGGAATATACTCCTCAGCCACGGCAACCTCATCACCGGGCAGAACGATCCTCTTAGTCATCTTTAATCACATCCAATTAATATATCAACATATGCGCAGCAAGACCACACTAATGTCTTTCTTCCTCTTAGCGTGAAATTCGAACAGATGAGGAACTCCGAATTTATAGCTTTTCTGGAAGGTTATCTTCCGACCCATGGATGATACCATCTTCTCAAGGAAGGGCATGGTACATGCGTTGTGTAGAGAATACACGACTGGAGCCATGCGCACCGCCGCCTCCAGGAAGGGGCGGTCTGCGCGGCGACGCTGCGCACCGAAGGGTGGATTCATGATAACCGTGTCGGCGGCGATGTCAAGCGCGGTAACATCACTCACTCCCAGTTTTACATCCGCACCCAGTCTGGTTGCGGCCATTCGCGCATCCTCCACTGCTGTTTGATCGATGTCTATTCCTGTCACTGATGCAGCACCGAGCAAGGATGCCCCTATCGCAAATATGCCTGTGCCACATCCCAGATCGACAATCCGGCGGCCTTCGATGTCTCCAAGCATAAGGGCGATATAAAGAACATCAGCGGCTATGCTGGCCGGGGTGCTATATTGTTCTAGCGATGGCTTGGGAGTTCGATGAGGAGGTATGCTCTGCAGCGCCCTCTCTAGCTCGTTCTTCTTCATGGCCCTCAGCGAAGCCCCAAATTCAGGAAGTCTGCCGAGGTCAGTATGCCGACGATGGTACCGCGCCGGGTGACGAGTACTGCTTCCTCTCTTTGCAGGTGCAGGGAGGCGAGTTCGATGGGCGTATCCTCGCTTAGAATAGGAAAGGGATTATCCATGATATCCTCAACTGGCACCTGCATGACCTCATCATACAATTTCCTCTGGTTGCGAGTCTCCTCAATGGTATAATCGCGGATGCGGTCATCAGTGATGCCGCCGACGATGCGCCCTCCCACCATGACAGGAAGCTGAGTGAAGCGGCCCTTAACCATCTTATTCACTGCCTCGGCCAGGCTTTCCTCGGGAGATATCGACACGACGCCGCGAGAGGCCAGGTCTCCGACGGTTAGTCGGTCCCCTATGTTCTTTCCTTCCAGGGCACGTTTCCTCAGAAGGTTTTCAAAGGCGGTGAATATTTTACGAACGTTCCCATAGGAAGGATCGATACTGCCCCGCTCAATCTTGGCGATAAGGGATTGTGACACCCCTGCCAAGGACGCGAGCTCACGCTGAGAAAGGTCTAGATTCTTTCTCATATGTCGTATCTCACCAAGATCTGGCAGTTGGGGAATCAAGGTCAGCTTTAATGATGGCATCTCACTGCATCCTCGTCAGGGGCGATTATCACAATATCCTCTATAAATATTCTTAAAGGACCTGATGCTACTAGAAATCGCGTCGGGCAAGACAATGAATACTAGCTAGGAACGTGACTGCATTTTAGAATCATGGCTGCATCTGCCTTGTTAACTCCTTCAAAACTCACATTGTTGAATGTGATATCGGATGCATGACCTTGGACCCTAGTATCGTATTCGGGGACGTCGACGATCCGTTCTTTTCATGGTAGCAGAGGGCAATAATGCTCTTCTCGTTCGCCCCCGATGCCCATGAGTCCTTTTCCCTCGTTATATTTTGCTAGAGACTGTCGGTGATGGAGTTTACCATGGCTTCTGAATATTTTAAGACAAACTGTGATGAGTTGCAACGATATCGGCCAGGGGCATCAGTAACAATCGCGTCCCCATTTGTGCCTAGATCCCAGGGAAGCGTATAACCGATTCCAAGACTATGCGTACTTCCACAGCTTCCAGTCCAATAGGGATTAGCTGGTTGGCAATGATGTCATCGATGGCACGGTTGTCCAGAGCATGCAGGCGTATCATGACGCGTTTCCTGCCACTGATAAGCAATACCTCCACAACGCCCTCGATTCCCTGCAATTTGCGCAGGTCCTTTGCCGTGACCCCATCACTGGTATTGGCCAGGATGATGGCGTCGGCCTGCATGCCCATCTGCTCGCTGTTCACAATAGCAGCGTAGCCCAGAATGACATCGTGATCTTCCATGCGCCGGATACGATCCCTAACCGTTGATGGCGATCGCCTCAGTTTTGAGGCGATCTCTCGATAGGTCATCTTGCCATCCATCCTCAGGAGCTTAAGGATCCGTTGGTTCATATCGTCGACAGCTACCATCATGACCTCTACTTGACCAGACGATAAATAAAGCACTTGAGCATAATAAATACTTTCTTGAAAGAGAAAAATTAGGCGGAATAGATGCCCAAATGCGGGCTCAATATTAAGAATTCCGCCCAAATATTGTTTCGATCAATGAAGCCCCTTCACTTCCACTGCACTGGCTCCAAATTCTAGAGGCCTCACAGCCCGGCGATGAACGTGGGCGTCTCCGGCTGGGGAGAAAAGCAGGACTCTGTTATCTCTCCCAGCTCCAAAGGCATATCGTCGGACAGCTTGGAGACGATTGTGCGCATAACCTCTCCCAGACGCTGTGATGGAGCCGTGACGCGGGCGTTAACGACAAGATGGGCAGAGTCATTGAAGTATCTCCCCCCGCGCAGACCATCTACCTGGGCAGAGTCACCGACCAGAGACATCTTGGCGCCTGCCTGTTCAGACAGTATAGTTACCTTTACGTGGGCAATGTCGTCTGTAGGGAATGACATAGCCACCGAACGCAAGATGGAGGTTGTGAGCCCGTATGCATCGATCTTCTCTTTTGGGCGAATTGTAGCAGTGGATGAGAACCAGGACATCGAGGATTTCTCGGCGTCAAAGCGTCGACGATCCTCTCCCGCCAAGTCCTTTCGACTTAGTTGGGTGGAAAGTACCAGCTCCAATATCTTGTCAATTCCCTCTCCCGAACGAGAAGAATATGGCACGATCATGGCATCGGGCACGAGGGCGGCAATTGCTTCTTGGGCTTTCCTCTTCCCTTCGTCGTCCAGCAGGTCGATCTTGGATAGTAGAACTATCTCCGCTTCCTTAACCTGATGTGCAGGGATCATTTTCTTATCGGTAGAGAGGCCAGCGGCACGGGTGCCGTCGACCACTACCATGAATGGGGAAACACTGAATTCTTCAGGATATTGCTTACGCAATGGATCTACCACTGAAGACAGGATATTCGTCGATGTACCGATGGGTTCGGCCAAGATCACGTCGGGACGGGATACCTGTACCAACGAGCGAGCGCTCTTGAGAAACTCGGGGAAGGTGGAGCAAAAGCAGCCTCCCAAGATCTCCCGGACGTCTGCTCCAGAGCTCCGTGCGTACTCCGTATCTACGAGAGCATGGCCCTGATCATTGGTAATAATGGCAACGTTCCTGCCTTGCGCCTTCAATCGCTTGGCCAGGGCCACATTAAGGGTGGTCTTGCCAGCACCCAGATAGCCACCTATGACAACGAATCTCGTCTTTGGAGTCCGCTCAACGCTCATGCTCCCTTACAATACGAGGGACAATTTATGGTTTCCTCTAGATTCATAGCTCGCCTTTTTGGGCACGATTCAAAATGACCCGTCGATATGGATGGCCCGGCGTATGAATGGGCAACTCTCGCAAGGGATGGAGACTGCATATTTCCTTGCAGTAGCCACTCCTCGGAGAGCACATACGATAGCCACGTCCAAGGCCCTTGCCTCTCCAAGTCGGCCATTGCGTTTCAGGACATTCATCTCCTCAGGCGAGGGAGGTCCAGTAAAATTCTGCCCCCCTCTCACGTGCTTGAGACACTTCTCTGCCTCGAGTGGTGAACAACTATCGCACCGCGTACCCACTTCGGAAAGGGGGCCGAATAGGTTGGCCAATGGATCGACGATGAATATCCGACCATTCCGTCCCAGAGTTATGAAGATAGAGCTTGGTGAGGACGGCTGGATGAGCTCTAGGCGCGTTCCCCTGATCTTGCGCTCCTCTCCCACCGTCCAGAAGTCACGGAGCTGATGAACTAGTTGATAGGAGAGCTGGTGGTATCCAACTCCCAGCTGGTCGGCTAGATCTTGCTTGGAGATCGGTCCGTCCAACGCCAGAGCATATAGGGTGCGCAGAATGTTCTTCCGCAGATCATGATTTACGATCGCCGTGTATGTCTCCGGGTCAATGTAGGAGATCTCGATCCGACATCCCGAGGCCATGAGTATAGGAATGATGCTTGAATATTTAACTCTTAAATCAACTTATCTTCCCACACCTCTCAGAATAGCCAGGATCTCAAAATAGTTGGATATAGCTTCAAGGTGCCCGTAGAAGCTGATTCATCCGTTGTCTTGAATTGCTGGCTTTCGTATGACGGCCCCATCGTCACCGTTCGCCACATCTGCATTCTCACTACTGGTGATTGAAACGATCCTTCAGGCGGTCCTTTCATTTGCCTATTTTTGTTCACGCTCACCCGGCCCCTCTACTAAAATCGACTTTCTAGACTCCTTTCTCATGATTCTCTGCAAGGGCGCTTCCCGGGGACTGGAGGTGTGGCCAGAGATTACCATTTCAGACATTCTCACAACCCATTGGCTCCTTTAGGTCTCTGACAGTGCAACAATTGGATATTGCCTCTGATGATCATTAGATGGCTCCGGGGGGGTCAGAGGTGATATGTGAGATGGGCCGATGCCGCATTGGGCCCTAACAGGTACGGACAATATCATTCCCATCATCGTACACAGAGTTACCTTGATGAGGGGCCGGTTGGAATAATTCCCAAGGTATGATGACCCGCCGATCAATATATTTCGTAGGGCCGCACAGGATAGAGGTCAGACGAGAAAGGATCCCGCCACCTGGCTCAGGAGAGGTACTGGTTAGTTCCATTGTCTCTGCCATAAGCGCCGGGACAGAGATGTTGTTCTATCGTCACCAGGTCGAAGACGGCATGCTGCTTGACACTACCATACCGGCACTGGGAGATAGCCTCCATTATCCTTTCAAGTATGGCTACGCCACGGTGGGAAGGGTGGTCGACCGCGGCACTGGTGTGCCGAGGGAGCTGGAAGATCGTCTCGTCTTTGCATTCCATCCTCATGAGAGTCATTTCCTCGCCTTTCCAGATCAATTGATAGCGGTGCCGGAGGGGATAGGTCCAGAGGAGGCTGCCTTCCTCCCTTCCATGGAAACAGCTGCCTCTCTGGTCATGGATGGGGCCCCGTTGCTTGGAGAAGATGTGGTGATCATTGGTCAGGGAGTCATCGGTCTGCTCACCACTGCCATACTTGCCCGAATGCCCCTCAATTCGCTGACTGCCCTGGAACGCTATCCGCTCCGTCAACGCCTTTCCGAGGAGATGGGCAGCGAGCGATGTCTGGAGACGTTTTCCATGGATAACTCCTCATTTCTTCACTCCTTTGGTTCAGAGGGGGCAGACCTCATCTATGAGCTATCGGGGAACCCCAATGTGCTGGATATGGCCATGAGGATAGCCGGTTTCGATGGGCGAATAGTCCTGGGCTCATGGTATGGCGATAAAGCATCCAATATTCACCTCGGCGAGGCATTCCACCGCAAACGTCTGCGCATAATCAGCAGCCAAGTGAGTTCGCTATCGCCTGCACTAACTGGGCGATGGGATAAGAAGAGGCGTCTTGAGCTTGCATGGGAGTTGATTCGTCAGATCAGACCTTCACGACTAATTACACACCGCTTCGACGTTGACGATGCAGAGAGGGCCTATGATCTCATAGATCGAGGGAGCGAAGAGGTGATACAGATCTTGTTAACCTATGGAGGTGAGTGATGTTATATCGTGTGGCCGTGCGCCGCGACCTTATCGCCCAGCACTTCCTCGAAGTCCCCGGACCGGAGGGGGCCGTTCATTCCCATTCTTATGTAGTGGAGCTGGAGTTTGCCGGCGAGGAGCTGGATGATAAGGGCTTCCTCGTTGACCTGGACCTGATGACTGAGGCGCTGGTTGGGACACTGGAACGGCTGAGAGATAATGTGCTCAACGAGTTACCAGCATTTAGGGAACGCCTGCCCTCTGCGGAGAATCTGGCTCGGACGATCTGGGAGATGATCGTGCCTCTACTTGACACTCCGGCAGCCATGGAGGCTACGGTGACGGTATGGGAGAGCGGGGAGGCGCGGGCATCGTATCAACGGGAGATCGGCCGATGAAGATTGGTCTGATGATCTATAACGGTCTGGAGCAGGTATCGGGCGGATATCTCTACGACCGCATGCTGGTCAGGGCCATGCGGCGGCGTGGACATAGTATCGACATAATGAATCTCCTCCAAAGGCCATATCCTGACAATATCTCCGATAACTTCGATTCGGCACTATGGGACTGGATGAGGGAACAGGACATTGTGGTGCAGGATGAGTTGTGTCACCCATCTCTATTTCTTATAAACGAGAGAGTGGGAAGGCCGCGTGTGGTGGCATTGGTACACAACCTCTCTTCTTGTCTAGCCACACCCGCCATGGCAGAGCTGTCCAAGGTTTTAGAGAGGAACTACCTTAAGGGGGTGGATGCGGTCGTGTGCACCAGTCGGGCAACATTGGAGGCCTGCCGATCACTTTGCCCTTCCATGCCTCCAGCCACCGTCATCTGCCCGGGAAAAGATCATCTGAATCCGCAAAAGAAACTGCCAGAGACGGGGGTGCTGCGCATACTCCATGTTGGCAACATCCATCCGAACAAGGGTTTGGACGTTCTGCTTGAAGCATTGTCTCAGGTCACGACCATACCCTTCTGCCTGGAGGTGGTCGGCGGTACAGTTGACGCGGCATTTCGCAGGAGGTTGGATGATCTTATAGGCCAGCCACTGCGGAAAAAGATACGATTCCTGGGCGAAGTGTCGCCGGATGATATGGGCGAGGTATATCAACGCACTGACATCCTGATAGCGCCCTCTCGCTACGAGGGTTACGGCATCGCCCTGCTAGAGGCAATGGGCTTTGGCATACCTGTAATCGCCAGCCTGGCAGGCGGCGCGGGGGAGTTGGTGACTCACGGTCAAGAGGGTTTTCTCGTCCAGCCAGGTGATAATGGAGCGATCGTTGAACACATTTATGCCCTTGCCAACGACGAGTTCCGCGAGACTATGGGGCAAAGGGCCAGGAAGCGTTGGGAGGAACTGCCCACCTGGTCGGAGAGTATGGATCAGTTAATCTACTTTCTAGAGCACACAGTGTCATGACTTTAGTCGAAAACGAACTCGATACCGTTGGGGGCGCTGTTGCGGGCAGCAGAGGGGGCGATCAAACCCGCCTCCAGCCAGGCTGCCGAGAGCACGCCGGCAGGGAGGAGGCAGTTGGCGCTCATGGGTGACAGCAGGAAATGAGAGAATACCTTGCTGCTGGTCTTGTCCAATAGGTCGGACAGAGTCAATTGTCCAAGCCCTTCGACATATTTCACAGCCTTCTCACAAGGCGAAGAGACTGTAAGTTTAAAGGTGCCATCTTCAGTCACACTCGCCCCTACCACGGTGGCGTTCTCACATATATTCATCTTAATCTTCACCTTGGAGACCATGTTTTACCCCGGCAGTATATGGCCCCCCTGGTCGAAAAACCTGATGGGGGAGGAGGAAAGGATGCTCCCATCATAGGGAGCTGAAAAAGATGGATGTTCACTTTTTGATCATGGATAGCGTGGTCTTATGGTCATAGACTGGGAAAACCCTTCCCTTGCAGAAGGCTAGGGGCGCGCTCATCTCCGGCTCCGCGAACATCTTCAGGAGGCTATCCATGGATGGCGTGTCGTATAGTGCGAAGACTATGTGGGCCATATGATCGCTGTATGAGCCTAGGAACTTTACACCATGCTTGGATGCTAGTTGTTCTATTTTCTCATACCACTCCACGGTCATGGCACGATATTTCTCATTATATGCTGGGCACAGGTCCGCAGGATGCTTGACTGCTTGCATTACCAACATCTACATCTCCTCCGCTGCCCAGAGGGACCGGACGAGGTCCACTCTAGACTCTTTGAAGGTTCCATCTACAGGTACTTAAGGGAGAGTGCACGATTCGACGCTTTGCCCTGTAGATACATCGGCCCCAGTGGTCCATCGTTGCCCTACAGATTATGAAATGTAATAGGGGTCACATCTGTCAGCCACGGTTCAGCCCTCGGCGATAATGTGTATAATATCGGAAGGGCCCTGCTCGGCGCCCCATATGGTGGCTGGAAGTGTCCATGTCTTATCAGAGATCTTTTCCAAACCCCCTGCCTCGTCGGAACCTAGGATGAGAGTGAAGATTCTGGATCCAGTGTGATTCTTGAGCTCACTCCATCGTCTGATCACTTCTTCATCCGTCACCCTGGACTCGCCGTCGGTGAGGAAGAGCACATCTGCGCCCCGATATGTTTCCTCTTCCAATGTGTCAAGACCAGTGCGGATGGCGGAGTTGAAGTCAGTATCCCCTTCGAAATGCCGACATATGGTGTCCAGCAAGCTCTTGGCAGCCTTGCCCTTATCTGTCATATCTAGCTCCAGCTTCCAATCCTCTGCTGCAAAAAGGATTATCTTGATATCTCGTTTCTCTCGCTCCATGCGGCGGGCAAGCATAAGGATGAATGCTTTGGCAATGAGCTCGGGCTCCCCACTCATGGAGCCGGAAGCATCGATCAGGGCGATTACGGGCCCCTTTCTCCCCAACTCATCCCTCCAGTCCAGGCCACGCAGCCGATAGGTAAGCAATTGCCCTTCCAGCATCTGTGAGAAGAACAATGTTCGTAGAATAGGTACCTTGAGCTTCAGCAGCTCTATCGGCAGGGCATGGGGAATGTCTTTGGATGCGCCTAGCTCATACGCCTCTGAGGTCACAAAGCTGCGCATTTCTTCCCTGACCCCGCCGTATTTCATATCTAGTTTGCCCATTAGATCGATAATTTGCTGCAATTCCTCGTTTCGCCTGAGCAGTTCAGAGAATAGATCTACCTCGTTAAAGTAGGCGAAGAAAGCCTCTTCCAGGGCTGCCTCGTCCCCGCCGGCTGGGAGCAGTTCTTTCATTTTGGCCAGCATATCCATGTAGGCCTGCATTTCATCTATCGCCTGGCCGAGCCGTTCATGGAACGCTTCTCTCAATGCAGCGGATGCATGGCCGCGACCATCTGCAGCGATACATTCCTCCACCCCCATGGCCAGTTCCTCGCCTCCCCCCCGCCGTCGCCAGGACAAGAGGGTCAGCTCGATCAGGCTAATGAGGCTTTGCTGTCCGACATCCTCCGCGGGCAGACAGATGGAACGATCAAGAATGTCCAACATCGTAGCAGTAACCTGGCGCAGGGCCAGCGTAGCCATGATATCACTTTTGGATGCCATGCCCCTCAATTTGCCCCATTCTTCAGTCTCCTGCATTGCCCTCAGGGCGATGTGAAATGCACCATAGCGGGCGGCATGGCGACGCATATCAACTATTGGTCGGGACCCAATAAGCTCCTGTGACAAAATGGCGGCGATCTCCATACGTTTGTGTCTGGGTATGCGTCGCGGCCTTCCCACAACCAGGCGGATCTGATCTTCATTGATTAATTTCTTCCAGCGTATCGTGTTTATGGGCATTATGTCCTCAATGGGTTTGGAGATCCTCGGACAGGATAAGTCGCCTAGTCTCTCCCAAGAGCTTTCTCATATCTATCATCCCTCGCGTTTTGACGTCATACTCATATAGCATATCCTCGCGATCCTTACCAGACAGCCAGAAATTATCCTCTAGCTGCCTTATTAGCGCGGTCCGCTCTGCATCCAGATCACGCTGGAGAAGGTCGAGAATCTCTTCGAACTCTTCCACATCTCCAAGATATAGCTCCCGCTCAGGGGAAGGCATGGTTAGTTTGACCGGTTTGCCCAAAGATGCAAATTTATCGATAAGATTGGGCAGGATGCGCGGCGAGGTCCTGACGCTGCTCAACTGATACTCCTCTTCGCTTCCAGGGAGGATATAGAAGTGATCTGGATGATTGGAGGCGTGTCCCTTGAGCGCCTTCCACCGCTCAAAGTCTAGTTCGCAAAGCGGGCAGGTAACGGTGCACGGCAGCACATAATCCTTCAACAGGGCGGCGGAAGCGTGGAGGTCGTGTAGGTCCCTCTCTCTTTGCTCGATATCAATGCCACCGGACACGGCGATCTCGATGAGCAGCTTGCGAATAGTAGCGCGCTCCTCTGGCCGCTTCCATATCATATGTTGCAGAAGAATTAGCATGGTCCGGTCCACGCTCTGGCGGCCCAGGGCGGCCGAGGCAATGCGCAGAACTTGAACAAGCTTCTTCCACCGCCGGTCTGAGACGGCGATGCCAGCGGCATGGAGTTCCCTTCGGAGTGCGAGGATGGCCTCCACCACTGCATCATCAAGGGGCAGCCCGGCAGCATCTCTCTGCATGCCGCCCAGCTCCTCGATGGTCAGTTTCTGTGATGGGATAAAAGTCTCTGAACGGCCCAGGATCATTTCCAGAAAGTTCAGCTCATCTTCGATATATCTGACATGGTAGCGGAAAAGGAAGCGGTCATAAAGTGCCTCCAGCGACTCATTCTCCTCAGGCAGTTCGTTAGATGCGCCGAATACTGTATAGAGGGGAACATCGAGAATGATCGAGCCGTTGTGGTATTTGCGCTCGTTGAGGATGGTTAGCAGAGAGTTGAGGATGGAGGAGTTGGATTTGAAGATCTCATCCAGGAAAGAGACGTTAGCCGTGGGGAGATATCCTTCCACGTTCCGGCAGAATATGTCCGACTGCAGCGCGGTAAGCGACAGCGGGCCAAATATCTCATCGGGGGTGGTGAATCTTGTTAGCAGGTAATAGAAGAAGCTACTCCCTTCTATGCAGTTGCACATCTGCTTGGCCAGCATGCTTTTGGCCGTACCGGGCGGGCCGATGAATAGCACGTGCTCCTTTGAGATAAGTGCGAGCAGGGAGCCCGCGATCTCATCCTCTCTCTCCTTGAAACTGTCATTGAGCTCGCGGCTGAGCCTTCGTAGCTTGGAGTCCATCGTAGTCTCTAGATTGAGAAATCACCGCTATAAGCTTAATCAAGTGACTATCACCATTGCTACAATGGCAATAGTTGGCACTCCCACGAATCAATTGGGGGGATTCCGAGGTCACCGTCGTTCACGGCGCTGCCTCCAGGGGCGTATCAATGTGGTCCTTGCATATCGACGGACATCGGTACAATGGCCGAGTTCCAACTCGGCCATAGCATGTTAAAGAATGTCGGGGGATGCTTTCTAGCATCCCCTCTGCCGCAATTCATCCCATGGTTGAAACCCTGGGCTTTCTTAATCCCGATTTCGTAAAGAAACAGATATTCTATAGAAAAAAAGGAAAGAGTTGATGGGAGTGAGGCTCGCTCAGAAGAGGAGGCCCCAGATCCCGAAGATAATGGCGATGACTCCGATGATTCCCTGGAATCCTCCAAGCCACTTGCCAGCCTTTTCAAGATACTTGCCGACGCCTGGGATCATATAGAATACGCCAGTAAGTAGAATGATTCCCACCAGAAGCGCGATGATGCCCTGCAGGGAGCACAGGTTCAGTATTGCCAATATTATTATGACGATTCCGATTATCGTCTGGAATCCTCCAAGCCACTTGCCAGCCTTTTCAAGATACTTGCCGACGCCTGGTAAGGCTCCCACGATTCCAACAGCAAGCACCAATCCTCCGATTATGTTCAATATTTCCAACAGTGCCATTTTAATCCTCCTATATATCTTCCCAAAATCAAAATAAGTTATATAAATTCGTTTCTAATTACTAATCTGTTTTGATATTCAATCTGGTTATGTAGAATATATCATATTGTAATCTGCTACGACTGTCTGGTATGTCATGTCCAATGGTGAGATTGATGGGAAGTCGGAATGCGGTTTATGAACAGAACTAATCAGGCGATAGAATCCTCATGAATAATTCTCCATTAATCTACCCATATGTAGATTTGGTCGTAAGACTACTGAGAATGGGATTGGGCTTGGGATACAAGTCGCAGCCCCATCCATAAATAACATGTGTTGGAAGGAGTAATAGATTTAATTAAGCCAGAGAATATCGACCTATACGCTAGCATATATTGTTAGTAGATTCACATGGTGATACGATGAGCAAAAAGTTCGGGTTCATAGGAGCGGGCAACATGGCCGAGGCGCTGATGAAGGGATTAATATCTTCGGGAGAGGCAACGCCCCAGGAGATAATCGCTAGTGAGATCGTGCCGGCCCGCCGTGACCAGATCGCCAAGGATCTGGGAGTGACTACCGTCCCGGACAATAAGGGGGTAGCCATGGAGGCCAAAGTAATAGTCTTGGCCGTAAAGCCCAACATTATTGCACTTGTGCTCGATGAGCTGAAGAATCTTCTGACCCCAGAGCATCTGATAATATCCATTGCTGCTGGAGTAAAGATCTCATTCATAGAGTCCCATCTCAATGAGGGAGTCCGCGTAATAAGGGTCATGCCCAATCAGCCGTGTCTGGTTGGGGCTTCCGCGTCTGGGTTCGCGTTGGGCACTTCTGCCCGTAAGGAGGATAAGGAGCTGGTACAGAGGATCCTTGACTCAGTAGGGGTAGCCTTTGCTCTGGAGGAGAAACTTCTCGATGCCGTCACGGGCCTGAGTGGAAGCGGCCCTGCCTATGTTTACATCATGATCGAAGCAATGGCTGATGGCGGAGTGCTTGCCGGCCTGCCCCGGGACGTTTCGATGACGTTGGCTGCCCAGACTGTTTTAGGGGCTGCCAAGACGGTACTGGAGACAAAAGGGCATCCGGCTCAGTTCAAGGATATGGTGACCTCTCCTGCGGGCACAACGATTGAGGGCGTAAGGGTGCTGGAGGAGGCCGCGGTACGTGGCGCCTTTATCGAGGCGGTCGAGGCCGGGGCCAGGAAGTCGCTGGAGCTCGGCAAGAACTAATCAGTTCCGCCCGTTGCGAGCCAATCCTCGCAGAAGGCTCAGAGCCACCCTGGGGATGGAGCGTAAGATGCTGGGCGCATCCACTCCAGCTCTCTTTTCTGGCAGATGGTCGACTCCATCAGCTCCTCCCCTCTGCGCTTAAGCTGTTCGAGTTGTTCCTTCCGCTCTCGTTCGGGCAGAGTCATTGCTGCGTCGACCTCGCGGAGGAGATTGCGGGCCTCATGAGATCTTTCTGCTCGGACGCGTCTTTCCTCTTTCGTCATGAGGCCCACTTCCACCCTGACATCACTTAGGCGGTCGGCGGCATCATAGGATGTCTCGGCAATCTCATCACGAGTCATCCAAACTGTCTCATACGAAAGCACGTCCTTCCAGTTGGGGAAGGATAGGCGGGCGCGATGCTCTTCCAGGGTGTGGGCGAAGAGTCTGTAGCCGAACTTCTCGGGGTTCTCGAAAGCAATACTTCCAGGATCCAGGAAGGGCGCTAGAGGGGATGTGTAGACCACCAGACGCTCATCGTTTCCATTCTGGCGATAAAGTTTATGAGTATACTCGGCAGAACCCAGGGCCGACTCTCTAGTTTGCTCGGGCAGACCGATCATGAAGAACATGTCGAAGCGCTGGCACTCGTTCTGCAAGGCCGCAGTAATGGTGCTCTCCATGCCCTCATTGTCGAACCGCCGGCCTAGGGCGTGACGGACCTTCTCGTCGTGGGAGTCGGGAGAGAATTGGATAGAATATTTGGAGAACGTCCGGTTGGCCTCCTGGAAGTAAGAGGTGGGCGCCGGGGTGAACAATTCGAGCACGATGTGACTGTCAATATCCAATCTTCGACACTCTTTGAAGAACCGCTCTGCATAATCGCGGCCATGCTGCCGAATGTCCCCTACCACAAAGATGGGCGCATTGATGTAGTGCTCGATGTTATCAATATCTTCAGCCACCTTCTCAGGGCTGCGGAATGCTGGTCTGGTCCGACCGAGCACACGGCGCATGGCCCCACAGCTTCCTCCACAGACGACACAGCCATTGGAACATCCTCGCACGGTGAAGGCAGCGGTAAGGGGATAGCGATCCCAGTCTTTGAATGGCTTGGCCCCCTCGAGGTCTCGATGCCGAATGACGGAGCGGACGATCCATCCATAATCGATGTCCAGATGATCTAGACTATCGGGAATGTAGGTAAGATCGTTGACGTGGACTCCCTTATCATCTTTCCAGGTAAGGTTGGGTATCTTGGACAGGTCATTTCCCTTATCCAGGGCATCCATGAGATATACAAGAGGCATCTCGGTGGAGTCGCCGCGCAACACCAGGTCGACCTGGGGATAGCGGATCAGTTCTTCGTGATAATAGGAAGAAGAGAACCCTCCGAATAGGATCTTGGACTGGGGATGGAGGCGGCGAAGGATCTCCGCAATGGCCAGGGAGCCATGGGCATGAGGCAACCAATGAAGATCGATGCCAAACACACTAGAATCTAGCCGGCTGAGGAATCGCTCTACATCTAGATGGCGAACGTTCAGCATCATGGAGGCGAGATTGACAATTCTCACCCTGTAGCCAGCCTTGTGAAGCTGGTTGGCCATGGTGGTGAACCCGAAAGGGTACATTTCGAATACTGGTGTGGATGGCACCAGATCGCTAACGGGCCCATAGAAGATGGACTCCTGGCGGAAATCGTAGACACTTGGGGCATGAATGAGGATAAGATCTTCTTTGGACACTCGTAATCCCTCCGGCAGGTTCCCAAAGGGGAACTGTCAGAAAAACCTTATCATTTGCCAAACCGGCGACGTCGGAACTGATATGAGCGGATGGCTCGCAGAAAATCAATCTTCCTGAAACCTGGCCAGTATACATCGGTGAAGTATAGTTCAGAGTATGCTAGCTGCCATAGTAAGAAATTGGAGATGCGTTCCTCCCCGGAGGTTCTTAGGATAAGATCGGGGTCCGGGAAATCGGCGGTATAGAGATAGGTGGAAACAACATCTTCATCAATATCATCCACTTCTAGATCACCCTCTTTGACCCGCTGGGCGATCTGCTTGATGGCATGAATAATCTCCTGGCGGGAGCCGTAGGCAGTGGCGATATTGTAATAATAATTGCTGTATCCTGCCGTTCTCTCTTCGGCATACTCGATCGCCCTAATCACCCTTTCAGGGAGCAGGTCACGCTGCCCTATGGCACTGACCTTAATGCCATGGCGATGGACGCGCTCATCATCCCCCAGTCGATAGAAGTTCTCCTCGAACAGATCCATGAGGGATTCCACTTCTTCCACATCACGATGGATATTCTCTGTACTGAATGCATAGACTGTCAGGATCTTGATGCCAAGATCCATGCACCAATCCAGAACCTCCTCTAGCTTGTCCTTGCCCTTGATGTGCCCTTCTGCCGTGGTGAGCCCGAATTCTTTGGCGAAGCGCCGATTGCCATCCATGATGACGGCGACGTGTTGGGGCACCTCGCCCTCTTCCACCTCCTTGAGGAGGCGCTTCTCGTAGGTCTGATAGGCCGTGTTGGCAATGACCCGGGAGATCTCGTTCTTGATGGCCGTGGCCTCCTTAAGGGGCTCCATAATATCTCACTCATATCTACTAATCAATATCATCGGGAAGCGCCGCGGCAGCCATGCCCATGTCGAAGCATCCTATTCCCGCCACTGCGCCAATGGACCCGCGTTTCCCGGTGACCTCTATAAGGCGGATGCCACAGCTCTCGGCAGTATCGGTAGCCTGATCCACAGTCATGATCTCGCGCTTGGCCCGGTGTCCATATTCCTGGGCCTTAGCCGGTATCGCCAAACCCACATACATGGCTATAGTGGTGTTCTGTGAATATGTATTTTCCTTGATAAATTGGACGACATACTCTGTCAAGGCGTCCAGGTCCTCGGGTTTGACCGCAAATGATGCCGCTACGGCTACACAGTTGGTGGTCTTCTCTGGGACGTTGGGATTAAGCTGAACTATCTTGTGTTCCAGGAAGTGACCTATGGGGGCAGACCGGGCCATATTGAGCATAAGGACCCATGATGCTCCCTTTTCCTTGGTATCCGTATCATCTACGGCGTAGACGACGCGCACCATCTTTGGGGTGACGACGGAGACCTCAACGCGGTGCGCTCCTCCAATACTAAAATCATCGGGGTACACGGCTTCAATGGTGCCTGGGCCCTGAGGTATGCATGCTCCGATTCCCACGCTAGCGCCGGCCAGTCCAACCCAGGTTGTACGGACCTGATCGCCCTCTACCTTTAATGCCTTCAGTCCCTGGCCCCCCACGTCTTTGGACACCGGTCCAAACTGAACATCCCGTTCTCCAATTATGGTGTCCATTATTAGAGTGGTACCCTCCACCCGAATATCGGTGATGGCGCCGCCAGCACGGCGACGGTTGGCAGCATCCCACTCAACCGGGCCTTTGGCTATGCACTCTTCTATAATCCTGGCCCTATTGTTCTTTTCATCAACCAAGGTATAAATGCCCCGGCAGAATAGTTTTCCATATCTCTGGGTGATCTCACCCGGCTTGAGTATCTGGCTCATCTAATTCACTCCGGACTTGGGCGGCCGTTAATAAGGATGCTCGTAAATAGCACTTTGCTTCACCCATGTAAGTTATGTCTAGCAATGCTGGAGTGGCGCCCCTATCATCCCTACACACTCGCCTGTGTTCTATTCCAGGACTGTCCATGGCGCTTTCAATATCCTTCAGTCAGGGCCCTATCGCCCAGTCTCCTTGAAGAGTTTCCTCAGGACCTCCCCAGTTAGTTCCCTACATCGCCTGGAGAGCGCTCCAAACACGCTCTATGCTGCCCCGTCTGGGGCCGAGTGGGCCATCCAGCGATATAAGGTGAAATATGAGATGTGTCTGGCACTACTCTCCCCGCGCCTATGAGGGACCTGTCAACCTCTCGATATATCCCATATCCATGTCAGTATAATGTGCGCTGATCGTGGCGTAGGGAATGTGGGGCCTCCTCTACTGGCCTTTGAGACATACGCTTACAGACCATGCGCGGGATGCCCTCCTCATCTGGTTCGAACGAGGATGAGGTGGCGACCCACCTGGAGGGGAGATCGCTCAGGTCCAGCAGTCTACTTTCTCCCCCACTAAGGCGGAAGACCATGTATCTCCCCTTAATGCCAAGAACCTCTCCATCATGATGGCCGCTGGTTCTGACCAGGGTAGGCAGAGAGCGAGGATATGCATGGATGGGGTATTGGTCTAGGAATATGAGCTCTTCTTGCATGACATCTCGCCACGCTGCAATGCGGCTACGATATGTGGTGAAGGCATTGGAGATGGGCGCACGTGAAGGGCGACGAGTCCATTGCGAGGCGATTCTTGTCACAAGAACCTCTTGAGGCAACTTGAATCGGCGAGAGGTCTCCTTTTCCAGCGCACGGGCCTCCTGGCGGTCTCGACACATAAATAGTGGGGCGATGGCGTCGGCACCCTGTTCAATTCCTCGCTGCTCTAGCCGTCCTGCCGAGGTCATGCCCACTTTGACCAGTGTTCCGTAGAATGCCAAATAGACAACATGGTGCCGACCGCAGAAATCACGGTGCTCGCACCCATTCCCGGCACACTGGGGCTCAAAGACGCAGCGGTAGGTTCTCGCCCAACTTCCCATGCATGCGCGACACTGGGTGAAGGTACCCACACTTCGGTGGGACGGGCAGGGGCGATAACCGTCGTGGAAACTGCCGATGCATTGTCGTTCCTCTGATACGGTCATGGCCAAGATGCTGAGGGAAAGTTCGACAACTTCCTCCTTTGTAATATCATAGGCCTTTAGATGGGGGGTAAAGGCATCCCAGTAAAAGTCCAGAATATGATATGGAAGATTCTCTGGAGGAACAGATGCTTTTTGGACGAGCACGTTACTCTAGTGGGGAAGGAATAACTTTAGTCTATCGGAAGACGCTTTATTCAGAACAGGTCCCCTCTTCGAGGATCTCTCGCTCCTCTGCACGACTCAGGAACTTTGCCGGAATCTCTTGGACAAGATAGATGGTCCGGGTAGCTCTCTGAATCTGCATACCTTCCTCGATTACGCCCTTAGCATCGATCTCCAGGATTATCGGAGTATCTGTTCTTACCTTTCCGGCGTTGAACGCATCGGCATAGGTCTTTGATAGGTGGACGAGCTTGCGGTCGGAGGGCTTTAAGCCAGTCTCCAATACAATGTCAGTCTCCTCCTCCGTAGTGGGGTAATAAAGATGGTCAGGTATGTTATCAGTTGGCAATCGCAGATCTAGATCCAACGAGTGTCCATATGTCGCTCTGATAAGATCATTACTGCTCTGATATCGCCCCTTAGGGTCGGTCTCGATCAAGGCAATGATGTGATGAGGGCGGAGCCAATGATAGCGAGGATTGTTCTTTTTCATAGCGGAGATGAACCCTCGCATGGGAACAAAGCCCTGCTCGTCCATGCTCAGACCGAACTTATCGGGGAAATGACGGAGCGCTCCGGCCATGGTGCGGCCGATCCGTTCTAGCTCTTGATCGCTCATGAGGAATTTACCTGGCTCACCGCATACCGGGCAATTATCCCCGCGAAAATAACCATGGGTAGGGCATTCGCGCAGCATTCAGGAAGGTGTATGGGGCCGCATTCTTAATAGTTTTCTTTGGAAATGCACCATGTTCTCCATTCTAAGAATGGCCCGGTAGAGCCGTAGGGATGAAATAATGTCACCTTCGAAATAATAATACAATATCTTTTTTGGATGGCGTTTTGTTAAGGAAATGGCAATGTAGAGCCCAAAAATCCCACTCTCTATTCTTCAGACAGTAGGTAAGATTATGTGGATAGATGGCGAACTCCCTTTTGCAGATCAGATCTATCCTTTCATCCCCATTGCTGCTGAAGATGAAGGAGCCAATGTGCTCTGTTCTCACGATTCAGATGTAGGTAAAGCTACCCAAACCCCGCTCCATCGGCATCACCATGGGCACGGTCTTGGAGAAGAATATCAGCTGCATGGATCGTCACTTCCGTCCATCTGTCCTTTTAATTTAGGCGTCTGTTCGATCTCCAAGACCGTGAGCTATCTTAAGGTAATGTTTTACCTTCAGAGATGAGCATTTCGCTTCAAGCCATTGGATTCTGCACTCGACCGATGAAGTCCCCTAGCCCTGACTCTTAGATGTCCTGCCTATGGGCTCGGGAAGCCGAGAGGACGGTATTGCTCATGAGCATGACGATGGTCATTGGACCAACACCTCCAGGCACGGGAGTGATGGCCGATGCCTTCTCCTTGACCGCCTCGAAGTCGACGTCCCCGGTCCAGCGATATCCTCTCTTGGCCGAAGGATCTGAGACGCGGTTTGAGCCCACGTCGATGATTACGGCGCCCTCCTTGATCATATCCGCCTTGATAAACTCCGGCGAGCCGATGGCAGCCACCATGATGTCTCCCGTCCTCGTGATTGAACCCAGGTCTCTGGTGCGCGAGTGAGCTATGGTCACAGTGGCGTTAGCTCCTTTTGCCTTCTGCACCAGGATGGCTGCAACTGGTTTTCCCACGATGTTGCTCCTGCCAACCACCACGACATGCTTGCCTTCTGGGTCATTGCCGGAGCGCATCAACATCTCTTGTATGCCGTGGGGAGTGCATGGCAGGAAACCTGGCTCCCCGATAAGCATCTTCCCCACATTGATTGGATGGAATCCGTCGACGTCCTTGTCCGGATCAATCCGCAGGATGATCTTATTTTCGTCAATGTGCTTGGGTAATGGTAGCTGTACGAGGATGCCATTGATCCTTGGATCGGCATTAAGGGAATCGATGATGGTGAGTAACTCTTCTTCGGAAGTGGTGGCCGGCTTAACAATGGTCTTAGAATATAGGCCAAGATCTTCGCAGGCCCTCCCTTTCATGCGAACATAGGACTGGGAGGCAGGATCCTCACCTACTAGCACTACAGCGAGGCCAGGAGTGATGCCACGTGCCTTTAGGGCAGCGATCTTAGTCCTGAGCTCCTGTCTTATCTGTTCGGCAATTTCCTTTCCGTTAATGATCTTAGCAGTCATGGTGGCCCGCTCCCGTTAGTCTCTTCGCCATAATCAATATTACGAAATTACGTAAATACAAAGGTCGGGAAGGGAGGGTGAAGCCTTTGGGGGGAGGTCATGGTCCGCTATGGTAGCATGGTCGTACCTGGTAGGGGATAAATTCTATTCTCATCTTCCTTCAAGATATTGACGTTGACTAGAATCCCTTTTTAATCAATCATGCCATACTCTGAAGGGTCCATGAAAGCTGATATCGACATCGCCCAAGACGTCGTTGCCCAACCGATCGAGCGAATCGCTGCTTCACTGGGATTGGAGCGAGACGATCTCCATTGCTATGGGCGTCACATGGCAAAAATATCTCTCAACGCCCTTGAACGTCTAAATAATCGGCCCGACGGCAAGCTTGTGCTGGTAACGGCAATAACTGCTACCAAGGCAGGCGAGGGGAAGACGGTCACGACGATTGGTCTGGTACAGGCCCTTGGCAAGCTTGGGGTGAAGGTCATGGGGGCTCTGAGGGAGCCATCCATGGGGCCAGTCTTTGGTATCAAGGGAGGGGCGACTGGTGGAGGAATGTCCCAGGTTTATCCCATGTGGGATATTGATCTACACTTCACTGGAGATATACATGCGGTGACATCTGCACACAATCTTCTCTCTGCCATGGTGGAGAACCACATTACCAAGGGGAACGCGCTTGGCATTGACCCCACAAGAGTCGTGTGGCGCAAGGCCATGGACATGAATTGCAGGGAACTGCGTCACATCGTTGTTGGCCTGGGCGGCCGTTCTGTGGGGGGCGTCCCTCGAGAGAGTGGTTTTGTCATCACGGCTGCCTCAGAGATCAGCGCGATCCTTGCTCTAGCTTCCTCCATGGCCGACCTGCGTTCACGACTGGCTAATATGGTGGTGGCTTACGATGTGGAGGGACGTCCGGTACGTGCTGGTCAGCTTGGGTGCGTCGGTGCCATGGTCCTGCTGCTTAAGGATGCCCTGATGCCTAACCTGGTGCAGACACTGGAGGGCCAACCCATGTTCGTACATGGTTTCCCCTTTGCCAACGTCGCCCATGGCAGCAGTTCCTTACTGGGCACAAAACATGCCCTCAAACTAGCCGATGTCGTGGTGACCGAGGGAGGTTTCGCCACCGACCTGGGAGCGGAGAAGTTCTTCAACATTGTGTGCCGGCAGGCCGACTTCCGCCCCGATTGCGCAGTCATAGTCGCATCAGTCCGTGCACTCAAGATGCATGGCGGGGCATGTCTGGAAGACGTATTGGAATGCGAGGGGCCTGACCTTGAGGCTTTAGAGAGAGGATTCGCCAATTTGGACAAACATATCCAGAACATCCAATGCTTTGGAGTGCCGGCCGTCGTAGCCATCAACCGCTTCGCCTCCGATGCGGAAGAAGAGATCGAGCTGGTGCGGGAGCATTGCGCCAAGCTTGCCATCCCCTGTGCAGAATCACGAGTCTTCTCTGAGGGCGGTGAAGGAGGTGTGGAGCTGGCTGAAAAGGTAATGCAGGTGATTCGAACTCAAAAGAGCGACTTCCATCCCCTCTATGATATCAATCTCCCCATCCGCGATAAGATCGATCTTATTGCCACCGAGATCTACGGAGCCAAGGATGTTAGATATATCGGTACGGCAGAGCGGGACATCCGCGCCATCGAGCTTGCTGGGGGGAACCACCTGCCCGTCTGCATGGCCAAGACTCAGATGTCGCTGTCCGATGATCCCAATCTCAAGGGCGCTCCCAAAGGATGGACACTCACCGTCCGCGAGGTCATGATGTCATCGGGCGCGGGTTTCATTGTGCCATTATGCGGATCCATGATGCTCATTCCTGGCTTACCGACAGAGCCAGCAGCAAAGCGCATAGATTATTCAGATGATGGCCGCATAATTGGTCTAAGTTAGAATATCTCCTTAGGCAGCGATGAACGCACAATCTCGCTCAGATCTACACTAGCGAGAGCAGGGCGTACAACAGGGCTGTGCTGGACACTGATGGAACCCACTTAATTCTGCGTAAGCCAAGTGAGTATCTGGCCAGTCGTGATGCCGCCACAATAGTCACTATGTTTCTGCCACGTACTCGCTGCTCATCAATTATTCTGCCCGACCATATCTTTACTTAATGCTGATGTCAGGACAGTTTAGTAAGATGCAGATGCCAGCTCCAGCCATCTCTCTTATCTATTCTGCGCACTCCGTTGGACATGTTTTTCTAACGTATCGAATTTTATGCCCTGGTCCAGGGCATTTTCTAGGATCGCCCTCACATTTTCCATCTGGCCCTCCGTCCCTGAACGGCCAAGAGGGCCCCCATAATTCTCAATGACATGCCAGCTGTGGGTAGCCAGGATCAGCAGCCCTTCATCATATTGATTCAGGAGATGTATGTAATCTTCCGGATCACGCTTACCCTCATGCATTGGCCAAAGATACGAATGGATGGGCTTTCCTCTCTTGTCAATTCCCCGGGCTAGGGGGCACTCGATTAGGCCGTTGGGGAGGCCATATATATCTATGCGGCGGGAACGAATATCCATGGTCAGACTGGAATCATACCAGTAGCCTCTCTTGGCGAGAACTCTGTGCACTGCCTCGTCGACGTGCTGATAAGGGGCACGAAATCCCCTGGGGAGCCGGCCAGTGAGCCTTTCGATCATTGCCGCTGCATCGTCGATGGTCTCACCCACTTCCTCTTCACTCATCTCTATCTTTGTGTATGCTCCAGTTAGGTCCTCGTGAGACCAACCGTGGGAGGCGACCTCGTGGCGAGCAAGAAGATCCCGGAGCTCAGCTCGCTTGGATATCTGCTGTGCTGCAACTGCTTCAAGAAAGAAGGTCCCCCTGATTCCCAGATCATCAAGTAACTCTGCCAGCAATTCGAGCCCACGGGTCGAAGAGGAGAAGCGAGGTGTCGTATCACCTTCACGAGGCTGGCATATCGCATCCCTCCTCCCTGTTTCAGGCAGATTAACGTCTCTATCCACGTCCACGGTGAATGCCGCACAGCGCATGGGGGGTTGGATTCCCGCACGTCCTAATAATAACTCTTTTCCTGGCATATCGATTTCATGTTTTAGAGGGGTGGCCTCCTTCGGCAGGGAAGGGCTGTGAATATGGGCGTCACGTCTGACCAGGCGTTATCTGTCGGTGGAGAGCGGTCAGCCACTCGTTGCTCTATATCTCTCTGGGCCATGCTCAGTCCGATCTTGGGAGGTCCATCTGGACAGAGGGATAAGATGGGGAGATTGATTATGGGCCTCTCCTGTCCAACCATATAAAAAATGAAAACGGCCCAGGGGGCCAGAGAGGTTTGTTATTAGCAGCCCCTCATGTCTAACCGGCCCACCAGGGTGCTACCTTCAGGGCGATGTACGTGAACGACACCACCGCGAAGAATTTCAGATAAGTAAAGTTGATTCTAGGCACCTTTTTCACCTCCTTTTCAATTAATTTCCCCCTCTCCTCCAGGGGTATTCTCTTTTTTGGAGGGACTAGTATTTATTATTATCTAATACGATATTGTTTATCTATCTAGGTTAGATATTGGTCATTTCATTCTAATGGCCTTATTTAATTGGATAAAACGTCTGGATAATATCGAGGAACATGGAAGTACTGTGAGAAAAGGGAAAATAGAATAGAAAAAGATGGGGAAATGGTTTTGCGAGCACGTTCGCCGTTATAGCGTCCGATACCTCCTCAGGTCTCGAAGTTGATCTCGACACCGCCGAATGCCCATTTACCCTCCTCGAACTCGAACTCGAAGTCATCGAGGTATAGCATCTGTCCCTCATAGTAGTAGAGAGATGCGTAGATGTCAACCTCTACTTCCTCTCCGAAGAGGCAGAAGACGTAGCACTCACTGTCGTCAACGAAGGCATCCATCAATAGATAGAGCTCCCTGACGTCGCCGCGGACTTCTGCCGACTGAGAGTGGCATATGGCCACATCGAAGGACTGGGCGCCGCATATGCGGTCGTCAGCCCATACCTTGCCGTTCAGGGTGATCTCGGTGCACACATCCATGGTGGACTTGTAGTCACAGTTGTTCACCACTATGAGCTGCCGGTAGGCGAAGGCGGACTGGATGTTAAGGACCGGCCCACACTCGCCGAATGGGATCTGGTCGCAGGACTCCACCACGGCGGTGGTCTCCACCGTGATCATGTCAGGACACAGAGGCAGCATGATGGGTGCATAGTCGTAGAGAGCATCTTCCGAGGCATCGTCATCGTAGTTACAGATCTCGACATATGCCAAGTTCCGGAACTGGTAGGATGCTAGACCTGCAAGCTCAACATCATCGATGGTGAATGTCACCTCATAGGGGTAGTAGTACCACTCACCAGGAAGGAGCATGGGCTTGCAAGAAGTATCCACACAGACGCTGGCGATATCTTCCCACTCACCGCCGAAGGCAGCGGGCTGGACGTCTTCTGGATCGATCCAGAGCATCTGAATGGTGTCAACGATGGTCAGCCCCCGGGTAGGGTAGCAGCCAGTATTGACGACCTTGATGGCCCCGGAAACGGTCAGCGTGTGGATGTTCTCAACGCATTCCTGCTCGACGATCAGCTCTTCGTCCCAGATATCTTCGGGGAACTCCTCGGAGCCGATCATCACGATGTCGTCGATGTCCAGTTCATAGGCAATGTACTCAGTCCATCGAGTAACCTCGGCAGTCTTCTGGACGCACAGTCTGGTCTCGTCCTCACCGGTAGTCACGGTCAGCTGGGCGCACGCTGTGATGGGCACCTTGCTGTCACATGGCACCAGAGTGCACTGGTTAGAGATGCAGTGGGTGTTGAAACGTGGCGACTCCTCATTGATCAAGAGGAAGTTGACGTCGAACTCCCACTCCGTCTGATCGTCAGCACCCAGTGTCCATGGGCCGAAGTCGGACAGCGGGACAGCGGAGAAGCCGCAGGGGATGCTGAAGTAGTCGGTGAGAGTGGCGGTTTTGTCTACGATGACACACTCGCGCTCGCAGGGCAGAGTG
>JAAYQQ010000070.1 GCA_012519255.1 Methanobacteriota archaeon | reverse complement strand
TGCGTCGGCTTGACGAGATATTCTGGGAAGAAATGACCGATCTTTCCTCATTCCAATTCATTCTGGAGGTGAACCCATTAGGGGGAGAGGAAAAGGCCTCCGCCGTCCTGGACATTCGTCGGAGGACAGGTATCGGGCTGGAAGATACCTGTTATATCGGCGACTCCATCACTGACGTCCAGGCCTTTCAATTGGTAAGGGAGGGGGGCGGGCTAACCATCTCCTTTAACGGCAATGAGTATGCCATCCGGGAAGCAGAGTATGCCGTCATCGCTGACAACACCGTCGTGACATCGGTCCTGGCCGAGGTTTTTCATAAAACTGGCCGTGAGGGCGTCATCAACCTCGCAGATGATTGGACCATGGAGAAGCTAAAGCGCTCTGGATCCATAAACCCCTATCTAATGAGGGAGTTCGAGAGGGTCTTCTCAAATGACCTTCCGACGGTGTCAAGGATCACATCAAAGAACATGAGGGCCCTGACTCGTCAGAGCATGGCCTCCCGCTGTTCCATCCGGGGAGAGACCATAGGTTCACTTGGTTAATCGACGGCAGCCTCCTCCACCGCCTTGACCATGGCATCCCCCCTACTCTAGAGCCTTTTCTATCTAAATGCGGTGGAGGTTCTGCCCATACCTATAGGCAATATCGGTCAGCATATTGTCACAGGGCCTCATGAGGGTGAGGGTTTTGGTGCGGGGTGCGGCAGGTAAGAGAATCTTAATCCCTCAGCTTGGGCTTACCCGTGGCAATCGCCCGTACATTAACCCAATTGACAAATTTCATCTCCTGCCCGTAGCCATCGCAGAACTTGCTCTCATCGATGTCGATCCTCACTTTCACGTCCACCGCGTTGTGCTTCTTCATCCGTTCCCTGACATTGTATTCAGCGTAAGAACGCGCGGATGCTTTTGCCGAATCAACTGACGAATATTCTATTGGGGAAGATCCAGGACAAAATACGACGTACTTGTAGTCCTTTGGATAGATCTGCACGAGCATGGATTCCGATATCTGACTGAGTACTGCTCCAACCGCATTGCCCACGTCATGGTTCTTGGATATGATGACTTCGCTGCCTAATCTATCCCCCAGAGCCTTTACCAGGACGTGCGCAGGAGCGCCGATGCCCACCAGGTGGTACCTCGACCGAGCGCGCACATCGTAATCCCGCAGATTGCCTGCCCCAGCGGATGCCTTTATCAGCTCGGTGAAAGCCTTCTCATTGGTCATCTCCGCGCCAGTATCGGATATGGCCTTCCTGACAAGTTCTTCCCCTATGCGCGTGATGGTGAGCTCAAACACAGTATCTACGAGCTGGACGGGATCCTCTGCTATCTTCTCCCCAAACAGCCGGAAGCCCATTTCGGCTGCCTCCTTGTCCCCCACATTATAGATGCCTTTTACAGCCATGGCATCGGTAGGGGAGAGCCCTACCTGAATGATGTACCCCCGAGCCTTGAGATCATTGAGTTGATCTCCTACGAAGACCACGTCATCTATGCCACTAATAGCTTCATGAAAAGTGCAGGGGGCATTCTTCTGCACGAACTCATAGACACTGCGATCCTTGGCGGTAAAGTTGGCGGCCGGCGGGCGATTGGGCACGTAGAATGTGATTCCCTGTGTCGCATTGATACGCTCCTTCAAGGTAGGATACTTCAAGGAGGCTTGGGACAAGGGCAGCACCCTCTCTGGACCAATGGTTAGTCTACCCTTGTCGTCATGACGTACGACAGAGTCCCCGCCCAATGCAGCAGTCCAAATATCAATGGCCTGTACCCGGGTCCTCCAGTTGCCCACCATGGCGCCTTCCTTCCTAAGGCGAGGGAACCCATCGTCGAGATATGCTATATCGGTCGATGTTCCACCAATATCGACGACCACACAGCTCTCTACCCCAGCCAGAGCCTTTCCCCCCATCAAACTTGCCGCCGGACCAGACAATATAGTCTCCACTGGCATATCCTTGGCCACATCCAGGCTCATCAGGCCGCCGTCCCCTTTGAAGACATACACTGCTGCGTCGATGTCCCTGACAGATAAGGCCTTCTCCACCGAACGGAGGAAGTCACGTATAATGGGTAACAGCTTGGCATTCAGGACCGCAGTCACCGTACGTTCATATATCCCCAATTCTGCAGTCATGTGACTGCCCTGCACCACAGGAATGTCATACTGGGACGTACGGTGACTGCGGTC
>JAAYQQ010000069.1 GCA_012519255.1 Methanobacteriota archaeon | reverse complement strand
TCATCCTCTCCAAGTAATTATCGGGGGCTATGATGAGATACGTCGATCAAATGGACATCGAGGGAAAAAGGGTCCTGTTGAGGGTCGATCTCAATGTACCGTTGGATGGGGGGAGGGTTGCCGACGATTCCCGCATCCTGGCAGTCCTGCCGACCATACGCCATATCCTGGAGAGAAACGGGAGGCTGATCATTACCTCCCATCTGGATAGGCCCGGGGGGAAGCGGGTCCCCGGGTTGAGCCTAAGGCCAGTGAGCGAACGGCTGTCCGATATTCTAGGGAAGGAGGTGGCCTTCGTCGAGGAGGTCGTCGGGCCAGATGTCAGTGAGGCCGTTGGAGCCATGTCCCCAGGTTCGGCGATCATGCTCGAGAACCTCAGGTTCGAACCCGGAGAGGAGAAGAACGATGATGCCCTGTCCAAGGCGCTTGCATCCCATGCCGATGTCTACATCGATGACGCCTTCGCCAATGCCCATCGCAGCCATGCATCCAATGTCGGAGTGACCAAATACCTTCACGACAAGGGCGGCGGGCTGCTGTTCAAAAGAGAGCTGGAGATGCTGGAGGGCGCGCTGGAGACCCCTGAGAGAGCGTTCGTGGTCGTGATCGGCGGAGCAAAGGTCGCCAGCAAGATCGGGGTGCTCGAGCACCTCTCCAGGCGGGCGGACAGAATGCTTCTGGGAGGCACGATGGCCCTCCCCTTCCTGAAGGCCGGGGGAGCAGAGGTGGGTAACTATGCGCTCGATGAGAGGACGATTGACCAGGCCAGGAGCATAATGGAAGGTGCGGGGGAAGATTGCATCGTCCTGCCGGTGGATTTCGTGGTGGCCAGCGGTGAGGGCGCGGCCGCCAGGGTGGTCTCTGCCGATGATATCGAGCCCGATATGCAGATCGGGGACATAGGTCCACGGACCATCGAGGCATTCGCATTGGAGATCGAAAACGCCAGGACCGTTGTTTGGAACGGGCCGATGGGCATGTTCGAGATGGAATCCTTCAGCCGTGGCACCCGCTCGGTGGCCGAGGCCATTGCCCGCTCTCCGGCGTTCTCCCTGGCAGGCGGTGGGGACACCAATCGGGCCCTGGACCGTTATGGGCTGAGGGAAGAGATATCTTACGTATCTACGGGAGGCGGCGCCTTCCTCGAGATACTGGCAGGGAGGGAGCTGCCCGCTGTCCAGGCCCTCGAGTCGACCGGGGGCCCGGAGAGGGCATGAACGGAGCACTGCTCATCGGACCCTGGCCGCTTCTCCCACGGCCCTGGCCAGTTCCTCCCCGGAGGCCAGGTAATGTCGTTCCCTTATCACATCCCCTTCCAGCTCATAGATCAGGGGGATTCCGGTGGGGATGTTTACCTCGGAGATATCATCATCAGCGATGTTGTCAAGGTGCTTGACCAATGCCCTCAGGCTATTGCCATGCGCCGCGATGAGGACATTGGCGCCCTTCTGTAGATGAGGTAGTATCTCTTCATGCCAGCATGGCAGGGTCCTGTTCAGCGTATCCTTGAGGGACTCCGATGACGGCAGGAGGTCCGGCTGGAGGTCCCTGTATCTTGGGTCGGACAGGGGATGCCCCCGACTGGACGGATCAAGGGGTGGGGGGCGTACGTCATAACCCCGCCGCCAGGCATGGACCTGCCCCTCTCCATACTTCTGAACCATGTCGGCCTTGCTCAGTCCCTGCAGGGCCCCATAATGCCTCTCGTTCAACCGCCATGAACATAGGAGAGGGACCCACATGAGATCCATCTCGTCCATCACGATCCATGCCGTGCGGATGGCCCTCTTGAGGACGGACGTGAAGATGATATCCACGACGATGCCCTCCTCCCGAAGCCTTTTGCCCGCCTCCCGGGCCTCCTCCCGCCCCCTCTCAGAGAGATCAATATCGACCCAGCCTGTGAACCGCCCCGCCTCGTTCCATAGGCTTTGACCGTGCCGCAACAGGATAAGCTTCGTCAAGTTCCAGGACCTTCCCAGTATCGCTCCATAGCATCCTGGACGGAGGCGCCTTCGACGGTGACCGCATAAACGGCGTTGCAGAACCGCACCGCCTGGTCCAGGGGCCTCTGGTGGATGTTGCGGCCGGTGGCGCTCCCCAACGCGCCAGCCGCGATCTGCTCATGAAGTCTTTCAAGGAAGGGGCTCACCTCCATGCGCCCTCCGCCGGAGCAGATGACCCCCGTCCTTCCCGCAGCCCTGATCGCCTCCCGGAAGCGTTCCTGGGCGTCAGGTCCGGAGGGGTAGTTGACCTTGGCAAAGTCGGAGCCAAGACAGGCCGCCACCCCGGCGGCCCCGGCGATCGTGTGAGGATCCCGTTCATCGGCCACGGCCCTTCCCCGCGGATACATCCATAGGATCACTGGAAGGCCGAAGCCGTGCGCCCGGTGGACTATCTGTGCCGCCTCGCCCAGCATGATGGCCTCGTGCTCGCTCCCCAGATAGACCGTGTAGCCCACGCCCAGCACCCTAATATTGTTCGCATCCCTCAGGCGCGCGACCTGGTCGACGGCCACCCACTGGCGGCTCAACGGTTCGGCCTGATTGAGCTTGACCAGATTGGTCTTGGAGTTGAGCTTTACCACATATGGAACATCGGGGTAGTCCATGGCGTAGCGCGCGATGAGCCCGAGCTGGGTGGCGAATGCCCCGATCCGGCCGCGGGAGGCGATCCTGAACAGGTGCTCGGGGTCGCCATCATCGGGAGCGATACCTTCGCCGTGGAAATCATCGTTCAGGTGCTCGACCTTCTGGTCCCCGGCGAACAGCATGACCCTCCCCTTTCCTC
This sequence comes from Methanobacteriota archaeon, assembly GCA_012519255.1. Lineage (GTDB taxonomy): Archaea > Thermoplasmatota > Thermoplasmata > Methanomassiliicoccales > Methanomassiliicoccaceae > DTU008. The sequence goes on along the minus strand of JAAYQQ010000069.1, from coordinate 7,173 downwards.
CCGTCAGGGCCCTGCTGTTGTCCAGGAATCTCTCCCTCTCCTCCCTGGGAACGTCCAGGGGGACGACTATTTCAATCCCTTCCATTGGTCACCGCTCCTCGAGATATCCTCGAACCGTACCCTTGGTACCATGTCCAATATGTCCTTTCTGTTGGCCCGCGCGGTCCCTGGCTTCAGTGTGGTCGCCGTCCCTGCGGCTGTCGCATGGGTGAGACATTCCTTCAGGTCCAGGCCGGTGGCGAGACCGTAGAGAAAGCCGGCCACGGCGGAATCGCCCACCCCCACGGTGTTCACGACCTCCACCTTCGGAGGGATGGCCAGGTATATGCCGTCATCCTTCACCAGCACGATGCCGTCGGCCCCCATCGAGACCAGGACGGCGCCCACGCCCTGGGATCGGACCCATTCCGCCGCCTCGACGACGTCCGCCAGCTCATTAAGCTCCCTTCCCACCAGCTGGCTCAGCTCACGTCTGTTCGGCTTGATGTAGTCCGGGCCGCCCTGGATGCCCACCCTCAGGGCATCCCCATCCGCGTCGAGGAGGGTGATCGCGCCCCGCGCCCTCACACCGGCGATGATGCGGCGATAGGTCTCGGGATGCACTCCGGGAGGAAGGCTACCTCCTATGGCCAGTATCGAGATATCCTTCAGACCGTCTATCTTCCTGAACAGGGCGCCTATCTCATAGGGAGCGATCTCGGGCCCGCTGGCAGTTAGCAGCACATGGCGGCCCGTCTCCTCTTCGTGCACGATGATGTTGGTGCGGGTCTCTCCGGAGATATGAATAAAGTCGGAACGCACCCCCTCGCTGGTAAGGCGGCACTCCAGCTCATCCCCAACGAAGCCTCCTATGAAGCCCAGCGCGGTATTGGGGGCGCCAAGATTGGTCAGCACCCGGGAGACGTCGATCCCCTTCCCCCCGGGATAGCGACATTCCTTCTGCACCCTGGTCGTCTCCTCGAAGTCGAGCTTCTCAACCCAGAAGGTGCGGTCGATGGCCGGGTTGAGGGCAAGGGTGTATATCATTCACGTCACCGCGTCCTGGCCGCGGGTCTGTCACCTCGCCCTCCAAACTGCTCTTCCGTCTGCGACACCTTCAATGTGACCTTCAATAGGGAATCAGGGTTGACGGAGATGGAATCGATGCCCTCCCTGACCAGGAACTCGGCGATCTCTGGATAATCGCTCGGAGCCTGGCCACAGATCCCGCTGTGCCGGCCGTTCCTCCGGGCGCCCTGAACGGCCATGGACATGGCCTTCAACACTCCCGGGTCCCGCTCATCGAACTCGGTGGCCAGGATGTCCGAGTCCCGATCGATGCCAAGGACGAGCTGGGTAAGGTCGTTCGACCCTATGGAGATCCCGTCGAAGTATCGGCAGAACTCATCGATGAGCAGGACGTTGCTGGGCACCTCGCACATGATGAATACCCTGAGGGCGTTCTCGCCTCGCTTCAACCCATTCCGTCCCATTTCCTCCAGCACCTTGCTGGCCTCCTCCACCTTACGGCAGAACGGTATCATCGGCACCAGGTTCGTCAGCCCCATCTCCTCCCGGACCATCCTGATGGCCTGGCATTCCAGGCCGAACCCCTCTCGATAGCGGTCCGAATGGTATCGGGATGCGCCCCGGAACCCCAGCATGGGATTGTTTTCGCTTGGTTCGAAGTGACGGCCGCCAAGCAGGGAGGCATACTCGTTGGTCTTGAAATCACTCAGGCGGACCACGACATCCTTCGGATAGAATGCGGCGGCGATGGTGGCCATGCCACGCGCCAGCGTCTCCACGAAGTACTGTCTCCCATCGGCAAAGGCCGAGATGAGGCGCTCTATCTCTGCCCTCTCCTCCCGGTCCTTGACGGCATCCGGGTGCAGGAGGGCCATGGGATGGACGCGGATGTAGCTGCCAATGATGAACTCCAGCCGGGCAAGGCCGACCCCGTCATTGGGGATAAAGGAAAGGGAGAAGGCATCCTCGGGGTTGCCCAGGTTCATCATCATTTCTGTACCTGGTCTACTCAGGCCGCCGAGCTCTATGCGCTCCACCCGGAACGGCAGCGCCCCCTCGTAGACAAAGCCCTCATCTCCCTCGGCACAGCTAACCGTGATCATGTCTCCATCATGGATGACGCGGGTGGCATCGTTCGTGCCCACAACGGCCGGGATGCCAAGTTCCCGACTGACGATGGCCGCATGCGAGGTACGCCCGCCTAGATTGGTCACGATGGCCGCGGCGACCTTCATGACCGGCTCCCAGTCGGGAGTCGTGATATTGGACACGAGGATCTCCCCCGGGCGGAATGTCGACAGCTGCGTGACGTCCCTGATCACCCGGGACCTTCCAGATGCGATCCTGGAGCCGACGCTCCGCCCCTGGCTTAGCACCTTGCCGCGCTCCTCCAGGACGTAGGTCTCCAGCACATCCATGGCCTTCCTCGATTGCACGGTTTCCGGCCTCGACTGGACTATGAAGAGTTTCCCGGTCTCCCCATCCTTGGCCCATTCGATGTCCATGGGGACGTCGTGACCGAGTCTCTTTGAATAGTGGCCCTCAATGACCAGGGCATACCTTGCCAGCTCCAGGATCTCGTCATCGTTCAGGCAGAACCTCTGACGATCCTCCATGGGGACCTCCACATTCCGGGTGGGCTCCTTGCTCCCGCCCAGGCCGTAGATGAGCTTCTTCTCCTTCTCTCCCCGCTCCTTCCTGATGATGGACCTGAACCCCTGACGGAGGGTGGGCTTGAATACATAATACTCGTCCGGATTGACCGCCCCCTGAACGATGTTCTCGCCGAGTCCGTAGGAGGCGGTGATGAAGACAACGTCCCGGAAACCCGTCTCGGTGTCCAGGGTGAATATAATCCCGCTGGAGGCGAGGTCAGAACGGACCATCTTCATCACCCCGACGGACAGGGCGACATCGAACTGGCCAAACCCCTGATCGATGCGATAGGAGATGGCCCGGTCGGTGAACAGGGAGGCAAAACATTTGCTGCATGCCTCCCTCAGCGCGGGATAGCCGTGGACGTTCAGGAAGGTCTCCTGCTGACCGGCGAACGAGGCCGTGGGTAGATCCTCCGCGGTGGCCGAGGATCGGACCGCCACATCGGTGTCCTCCCCATACTCTTCACATAGTTGATCGTAGGCTGTCCTTATCTCCTCCCAAAGATCGTCGGGTATCCCCGCTCCCAGGATCAGGTCCCGTACCTTCTTGCCCCGTAACGCCAGGTCCGCAACGTTATTCTTGTCCACTCCCGACAGTGCCTTCTCCATGGGCTCCCTGATCCCGGCCTCCGTGAGGAGGTGATGGTAGCCCTCGGCAGTGATGGTGAAACCGTTGGGTATCCTGATCCCCTTTCCCGTCAGTTCCCGGTACATCTCCCCCAGGGATGCGTTCTTGCCGCCCACGAGGGGCACATCATCAATGGTGATGTCCTTGAACCACCGTATGTACTTCTGGCCAGGGGCCGCAGCCCGCTCATCCATCGGCGTTGCTTGCCTCATGTCGATCACTCACCGCATGGTCCGCCTCAGGCCCGGACCGGACGCTCCATCTGCGCTGCCTTGGCGGGTATGCCCTTCCGGGCCATGTACGAGGCCATATCCAGCATCCGGCAGGAGAACCCATACTCATTATCGTACCATGCCAGCACCTTGACGGTCCTGCCTCCGATCACCACCGTGGACTCGGCGTCGATGATGGTGGAATGGGGATCTCCGATTATGTCGACGGAGACTAGCGGGTCTTCGCTGTAGTCGAGTATCCCCTGCATCCTTCCGTCAGATGCGCCCCTCAGTGCCGAATTGATCGCCTCCACCGTCACATCCTGCTTAAGATCGGCCGTGATGTCGGTTATGGCTCCATCGAGGACGGGGGCCCGAATGGCAATCGCATGCATACGACCGCTCAGCTCGGGAATGGTCCTGACGGTGGCGTTGGCCGCTCCGGTGGAGGTGGGGACCAGGGAGACGGCGGCGGCCCTTCCTCTCCGGACCTTCCGGGCAGGAGTGTCGATCAATTTCTGGCTGGCAGTGTACGCATGGACGGTGGTGGCCATCATGTGATCTATGCCAAAGGCGTCGTTCAGCACCTTGGCCACCGGGGCCAGCGAGTTGGTGGTACAGGAGGCGGCGGAGACGATGTGATGGCGGGACGGGTCGTACTTTTCCTCATTGACGCCCATGACGATCGTCAGGTCCGCGCTGTCCGAAGGGGCGCTGATGATGACCTTCGATGCTCCGGCCTCCAGGTGCCCGGCGGCCTTCTCCCGGTCACGGAATGCCCCGGTGCACTCCAGAACTATATCCACTCCAGCATCCTTCCAGGGAATCTTGGCGGGGTCCGCTTCATTGAACATCTGTATCCGGTTCGATCCAAGACGGATGAAATCGGTCCCGCTCTCCACATCGAAAGGGGCCCTTCCATGCACGGAATCGTATTTGGTCAGGTAGACTATGATCTCTGGCGGAAACAGGTCGTTGGCCGCCACGAGCTCGATATTGTCCGGCGGGTCGGATAGATAACGTCTCGCTATGATCCGCCCTATTCGGCCCATACCATTGATGGCAATCTTGGTCATCTTTCCCCTCCAATTGATAATAGGTTACTACAGAATGACGCCGTTAAAAGGCATTCCCGTGTTTTTCTTTCGATAATCCTTCGGGATTGAGAATTCGATGGTGTCGCCCGATCATCATTGAGAACTGGGGGGCCGGGGCGATACTTCCTGGCCCATTCAGACGGGGCGTTGTTGTTCGGGTATGCGGCCATGAATATTCAAGGGGCCGGGGCATCGGAACCGGACAATGAGACATGGCCAGGACATATCGTGTCCAGCGTGCTCCTGTGACCTCAGTCCTGGGGATGGGTGTGGATCACGATTTTTTTTACATACTCCAATGGGACCTCGTTGATCGTCCTCCCCAACCTGAACGCCCCGATGGTCTGGATGGCCGTATCGAACATTCTATCCAGCGACTCCCTGGTGAAGAAGCCTATGTGCGGGGTGATGGTGACATTTTCCGAGTCCAGCAACCTATCGTCCTCCGGATGGGCCTCGTCATCGAGCACATCCAGGCCAGCGGCATGGATATGCCCGCTGTCCAGGGCCTCCCTGAGGGCCGCCTCGTCCACGATCCCTCCTCTGGCGGTATTGATCAGTATGCTGCCGGGCCTCATCCTTTGCAACGCCGCCCTGTCGATCAGGTTCTCCGTATCGGCGGTAAGAGGCAGGTGAATGGTGACAAAATCGCTTCTTTCCAGCACCTCTTCGAGGGGCAGGTATGGAAAGCCATATCCTCTGGCCAGGGTATCATTCTTATGGATGTCAAACGCCACGACCCGCATCCCGAAGCCCTGGGCGATCCGGATGACTCCGGCGCCTATCTTGCCGGTCCCCACCACACCCAGGACCTTTCCCCTAAGCTCGCGGCCCTGGAATGGCTGGAAATCAAAACGCTTCAGGACCCTTACCGAATGGTCGGACCGTACCAGGTTCCGGGCGCATGCCAGGAGCAGACAGAAGGCGTGCTCCGCCACCACATGCGGGCCATAAGCGGGCACGTGCGTGATCGCGATGCCCCGCTCCATGGCGTGCACCGCGTCGATATGGTCGAAACCGGCGCTCCTCGTGTTGATCATTCTGAGATCGGGAAGGGAATCGATCGCCTCCCTATCCACCACGGTCCTTATGAATACCGAGAGCACGGCTGCGCCCTCGGCCTCGTGGATGAGGTCATCCCTGTCGAGAGGACCATCGAACATGACAAGGTCGTCATTGGGAAAGGCCGCCATAAGCTTCTTCTGGTTCCCCATAACCTCGGTGAAGAGCATCTTCATCGTACCGCCTCCCTGCTCGCGTTTGGACCATTTCGCACAAAGGGGCTACATGCTAGTCCAAGGTAGTGTGAATGTTGATGGCGATGTTATTTAATGGTTGCACATTGGCGTGGCTCGAGGGGATTTTTCTGACGGCCCCAATATCACTCTATGCCTCGCCCTTCCCTGTCTGCCCGTCGCCCTCCGATGAACGGCATTGGCCAGTGAACGGTCACTGCGGACCAAGGTCGAACTCGATCGCCTCGCCGGGCGCAATCGTTTGGACGCTGTCCCTGTAGCCAACCTTGATCGGCTCGATGTCCTGTGGCTGGCTGAAGAGCCGCAGCCTGTCCCGGTCGATCTCCACATCTATCCGATGGTGGCGATACTCGATGTCAAACCTGAGCCGGGTCAGCTCCGTGGGGAGCTTTGGGTCGAACCATAGCACATCGCCCCGCGTCTCAAGCCCGGGATAGCACCTTTGGACTATGTCCACAGTACAGGCCATGGCGCCCAGGTGGATGCCCTCATGGGTCGTCCCGCCCTGAATGTCCGACACATCGCTCTTGAGGGCCTCGCGGAATAGATTCCATGACATCTCCCGATTTATCCTGGACAGTACCCATGCATGGACCACGAGACTCAGGGTGGAGCCGTTTGAGGTGCGCTCCATATAATAATCGATGGTCTTTTGCATAGTGTCGGGCTCCAGGCGATAGCCCAGACGGTAGAACAACCCCTCCAGCTCATCCGAGGAGAATAGGTAGAACAGCATCAGGACGTCCGCCTGTTTCGATACCTTGTATCGGTCCGGGGAGTCGCCCTCCGCCTTCAGAATGCGGTCCAAACGGGAGACGTTCCCGTATTTTTTTCGATACCTCTCCCAATCCAGCTCTTCGAGATCATCAAAGCCATCGAACTGACTGATTATCCCGTCCCCATGGAAGGGGACGTACATCTTGCGACTGATCTCATCCCAGCGGGTCAGCTCCCTCTCGCTGAGTGATAGGTCCTTCCAGATGTCACGGCGATGTGCCAGGGGCAGTAGTTGCAGCGTGTCGAGGGTGCGGCAGAACATCCATGCCGCCATCACATTCGTGTATGCGTTATTGTTGATACCAAACTCCTCCGATCCGTGATAGCCCTCATGGAACTCATCGGGCCCCATCACTCCACGGATCTCGTATCGGCCAAGAGCGTCATTGTACTGCACCTTGCTGGCCCAGAAACGGGCGATCTCGATGAGCATCTCGGCCCCATAGAACGACATGAAGTCCAGATCGCCCGAGACCTGATAGTAGTTCCATATGTTGTAGGCAACGGCCAGGCCGATGTGCCGCTCAAGCTCGGAAC
>JAAYQQ010000068.1 GCA_012519255.1 Methanobacteriota archaeon | reverse complement strand
TGTATGCATTCCTCATGCTTGCGGCGGATGAGCATCAAGACGCTGATTCTTGGCATTGGTTCCCCCATCATGTGCGATGACGCCATAGGGCTGAGGGTACTGGAAGAATTGTCCACAATGGATCTCTCTGAGGTAGACCTGGTAGAGGCATGCACCTCTGGCCTAGACCTCATCGAGGTAATGATGGGATATGGCCGAGTCATCATTATAGATGCTTACATTAATTCGGGCCAGCCCGCTGGCACTGTCATGGAACTTGGTCCAGATGCCTTCGCCCATACCGTACATGGTAGCAACCCTCATGAGGCAAACATAGCCACCACCATTGAGCTGGGCAGGTCTCTTTATCCCGATAAATTCCCCAATGACATTCTCTTTGTAGCCGTGGCGGCCAACGATGTATACACGGTCTCTGATCGGATGACTCCAGAGCTGGAGGCGGCCCTTCCCCAGGCCGTCCAGAAAGTGCTGGACCTGATCGAGGCTTAACTCGACACGACCTAGAAATCAAGGTCGTTCAGATCCTTGGCCACTTTTTTCGATTCCTTTCCTGGAGCGTGCATGGCAATGCAGAGCTTGTCCCGGACCATGAGCTCGCCAGCCATGCGACTAACGTCTTCCTCTGTGACCATGTCCATGCATCGGAGTGTTTCCTCTGCAGTCATAACCTCCCCTGTGGACATGAATATCTCACCCAGTCGGATCATTCTTGCCTCACTGCTCTCCAGCCCGCGTACATATATCCCCTTGAGCAAGCGCTTGGCCCGATCCAGCTCTCCTTCTTTGAGGCCCTCTTCCTTCAGGCGTCTGATCTCTCGAGCCACCAGACGAATTACCTTCTCTTGATCATTGACCGTGGTGTTGAAGAAGACTCTCATCGCCCCACAGTCAGTGTAGCTGCCGGAGGACGCGTAGATCTCATAGACCAAACCTTCTTTCTCCCTGACCTCCTGGAACAGTCTTGAGGAAGTTCCCATTCCCAGGATGGAGGCAGTGAGGCGCTGGGCGAAGCGATTGGGGTGGGTGGAGCATAGCCCCGGGAAGCCCATGCCCACATATGCCTGTCTATCCTCTCGGGGATAAACCTTGAACACGGCATTGGCCACGGGAGGGGTACGCCTTGCCTGTGCTGGAATGGGAGCAAGTTTATCGAAACTGCTCTCCGCCCATCTGACCACCTGCTCAGGCACTATATTCCCCACAGCTACCACAGCCATGTGGGGGGGACGGTAGCGCCTCTCGAAAAAATCCCGTACATCTCTGGGGGCAAGTGCGGTAACAGTCTCGGCAGTCCCCGCTTCCGAGCGCCCCATGGGGTGGTTGCCCCACAGTGCCTCCAGGAAGAGTACGTGGATGTATCTGTCGGGGTTGTTCTGGAGCATATTGATCTCCTGGAGGACCACATTCTTCTCTGTCTCCAGACAGTTCGCCTCCAGTCGAGGGTTCAAGACCATGTCGGCAAGGATCTCCTGGGCAACCTCTACAGTCTCGTCGAGAGAGAAGGCCTGGTAACTGGTGACTTCTCTTGTCGTATATCCATTCTGTTCCCCTCCCGCAGCCTCGATCTGCTCGGACATCTCCTTGGCGGTGCGATTGAAGGTGCCCTTGAATAGCATGTGCTCAAGCATGTGAGATATGCCTGCTTGCTCATCCATCTCATCTCGAGAACCAGTGCCCAGGTAAACTGATAGGGAAGCCGAATGAGAGTAAGGAAGTCGTTCCACCACTACAGGGATGCCGGCAGGGGTCTTGATCATCGATATTTTACTGTTCACGAACAAAGCAAACAGGAGAGGGAAGAAATATTACTTTGCGTGGGTAGATTGACCAAATCACTAGGTCAGGAAAATCCTTTATAATGTAGCATGCCAAGAGAAATGACGAGGTGCGCCGACCATGAGTGAGAATGAGATATATCTTCATGAATACCGCTCAGAGACCTATAGCGGTGCTATGATGATCGTTGGGTTCCCCTCGATAGGTCTAGTGAGCAGTATCGCTGCCAACTTCATTATCAGGACATCCAAGCTGGAGAGGGTCGCTGGATTGATGTCAAACAGTTTCCCACCTTACGCCTTCATTCACAAAGGTGTCCCCTCTCCACCCGTACGGATCTATGCTGGAGAGCGCCAGTGCAAGGATGGGGAGCAATGTCAACAAGTAGTGACCGTGGCCGCTGAATTTATGCCCAAACCGGAGCAGGTAAGGCCCCTGGCTGAACGATTATTGGACTATTGCTCAGAGAAGGGTATCGAGACCATCGTGGCCCTGGAGGGCATAAACTGGCCAGGAAATGAGGAGATGGAGATCTTCGGGGCGGGCTCTACTAATGAATCCCGTGAGATGCTGAAGAAGTACGGCGTAGAAGAGTTAAAGGAAGGGATGGTGTCCGGCATATCCGGAGTCCTACTTTTTGAAGGCGAGGTCCGGGGCATAAATGTCATTTGCCTGCTGGGACCCGCCCGGCCAAACTTCCCCGACGCTAGGGGGTCTGCTAAACTCCTGGAGATCATTGCGCAAATGCTTCCGGAGATCAAGATCGATACGGGGCCGCTCTACAAGGAGGCGGAGGAGATAGAGAACCAGATCCGTACAGCCATGGAGAGCGTTAACCAGCCAAAGAAACTTGCGGCCGAGGACGCCACCATGATCTATGGATGAGAGCGCTCAAACTGTGCCAGAATGTAGCTTCCGAACTGCGGCCAATGCGCTTATGATCAGACCTGCGCCGCCCAGACCGGGCTCAAGGTCGCCCCGTCTTTCCTGGCCGAAAGAGTGTGGGCTCCAATTACTCTGATTTCGACATGCTCCTCGGATTAAATGGCGGCTATCAGAATCGGTCATGCCCCATGACATCACATCCTTCTGCCTTAGGTCCGAAGATCTCCCGGCGTGTAAGAATAGAACGTTGGGGGCGGGATTCCGGGGCCCTTCCCTCGGTAAAATAATAGCTGGGGGCATATCTTTCTGACCGGATGTGGGGCAGATGATGGCCCTCTTATGAGATCCTACAGCACGTCCAGAGTGTTACGCCAGTGGCATCCATAAGCAAATGCTTAAATCAGTTGTTTTAATTACTCCGGATTATGCATCTCGTCCCAAAGAAGTTCTTCATCTCTACTGGTTGCGCCGTGAGCAAGGTCTCTGACCTCAACGCATTCGACAAGGCCCTTCTCGAAGCGGGCATTGGTGAGCTTAACATCGTGTCTGTATCCTCTGTCCTGCCCGTAGGAGCTGAACAAGTCGGGATTCGTGAACTTCCCATGGGCACTGTCACTCACTGTGTCCTTGCTCAGATGAGGGGGGGAGAGGGTGAGATGATCTCGGCGGGAATAGCCTATGGCTTCCGGAAGGATGGCAAGGGAGGATATGTCGCCGAGGGGCATATTCATGGTTCCAAGAAGGCGCTTCGCGAGATCATGGAATGGAAGATGGATGAGATGGCCAAACTGCGCGGCATCGAGATGGAGCCTATCCAATATCGCATCGAGGAACTCTCCGTTCCCATGGACCACTATGGGGCCTGCGTTGCCGCGCTAGTATTCGTTGAATATTAGATGTATGGCGTACTGATCTGCTCCCGATGCGGCACCGTGCAGGGAGTGGATCTTTCCCATGCTCGGGTAGATTGTGTCCGTTGCTGGACCAAGATCAAGGTCTCCCGGGCCAAGATTTATTTTTCCACTGATTCTCCCCAGGAGCTCGCCATTGCCGTTCGGCGCCTCGCAGAAAGGGAAAGGGGGCAGGAGACTCCCTTCATTATCTCCAAAGGAACAGCCGTCAGAGGTGGAGATGTTGGCAACCTCGAGGCTATCGAGGCAACCATAGCCGAGCTGGAAGGGGAGAAGGGTCAACTGACCTATATGGATCTCTCCAGCGCCCTGGGCCTGACGGGCGCAACGCTCGATAAGATGATATGTCGCCTGCTCGCCGCTGGCATCATATACGAGACGGGGCCAGGCACATACCGGGTGGTCTGACTCCCATCTTAAATAACCATCCATTGTCGATCATCTGATCAGATGCTTCGTAAGAGATGGATCGGTAAGCATCTTGAAAGAGAGGATGACTTTCTTTAAAACCAAACGGTGGCACATAGCTGCAGTTATAGATGGAGTAATAATCGATCAGATGGTCGGCATTTCCATCATCGGTGAAGTCGGCAAAGCGATTGGGCCTCCAGACCAGGAAATCCCCATTGACAATGTCAATAACCACCTTCTCCCCACCGCCTTCCTTAAGTGGCACATAGGCCTGGAGCCAACCATGTCCCCCCCAATTACCCCCATCCCCGAGATACATGGCTCCCAACTGCAGCCATGCCGGCACTCCAACAGCCCTGGCAAGAGAACAGAATAAGATTGATTGATCATCGCAGTCCCCGGCCCTAGCCTTAAGGGTATCGTATGCAGAACTGGGGTCAGCGGCATCATCAGCAGCGGAGTAATAGATGTTGGCCCTCATCCAGTCATAGATATTTCGGAGAATCACATACACATTCTCCTCATCTCCCACTATCTCCCTGGCCTGGGCGACGATAGCCGGATCACTCATGCTCATCATCCATTCGTCCTTGAGATATTGCTTCTCAAGCTCGTCCGGCACATCGAATAGGTTCCCAGAGGTGGAGGCATCGATGTCCCATATGTATGCCCTGGCAGTCACTTCATAGGTGACAGTCATGGTGCGCCGCTGATCTTCGGAGAATGGACCTTCCTCCCACACCATCCAATTATGATTATACTTAATGGTGGGAGATAGGTCATTGGAATAATTCACCGATGTGACTATCTGCATCTGGTTGCCATTCTGGGTGATGTTCATTGGCTCCGGAATATCGATGGCGAAGTTCACCCCACGACATCCATTGGCATCCACGGTCATGGTGCGCTCGAGTGAGAATGTTACCTCCTCGGGATAATAATCTTTGAATGATGAAATGAAAAAATCTCTCAGAAGGCCCTGCGAGGCAGGAGTGAGGAGAAGGAAAACGACCACAACAAGGATAGCGATCGATAAGATGACACTGGCAACAGAGTTATGCGCGGGAGATTTCACACCTTTTTATAAGATTCATCATATCTTATCAATGTTTCGACCGAGGAACCTTCTTGGCCCTCGTCCTGGACTCCTTATCTCCCTCTCGATCCTTCTTCCGCCGAAGATCGGCCAATGCGTCTTTGACGTACTCAGGCAGTACACGTTTGTGAATGAAATAATAGTATGTGGCGATGAACAATGCTGCGACGATGAACAAGAGATAGGCAAGCGCACTCTCTCCCGATATTGGAATCTGTTGAAAGGGGAGCAGTAGCAGAACAAAGGCCAGGTGGACCATCGCCGCCTGACTAAAGAAAGCGAAAGGGCGTCCACGAGCTACCCCGATGCCAATGGTCGTTCCGGTGGAAATGTGCAGCAAGGATAGCATGATGGAGAATATGATGAGGATGATGAGACTGAGCGCATCCGGAGAGCTCCTGGTCAGAACAATATTCACGGCGCCAAATGCGAGGGCGCTGGCCATACCCGCGCCCAGACCAAACCCGTAGAATGGAACGTCCGCCCTCCTTTGGAACCTTGGCAGGTTAAGGATCAGTAGCTTAACCGCCTCTTCCAGTAGGAAGCCGATGACAAGATATTCAAAAGAGAAGAAAACCGATACCGCATGGAGGATCACTCCTATGATAATGCCCGCGGCGAAGAGGCCAAATAAAGTTGGGTCGCTGAAATATGGGCGCTCTATCCTGGGGTATGTATAATCCTGCAGCGTCCACAACATCAGGGCAATGGCTGGGGCAAACCCAATGGCCGCGGCAATGAAGGAGCCATATTCCATCCAGGATTAGGACCCGCTCGTTCTATTTAAAGCTAGGCCACGAGCTTGTCATAGTAATGTGCAACCACGCATGCCTCCGTGCATTTCCCGCAAGAAGTACATTTTCTCTCATCAATGACGATGCCGTTATCCAGCCTTATCGCCCGGGCATGACAGCTGCGCAGGCAAATACCACACTGGGTACACAGCTGGGAACGCAAGAGTGCTTTGGCTCCTGCCTCGAAAAGAGACTGGGCCCTCTCTGGAGTGGACGCAGTAGCTATGAGCTGCCCTCCCCCGAACACCTTTAGTGTGGCCTTATTGGACTTGACCAGTGCGATATCGAAGTCCTTGGAGTATCGCACCTCACCAACCGTCCTGAGTGCCTCCACCACCTTAGAGAAGTCCCTCTTCCGCGGCAACGATAGGACGCCTTCAGCAGAGTAGCCGCCGGTGACGCAGGGAGATACTCCCTTTACCCATCTCAGATCTAGAGTGTCGGAGCGCATCTGCGGCATCGCTATATTCATCTCTTCGGCCATGCGCCGGACCTTTGGTGGGAATACCTTCCAGCGCCAGAAGCCATGATCTATGAACTGCTCACTTGTCCCCGAGCTCTTGGCCCAATCTCGGAGTCGCTTGTCCCAATCGCTGTGAAGGTCCGGATGAATGCGCGATGTCGTTCTCCATTCTGACTCCAGGCAAGAAGGACATAGATAGCATCCGATGCGTTCGAAGTCCTCCTCATACAATGGGTTGTAATCAAGGGCACGATACCATATGTACGCCCACACATCAATGGCGCGCCAATCCTTAATGGGGTTCAAGATTATTTGGTTGGGAACAAATGGATTCTTTTCCACGAACTTGAGGGTGGAACGGGAGAAGGACTCGAACGTCCTGTTGCCCTCTATTGTCACGGTACCCTGGGGGAAGTGTTTCTCAATAAGATCGGTGAGAGGCGCCAACTTGCACACCTTGCAACACCAACGAAAGTCCTTGGCGGGCGGGCCGAAATCCTCAACGTTATCCCAGAAGGCCGTCCCGGCATCGGCGATGAGAAGCCGCTCAGAATTGTGCTGGGCGAACTCCCGTACATAGCGCAACGTCTCCGGGAATTCTAGGCCAGTATTGATGAAGAGCAGCGTATACCTATTCGCCGCCCTAGATAACAGACCATAGCATGCCAATGAGTCCTTTCCCCCACTGAATGAGATCGTCAGGGGCAATTTGTTATTTCCAGCGAAGGACTTGATGTCAGAGACTCCTTTTGATTCCAACGCACAGATATGCGACCTGTTAGAGTTGACAAAACCTGTCCAAGAGGCCTTACGTCTGGACAATTTGATCTCTCCCTTCCCGACGTCTCGAATGCGCACGGCCTTGGGAGCACTCTTTAATTTGTCACTATCCACTCGGGCCACTCCGCTACATATGAGGTTACCGGCGAGCACGATGAGCGGGTCCCCGGCTCTAAACGGGCCCTTGACCTTGTCGAACGCACTGCCTGGAAGATTCTTGCCCTTCAGATGACCAGTGTCATGGTCCATTGTCACAACACCCTTGAAGGCCAGCGATGCAAGCAGGCGCGCCCCATCTAGCTTGATATCAAGGACAAAGTCCCTCTTCCTAAGGTCAAAACGGAGAGTGGCTATGACCATCCCCTGGAAGATGACCTCATCGGTCCGATCCTCGCCAGCGACCTTGTTTAGGAAGGTCAGACGATTCTTCAGAAAATGAGATGTGCCAAAATATCGTTCAAAGAGAGAGGAGAGTAATTCTGCGCTCTTGCCCATGGCGGGTCGGAGGTCCGCCGGCTTGGAGACTTCAAACTTTCTGCCAGGGGAGGAACATACATCGCACTTGGTGCCCAGGATGACTGTTCCACATGTGTCACACCATCGGAAACCGACCTTACCGTGCTCGAAATGAGCCATGGTATCAAAATAGGTCCTGTATTTCAAATAATGCCTATGCTCCGCCAAGAGTCAGAACGACCATGACGATAAAGAGGGCGTAGAGCAGGCCGCCGAATAGCATGTTAGAACACCTTAGCGGCTTCCGAGAGGAACATGTGAAAAGGACTGCGGCGGAGAGAAGCGCAATGCCCATAGAGACAGCCTGGAGGGCCTGGTGAGGCTCGCCTATGTTGATGTGCCAAGGCGTCAATAAGAGGCCAATGGTGACCGGGATGCAAGATTGGAATACCATCGCCCCGGTTAGGTTGCCAATGGCATAGATGTCCCTGCCGTTTCGAACCCATGTGAAGGAATTATACATCTCCGGAAGCTCGGTGGCCAGGGGAGCTATGAGAAGGGCCAGAATGAGAGGGGATACCTGTAAGGATGCAGCGATCTCCCTTATCTGTTCGACGAATATGCTGGCCCCGATAATGATGCCCACAATGGCAAAGAGGACCTGAGCAAGGATAAGCCAGGTGGGCGGATCATCCTGGCGGGTCTTTTCTGTCTTCGCTCCTGCCATCCTCTTGATGAAATGGTAGCAATATAGCTGCTCAGGCGCCTCCTCTGAGACTGCACCGGTCTTGAGGGTATACCATATGTATATGCAATATAGGGGAATCAGGGAGAATCCCAGGAGAATGCGGGCCCATCTTATCTCCACAGGCAGTAGTGCAACGATGGCAGCCAATGAATAGGCGAGAAGGAAGAATGCAAGATCTCGCCGGATTAGTGAGCCATCGACATGCATTGCCGCAGAGCCCCTGTGCCGACGGAATATTATTAGCGCCAGTCCACACACAAAAAGGGCGAGGGTGCCGATCATAAATGGAGAGCCCATGATGGCCCCAACGCCGATCTCCACACCGTCGTTGTTGGCGCTGGGGTGGAAGAGAATGGCGATCAGCGGCACCATTGTCTCGGGCAAGGCCGTGCCCACGGCGGCCAAGACACTGCCTACTGCCCCTTCGGAGAGATTGAACCTTACTCCCGCCCACTCTACCCCATTAGTGAAAAGTTCGCAACTTACCAGAATAAGGAATAGACTGAGAAGGAATAGGAATAGATCCATTGTCTCCCGTCGTAAATGGAAGGGAGTACTTTAGCATTGCCTAGAGCATTCTCCCTGCCTTCCAGGTGACTGGAACATTAGCAACGTTTCCCCAAACTTCCTATGCGATATAGATAAAGTATTTGAGCAGGGGAGGCATGGACAGAAAAGATGCAAGATCCGAGTACGATCTACATTCCTCCCGGCTATGGGCGCATATCCTTCGGCAGGGTGGAGCTTAAGAATATTTTCGTTGCCGTTGGGGCACTCACCCTTGCTTTCACCATATTTTTACTGGGCGGTCTTCGCTCCATGGTGTCAGGGAATGTGTCCCTATTTGACATCCTGTATGCTGCGGCAGTCTCGCTCATTGCCGTCCTATCGGGATTCATGTTCCACGAGCTTGCACATAAGTTTGTGGCCCAACGATCGGGCGCGTGGGCAGAGTTCAGGGCCCATCCCATGGGCCTGCTTATAGGGGTGGTGATATCCCTTCTGGGAGTGATATTTGTCATCCCAGGCGCAGTGTATATTCAAGGGATGATCTCACGCAAGCAGAATGGCCTGATCAGTCTGGCTGGACCAGCCACCAATCTTGCACTGGGGGGAGTATTCATAGCCCTCTTCATGGCGGCAGGTCAGAGCCTCCTCGGCCTTGGCTTCTACTGGATAGGTATGATCAACTTCCTGTTAGCGGCCTTCAACATGCTACCCATCCCTCCGCTCGACGGCTCCAAGGTCCTCCGATGGAATGTTCCGGCGTACGTCCTGGTGTTTGGAGTATCAATAATAATGGTAGCGCTGATGTTTACTGGGGCGCTGATCCGCCTGTGATCAGCTTTTCTCACAGTATTCATCACATGGGTAGCGAAGATGTGTTAATATGCTTCCCTCCCATGCCTGCAGCTTACCTGGGTTCATGATGTTATTGGGATCTAGAGCCCGCTTGATGGCTCCCATCGTGGAAAGCATGGTGGCCCTTTCCTTTTGGAAATATGGTGCCTTGGAGATGCCCACCCCATGCTCACCAGTAACTGTACCGCCCAGCCTGATGCATGTGTCAAAGATCTCCCCTACCGCCTTCTCCCCATTGCGCCATGCAGTATCAGACTCGGGATCTAACAGCATCTTGGTATGCAGGTTGCCATCAGCGGCGTGTCCATAGGTTCCCACGATCACATCATATTTCTTGGCGATCTTCCTAAATTCCACAACTGCTTCTGGGATTCTGGAGATAGGCACGGCCATGTCATCGGCGAGAGATACCGAGCACCTATCTTCGTACAGGCGAGACAGGGAGGACATGACGCTCTTACGAGCAGCGGTCCATTTGGCCATCTGGGCGGAGTCTTCGGTCTGTTGCAGACCAATGGCACCGATACTCTCGCAGACCTTGACAACTTCCGCGAGCTCGTCAGCCACCATCTTTGGATCGCCATCCACCTCGATCATGCATATTGCCTCCACATCAGGCAGGCCAGCGTCGACAACAGTGTTGACGGCCTTGATGCAGGTAGAGTCCATGAGTTCGACGGCTGATGGCAACAACGGCTTCGCGATCAATGCTGACACACACCTCCCCGCTTTTTCCAGAGTGTTGAAGCCAGCAAGGATCATGGCCGATTTCTTGGGCTTGGGCGCGATGCGGAGTGTGACCTCCGTGATTATGCCCAGCGTGCCCTCACTCCCTACGAACAACCGTTCCAGTTGATATCCTGAAGCATTCTTGAGCGTGCGGGTTCCCACCTCAATGATCTCACCGGTGGGCAATACAACCTTCAGCCCCAGGACATAATCGCGAGTGCCGCCGTACTTGACCGCCCTCATCCCCGAAGCGTTGGTGGCAACCATGCCGCCAACGGTGCACGCCTCGGCGCTCCCGGGAGCAGGGGGGAAAGAGAATCTGTGTTTGGCCAGGGCCTTCTGTAGATCGTCGTAGACTACCCCGGCTTCACACACGCAATATAGATCTTCCACTCGTATCTCCTTGATACGGTTCATGCGAGTGAGATCGATTATCATGCCCTTCTCCAATGGCACGGCGGAGCCACACAGGCCAGTACCAGCGCCACGGGGCACTATTGGAATCTTAAGCTTGTTGGCCAGCTTGACCAATTCAGCCACTTGTTCGGGCGTGCGTGGCTGAACGACAACGTCGGGAGTGACGTGATGTATGGACGCGTCGAACCCATAGGCGTATAGTTCCGCCACGCGATTAGAATAATTCTTCTCTCCTACGATCGCACCTATCTCGGCCAGCACATCCGGCTCCATAACATCACCTGATGCGCCATTAGGCGTTCCTGATAAAAAACCTATCTGCCTGAAACGAAGCGAGTTACGAAATTAGAAGCAATATGGCCATTAATCGTCCCATACGGGCGGAGTGGCGCCGAACGAACCTCGGCCGTGAGACGATGATGGAACGAGTAACTTGTTTCGGAAGCTGTTCCATCACTAGCTGCCAGGTTGGGCCACGCCTCGAGTTTAAAAGGCATTCTTTGACCATAATTCGGGCAAGAGAATCATTTGTGGGATGCTATCTGCCTCTCCAAGACACCAATGCCGCCCAAAGGATGCACCTTAAATGTCGCAGCCAGCGACTATGGGCGAGGTCTGGTGATACCCGGCCATGCCCCATGGTGACCGAGATAAGCGCGGGTTTCCAGGCGGTTTATCATCGCGTAGGCTGATTGTTGTGAGGCAAAGCATTATACTATCTAGGGGGCAATAAAAAAAGCAGGTGAGAGCATGGTAGCATTACCGGATGAAGTGTTCAGGGCCATAAATGATCCGAAGTCGGCCCGGGTGCTAGGTACCAAAGATGAGGATGGGGCGATACACCTGATCCAGGTGGGAAGCCTTAAAGCGGCAGATCCTGAGCTTATCGTCCTGGGAGCGATCCTCATGAAGCATACCAGCAAGAACCTAGATGCCGCCAAGGCAGACGGTAGCTGCGTATCGGTACTGGTGACAAGTGGAATGGACTCCTATGAGATCAAGGCCAAGGTGATGGACTATGTCACATCGGGGCCGGCCTTCGAGCAGATGAACGCCGCCCTCAAGGCCATGGGCCTACAGGCCCGGGGCGTGTATATGCTCCATCCCGAAGAGGTGTGGAACCAGGGCGCCACATACGATGCCGGAAAGAAGATGGTGTGAGCCGTCTTCCCTTTTCTCCATATTTGTCGCGGACCGCCTAGTCTCATTGCAGTTCACGGTAGATATCGGCGTATTGCCGTGCCGACTCAGGCCAGGGTCTTTTTTTGGCCAAGGCAAGACCATTCTGCCCCATGCGCCTTGCCTTTTCCCGATCCAGGCTCTTCAATATGGATACCATATCATCGATGGAGGAAGCCATGAAGCCCGTCTCTCCATCATGTATCCATTCATACATATCCCCTTTATCCGTGGTGATGACGGGCCGGGAGTAGCTGAGGGCCTCAATGACCGTGCCTGAGGTGGTGATCGCTTCAAAGGGCATGAGGAGAATATCGGATGCCGCATAATGCTCTGCCACCTCGCCGACAGATAGCCGACGGACATCCAGGATGAACTTATCGGGGAACCGCTCTTTGTACTCCTGGATGAGGTTGAGGATCTGGGAGTCGGGGCAGGTGCCAGCCACGACACCGACGTATCCATCGGGAAGTCGGGAGATCACCTCGAGATATGCTCGCACCCCCTTGTTCCAGCGATTTGGGCCCAGCATCAGCACCGCGAACTTGTCCTCGGGAATCCCTAGTCTCCTCCGGGCCTCGACGGAATCGACTAGCTCCACTTGCCCAGCATAGCTGCCGTGAGGAATCACTTCCAGCGGAAGGGTATTTCCGTAGCGCATCCTCACCGCTTCCCTAGTCCTTTCACTATGTACAACACCACGCTCAGCCCATTCGAACAGAATTTGCATGGCCGCCTCATCCCTCTCCGGCGAACCGAATTGGACGCTATGGGGCGCCAGATTATGAATCGTCCACACCACTCTGATACCCAGAATCTTGCCAACCCGGGTGACCAAACGCAGCTGCCAGAAGTTGTTGAAGGGCATCCAGTTAAGGTGCAAGATCCTGTATCCAAGGAGACGCGACCATATTATGCGGATCATCGAGTAGGGCATCTGCTTCCCAAACCATGGAATGAGGGTAACCCTTACCCCCTGTGCCCGCAGCTCACGAGCCAGATTCTCTAGATAGGGGCCCGAGGAGGCGGGGCAAAGCATGACCTTTGGGCCACTCAACGCCCCCATGCCTCCTTCACGATGGCCATGGTCACATCGTTCCGATATGTACCATACTTGAATCTTGCCTTCCGGGCAATGCCCTCGCGAATGAAGCCACATCGCTCGTAGACGCGGATTGCCCTGGCATTATCTTCAGCCACGGTAAGAGAGACGCGGTTAAGATTGAGCTCATCAAAGAGATAGCGGAGCATTGTCCTGACCGTATCGGTACCATAGCCCTTATCCCACGCATCACATTCTCCTATGGTGATCCACAGATTGCACCGGCGATCCTCCCACTCCAAACGGGAGATGCCGCAATAACCGACCAGATCGCCCCTCGGGTCCAATATTGCCAGGAGACGGTCATTGCTCCCGATATTGCCTTCATACCACGCCTCCATCTCCTGCAATCCAGTGAGTGGGGCATTTAATAGGTGCTCTGTAACACCAGGGTCATTCATCCACCGCACTACTGCAGGCAGGTCCGAACGCTCCAGGGCGCGTAGTCTCACCTTATCGCCTATAAGCATGATATCACTGCCTCGCCTTTTTCCCAGCTCGGTATGATGTCACACCACGGCTGACGCCCGGACGGCCCCCCGGCAATCATGGTCATCTCTGACACTCCTCTCGCAGGATGCTCATAAGGTGTGAAGATCTGTAAGAGCCCAAATGAAAGTGATCGTCACGCAATGTTCCCTCTTTCTGAAAGCCGCAGGCAGTGAAGCATCTTATCGCCCGCTGATTATAATCCGGCACCCTGAGATACAGACGATGGATATTCAGTACATTAAAGGCATAATTGGTCAATAACGAGGTCACCTCTTTACCATAGCCATTGCCCCACTCTGCAGGCTCACCGATGACCACTGTCAGCCTGGCCGAGGCATTGCGTAGATCGATGCGGGCCAGGGAGGCATAACCAATGGGTCGGCCGCCCTTCAATTGTATGATAAGATACTGTTCCGATGAGGTTGCCACAATCCGCTGTAGAGCTGTGCGCTCCTCTTCCATGGATGTCGCGAACAGAGTATGCCGCATGCCCATCTCAGAGGCTACCCTTGGATCGTTGTGCCACCTATACATGAGAGGAGCGTCCCCCGCCTGGATGGTCCGCAACTCGACCCGTGGTCCCTTCAGCATGTTATCGCCACTCAAAACAGAGAGCGGGTCAAGGGTTAAAATATCTCGCCTGGTCAAAAAAATCATAAATAAGGAGATGCTTCCACGCAACTATGGATGCGAGGATCGTTCTTCTTGGCGCCCCCGGCTCCGGTAAGGGGACTCAGGCCAAGAGACTTTGCGACAAATTGAAGATTACGCTGATATCAACCGGTGACCTGTTGCGCGAAGCAGTCCGCAACAACACCCCATTGGGAGCCAGTGCCAAGGAATACATGGATGCCGGCAAGCTTGTTCCCGATGAACTGGTCATCGGACTCATCGAGGAAAAGGTGAGGGGACTGAAGGGCGGTTTCTTGTTGGATGGTTTTCCCCGCAATTTGGAGCAAGCCAGGAAGCTAGACACCATCACGCCATTGAATATGGCGATCGATCTAGAGGTTGAAGAGAATTTAATCTTGGATCGAATAGTTAAGAGACGCATTTGCCAACAATGTAATGAGGTGTATCATCTCAAGGCCAGACCCCCTAAGAACGCCGATGTCTGTGATAAGTGCGGGGGAGAGCTTTACCAGCGGACGGATGATTCTGAGGCCACGGTACGCGAGCGCCTCAAGGTCTACCGGGAGAGAACCTTCCCCCTGATCAAATTCTACGATGACCGAGGCATACTGATCCGGGTGGACGGGCAGGGCAGTATTGATGAGGTATATCGTCGCATCCTCGACGCAATCGATAAGTTTGAGAGGGAAAAGGGGGGCCGGCCACCGGCCCCTTGAGCAAACATTTAAAAGTCTGAAGCATTTTCCAGGCTAACACACAGCCCCGTAGTGTAGTGGTCAATCATGTGGGACTCTGGATCCTTCGACGGCAGTTCGAATCTGCCCGGGGCTACCTTTTCTCTTTTACCCTATGAGATCCTTGGCATCTAGATGCTCCATACCACTGGATAGATCTCTGAAGTATTGTTCACCATCAAATGGACCTCGAGCGAAAAGGAGGTCACCTTCCATTATTGCAGTGTCGCGGTCCGGACCATAGATGTAGCGCCGGCCCCGTCGGATGGCAATAACGTACATACCGCTGTTGGTGGCTAGCTTTACCCTTCCCAGGGTGCTGCCAGCAAGATCGGAGCTTTCCTCCACGACGGCCGTGGTTATGATGACATCCGAGTCTCGAATAGAGAGCTGGATAACCGGATGAGTGATATCATCTCGTCGGACCACTTCAGCGATCTTAAGTGCGGCGTACGATATGTCCTTGACCGACTTGGACATCCTGATTGTGGCCAGAGCCTTAAGGTGATCCCTGTCTTCGATGGCCCTCTTGATAGCCAACACCTCTATCTCGTCCCCCAGCTCATCCATACGTTCGTGGAGCTGGATTACTTCCTTGGCGATCTCCTGATTACTGTATAACAATGAAGAATAGGCCAGATCAACCATTAGTTCAGAGGTGTCCTTAATCTCCAATAACATCTCTTCCAATTGGCCCATCAATCCTCCTCCGGATACATCGGCCATTCCTCTTCGCCCGAGGCGAATCGCCTGAGGCGTTCGAAGCCGTCCTCGGTCCCACGAACAATAAGAACATCGCCCCCTTTCAGCTTTGTTGTCTCCTCCGGATCATACATCCAGCGGATACCTCGCTTAATGGCGATGATGCGCATGCCCGTTTCCGCTTCGACACTGAGATCCTCTATGGTGTGACCCCCCATATCTGATGAGTCGCATAGGGTAAGGAGACGTATCTTCTCCTCCGCATCCTTAAGAATGAAGGAGATGAAAGGTGAGCGTGATGGCCCCATCTCCAGGAGGTCGACCATATTCCCTGCAGCCCTGGAAATGATGGCAGAAGCCTCGGCAAGCTCAAGCAAACCAGAGAGCATTACTGCATCCTCCTTCTTGCGGGCAGCGAGCATGGCTCGGATCTTGATCTCATGATTGAGTACATCCATCCTGGACTCGAGGTGCTTGACCTCCTGCCCAATCTCTTGACTGTCGAAGAGTAACGAGGCATAGGCCAAATCGACCACCACCTCAGATATGTCCTTCATCTCGGTCAAGAGTTCACGGACAGTATACTGCCCTTCATCGCCGCCCTCATTCTCGTAGCGCATGCGCGCCCCTCCTGCTCCAGCAAAGAGAGATGGAGGCACCACGAACGTTGACTGGAAATATAAGACCTATATTCATTTATGATCTGGGCCGAGCGCCCCTCCGGCACAATAATTGCCGCATTACATATATTTACATATCCCGAGTTGAGAGACCTATACCTCATCATGGGGTGGGCACTAGGACATTACGGCGCATGGGGCCCCATGTCTCAGAAAGCCAAATGAAGATATTGGGGGTTGGAGCGGGAGTTCTGCAGGGATGAATTATATGGGATGAAATTATGCGAGAATGGGGGGGAGTTGCGACGTGCAGGCGAATGATCACCTAGGTAAATATTATGGCGGTATTAATATGAGGAATGCCATGTCGGAGATATCGTCCCAACCAAATTCAAATAGCTGGGACAGCTACTAAGTCAGGGTGATCGGTCATGCGTCTGAGAATGCGTTCCTTCTTTTCTCGGAACAGATCTGTGTTCTCCCTCGGCATGATCGCTTTGATGATCTCTTCCCTTGGCGATCTACTTGCCGGGGCTACCTTAGGGTTTATGACCAATACGCTCACCCTGCTTCCTGGACTCATGGTTCTCATCCCTCCAGCTATCGGGATGAGAGGGAATATATTCGGTGCCTTGGGCAGTCGGCTGGGAACTGCGATGCATATCGGCACCTTTGAATTCTCGTTCCGCCGGGGGAGCATTCTGCGACAGAATATGGAGACGTCACTCTTACTCACCCTAATCGTGTCCTTCCTCATGGGCGTCTTGGCCAAGATCATGGCAGAGGCATTCGGGATATCCAGCATCTCCGTGCAGGAGTTTGTGTTCATTTCCGTCTTGGGGGGAGTTCTGGCCGGCCTGGTGCTAATATTCATAAATGTCATAGTAGCATGGGCAGGGTTCAAAAGGAACTGGGACCTGGACAACATCTCCGCACCCATAATTACTGCGGCTGGAGACATCGTCACCCTCCCCATGCTATTCCTCGCCGCCATCATCGTGCTAAGGCTGGAGGAGGGGTTCCTCTACGTAATAGATCTGGTCTCCCTCTTTTTTGTCATACTCACGATAGTACTGACCATACAGGCAATGAGGAAGGGGCAACAGGAGGTTCAGCGGATCGTCCGACATAGCTTGCCCGTACTCACATTGTGCATTTTACTGGATATTATCGCCGGCCTTACCATCGAGCACCAGCTGGAGAGTCTAGTGGCATTTCCTGCACTTCTGGTGCTCATACCTCCCTTCCTCGAGGACGCCAATGCTCTTGGAGGCATTCTGACCTCAAGATTCTCCACCCTGCTACATATGGGTATACTGGAGCCAAAACGAACCCCCGACCATGTGGCCATAGAAAACTTTGCAATTATCTACATCTTCGCGATATGGGTCTTCTCCCTGGTAGGAGTCTCCTCATACATAGTAGCCTGGCTTATGGGGTTGAGCTCGCCTCCCCTCATGGATATGCTGGCACTCTCTCTACTCGCTGGACTGGTGACCATCACTTTCCTCAATATCATTGCCTACTACGTCTCCGTAGTCACCTATCGGTTGAACCTGGACCCTGACGATCATTCCATCCCTCTCACATCCTCGGCCATCGACTCGATCGGAGCGCTGGCCCTCATGGGCGTCGTGGTGGCACTCGGATTATAATGGGCGGGCATCCGACAAACTTATACCTATTACCTCATTCCGGATACGAGTGAGGATTAATGATTGATAGGAAGTCCATCATCGAGTTGCTTGAGGACTATGACCTTGATAAGGTGAAGATCGGCGTTATCGGTTCCCATTCCGCTCTAGACACTTGTGATGGAGCGGTGCAGGAGGGATTCCATACTCTGGCAGTATGTCAGGAAGGCAGAGAATCTCCATATTCTCGATACTTCCGGGCCCATCGCGATCGGTCCGGCAAGCTCCGTCGGGGTATGGTCGATGAGGTCATGCTCCTCCCCAAGTTCAGAGACATTATGAAAGAGGAGAATATGAAGCGACTGCGCTCCGATAATATACTCTTCATCCCCAATCGCTCCTTTACCTCCTATGTGTCCATGGATGCGGTGGAAGATGATTTCATGGTACCATTGGTTGGTTCACGGAATCTGTTGCGCTCGGAGGACCGGGGCGGGCCAAAGGACTATTATTGGTTGCTGGAAAAGGCTGGAATGCCATTCCCCCGCAAGATCACCGACCCCAAGGATATCAACTCTCTAACTATTGTCAAGCTGCATCATGCTCAGAAAAAGCTGGAGCGCGGATTCTTCACCTGCGCATCCTACAAGGAATATAAGGAAAAATCAGAGCAGTTGATGAAAGATGGGGTCATTGACCAGGACTGCCTAGATCAGGCCCGTATGGAAGAATACATCATAGGCCCCGTGTTCAATCTAGACTTCTTCTACTCTCCATTAGAAAACGAGGGAGAGAAGATCGAGCTCCTTGGAGTGGATTGGAGGTTCGAGAGCTCTCTGGATGGCCACGTGCGCCTACCAGCAGGTCAGCAACTCACTCTTAAAGAAGAACAGCAGATCCCCGAGTACACCGTTTGTGGGCACAACTCCGCCACCATTCGTGAGTCGTTACTGGAGAGCGCTTTTGAGCTTGCTGAGAAATACGTTGCTGCGGCAAAAGAGCACTTCTCCCCGGGCATCATCGGGCCGTTCTGTCTGCAGACCTGTGTAGATAAGGATCTTAATTTCTACATCTATGATGTGGCACCACGAATAGGTGGCGGAACAAATGTACACATGAGTGTTGGCCATGCCTATGGCAACTCCCTGTGGAGGACCGATATGTCTACTGGTCGGCGATTGGCCATGGAGATACGGCACGCCATTGAGGAAGACCGTCTCCACGAGATCATCACATAAGCAAGTGAAAAACGATCTCGAACGATCACGAACATGCGCCTGATCGACTCCGATCTGCAGAGCCCCGCCTACACCGCGGCCGCTGACGAGGCCATACTCATTGCCAGGAATGAGGGGATTGTCCCCAACACGCTCCACTTTTACAGGCGCGATGTTCCTACAATCTCCCTGGGCCACTTCCAGAAAGTGGAAGAGTGCGTTGATCTAGCAAAGGCCAAGGAGAAAGAGGTCCGCCTCATCCGTCGCATGTCTGGAGGGAGTACCATTTACACTGATCCGGGGCAGATCATCTACTCCCTCACCGTCCACCGCTCCGACCTCCCCTCCTCGCCTGCTGAGGCATTCAGAATAGTCTGCCGTGGCATTCTCGAGGCCCTCTCCCTGCTAGGTCTTGATGGCGAGTTCGAGCCGGTGAACGACGTCCTTATTGGCGGAAGGAAGATCTCTGGCAGTGCCCAGCTACGCCGGGGAAATGTTATAGCGCAGCACGGAACCATTCTTGTAGACACCGATCTCACCCTGATGTCGGACGTGCTTCGCTCCCGTAAGAGAACGGCCGATGGCATGACTGCCCTGGCAAAGGAGATGGAATATGTGCCATCAATGGATGTGGTCAAGGGGGCGCTCGTAAAGGGATTCTCCCGCGCGCTCGATGAGAGTATCACGCCCGGTTCGATGACCGAAAGGGAAGAAACACTGGTAGCAGATCTTATAAGGAATAAGTACGGCACCTCCAGACATACCTTCCTGCGCTGAGGGAATGCGCCTCCCCCATCTAGGCACGTGGATATATTCTGACATATTGGCAAAATGCTGGGAGATGCGCCACATTCCAATATGAGGAGGGGACGTGCCCAACAGCATCAAGACCCTGGCAGGCCATGACATGTGTAATCTGGGATTGCAAATGGTCAATCATATCATCACACCGCCGACGGGAATGGATGAAAAGTTAAGCTCTTCAGCATGACGGATGTTGCGGGAGAGCATCCATGTCCCTTATCCTAATCCAGACTTACGTGTGATGCTGCTGGATGAAGCGTCAAATCGCCATCGTGCATGTCAAGCCGAGGGTATCAGTAATGCGACCAGCTCGGCAGGGGCAGATGAATGTTACCATGATGCCTGGGCAAGATGGCCCCTAGATATCCAGACCGGCGCTCAGACAAAGGTGCTGAGATCGAGATATGCGATCTTGCGATCCTCTGCCAGAAAGTTCATTTTCTTGTGTAGCAGAAGCGATGAAATATTGTCTGGGGAGATCGAACTATGCACCAATTGAGCACCCTGCTTCACGCCCTCCTCTGCCAGATGGCGGAGCAGCATGTAGCCAATTCCCATGCGCCGGAACTCCGGATCAACGCCGATATTCTCCACCCACACCACTTTCTCAATGCCATCTATCCAATTAATTATCTGGGCAAAGATGAAGCCTATCACCTGGTCGCCCTCCTTGGCAACAAAGCTTAGGCCGGAGTCTCTGTAGTGGCCAAAGGAACCACTGGCGGAGGCGCCCAGCTTCTGCCTCACATCCAGGTCAAACTCATCCCAGCTCCTCTTCATACACTCTTCGACATACTCCTTGATACATGCCAGCTCAAGTACGCGCACGGAGACGCGGTCCTCATCAGTTAAAGGCGCTATCTTCATCTACATCTCCTCCGGAGCACGGAGGCCAAGTATCCCAAGCGCGTTGACGAGAACTATGCGGGTTGCCTCTACCAGGGCCAGACGAGCATCTTTCAGTTCCTCGCCCTTCAGCACTGGCACGTATGTATAAAATTGATTGAAGGTGGTAGCAACTTCCTGGCAGTATGCAGGGAGTAAATGAATGCGTGCCTTTTCTCCCGCCTCCTCAATGACCGAGGGTAGGCGAGCCAATGTCTTGATCAGACGAATCTCATATTCATTGGAGAGAAGAGTTAGATCAACCGAGCGGTCAAAGTCTCCAGCCTTTCGAAGGATGCTGCAGGCGCGGGCATGGGCATACTGTACAAAGGGCGCAGAGTTGCCTTCGAAGTTCAACGCATCCTCCCATCTGAAGACTAATTGTTTCTCCGGCTGTATGCGGACAATATTATAACGCACGGCACCGCGGCCTATGGCCCTGGCGATGGATTCCATCTTTTCTTGTGAAAGGTCGGTGCGGCGCTTCTTTACTTCCTCCAGGGCGCGCTCCTCTGCCTCCTCGATGAGATCATCGAGGTAAACGACAACGCCTTTTCGCGTGGACATGCGGCCCTCTGGCAACGACACAAAGGAATAGAATATGCACTCTGGGATCCTTTTTTTACCCAGGAATCGAAGGGCATTGGCTAGCTGTGCCTGGCCAAGTTTCTGATCCTCCCCCAATATATTGATCACTCGGTCCGCCCGACTAAATTTGTTGAGATGATATGCGATATCCCTGGTCGTGTAGAGTGTGGTGCCATCGGCACGTGTGAAGAAGAACTTGGTCCCCCGCCCATGGATGCCACAGCCCTCCAGGTCAAGATAGTGGGCACCCTCATCTTCCTTGCATACCTCACATTTTTTGAGTGCTTCCACCACTCGATGGGCCGAGCCATCCTTGATAAAGTCTGACTCCCAGACAAAATTTTCGATGTGAACGTTGATGTCATCAAGACTCTCCACGATGCCATCGAGCATGAGCTTGGCAGTCTTGCGGACTGTATCTATGACCTCGGCATCCCCAGCCTCAAAGCGCACCAGCATATCGGCGACCTGTTCTGCCACTAATGGGTCGCCCTCCATCATCTCATTCGCCTTTCTATAGAAAGGTACCAGGCGATGATCGGCCTTGTCTCTCTCAACGGCATCGACCTCAGATGGCGGAATGTGCTCTAAGCCCCATGCCAGCAACACGACCTGCTTGCCCACATCATTAACGAGATATTCGGTAGTAACAGCGTACCCGCAGGCGCGCATGCATCGAGCGAGCGTATCTCCAATTATGGGGTTGCGCGCCCGACCCACGTGGATCGGCCCGGTCGGATTGACAGATGTATGTTCGAGCAGTATGCTCTCTTTCTTTTCCTCGCCTCTCCCATACCGGGCGCCCTCGCGGAGGATCATTTCCACGGTGGAACGAGCCAGTATGGCCTCGTCTATTTTGAAATTCAGATAACCTTTCTCGGCCCAGGCCCTGGAGACCTGGGTCAATGGAGGAAGCTTGGCAGCCGCCTCCTCGGCGATGAGGATCGGAGACTTTCGAAGCACCTTGGCGAGTGGAAAACACGGGATTGCGAGATCGGCGATGCCCGAGGAAGGAATCTCAACATCAAGGTTGACCTCACATCCTAGGGCACGGAAAGCCAAACTGGCCGCATTCTCCACCTCATCACGGAATGGCTGTAGGGGATCCATCACATCACCCCTATAGGGAACCTCAGCACGGCAGCGATGCCGCCGAACGCCTTCATTAGCATCTCACCCTCTTCTGAATCGGAGGAGAGTAGTTCGACGGAGGTACCAACCTTGCCTGCCTCATCATAGAGATCATCGACCAGGTCTTTGCTCTCCACAATCTCCGGTGTAGAGTCGGGGCACTGGGGACACTTTACATCCTCCTCTCGATCCACCGTGACTGCGCCCTCATTGCCACATGAGCACTTGAAGCTGACACGCATCTTCCGCAGGTCTTCGGATACCAGGAGTACATCTACTGCCCCAATCTGAAGGGCATGCCGGACCTGATCTTCGCCGTAAGTGGCCAGACCTTTATCGGACTTCCTGATCTCTTCCAGAAGGCGCTGTACGAGTTCCTTCTCCCGCATCAGATCAAGCTCGGCCAGTGAGTCCTTGGCATTTTCCACCAGCTCCTTTAATCCATATTCGTCGGTGTAGCCAGTATCATATGTATTGAGGATCTTCTTCCGAATTTCGTGGTGAAGATACTCTTCCTTGACAAAGAATTCCTTCGTGGCTCCGGGGCCACCGATCAGAACGCCCTGTAGGTTCTCGACGTTAAGGAATGTTTCCGAGGCGATATCAGCAACCTTCTTGAAGAACTCGTGAGCGGCGATCTCAATAAGCCTCTCAAACCGTACCGACGACTGTCCTCCCCTGGTGTGCTTTGACGGGACAAGGGAGGGAATATTTTTGACCGGGATTATTTGCTTTCCCTTGAGCAGCCCCACGGTCGCCTCGCTTCTGTCGATGACCACGAGACCAAAGGTCTTCTTATCATCGAGCATGTCCCATAGCTTCTCGGTGTAGAACTCGGAGTCACAGCGATACATGAATGAGGTGATCGGCTCGGGCGGCTCCAGCACATACTGTACCTGCCGGGTCTGATCCCCTGTGGTAGCTACCTCCCCTACAAAGAAGATGAGTCCATTGGCGGGGGGCGTCTTGAAGTATTTCAGACGGGCAAGAATAGACTCAAGGGCGCCAGTGACGGCCTTGTTGGTCCTCTTACTCTTGATGTTTTGAGACTGCGAATATTCATTACGGATGTAGCTTGCGACATCAGATATTTGCTTATCTGGAGGGACATAAACAGAGACGAGTTCGGTGCCACGCCCCTGGAGGTCCCGGATATCTTCCAATGCACGCTTGAAATCATACCGACGCTTTTCAATCATACTTTCATTAACGGCTTCTTCGGGAGCCATAATAATAACGACCTTCTTATTACGCTGTGCACTCTAAATGAATTGCTCTAATAAACCTTTCCCAATGTCATCTTGATTCCATGTCTCACCTATCGATGCCTGGGGCCCCTGTATTTTATTTTTCGATGGATCGATAGAATGTATTGGAAAGTAGAGCATTTCCCATTCGTGCCTCAAAGTTCACTATACAATGGAAAGGTGACTCAAATGAGAAGAACCAGGCCACAGTGGAATGATATGATCCTCCACCAGTATCATCTTAATAATGTTCATTGACCTCAGCTGCGGAAGCGATATAAGGAGGTTTCGATGGGGGGCTGAAGCATCCATGCTCATGCAGATGAGCTGGCACCTCAGCAGATCATCAAGATATGTAGCATTGTGGATTCAATAATTTATGTCGGTTTTGTCGGCACGATTGAGTGAGACCGTGTTCACTTCATTCGTTGAACTGAACGTGGGCGGCCTCAGCTGTCGAACGGCGCGAATTACACCTGGCACTGTCACGGCACATGGCGCCATGGTGTTGCAGGGGACAAGCTTGGGTAGAGAATAGACAAATGGCCGGCAGGTAAAGAGATTGACATCAATTACAAGTCATTCCCTGAGCCCCATATGCTGTATTGGATGAGCAGTGGTTTTGAGGATGGAACACTATTGGCTCAAGACCGAATTGTTACCTACCGATATGGGCTCATGTCTAAACAAATACGTTGTAGCTGAAGGTCGCGGACGGCTGGGAGGCGGGAGTGTTCACCTCATGGGAATTTTAAGAAAATAATGATTACAGGAGGGGCGTGGCATCATCAAAGGACACCTCTGCAGCGATCGTGGATCTGAGATGTTTTACCATGCGGCGCCTGCAGGCAGGGCAAGGATTATCAAGGGCCATCCCTTTGCTGGCCGCATGGAACGGGTGGTCATCTCCCTCGGGGGCTCAATTATCAACCCGGAGGAGAGGGATGGCGAATTCTTGAATCAGTTGTCATCCCTTTTGCGGAAGTTTGCCCAGGATCATGAGATCTATGTGGTGTGCGGAGGGGGGAAGATCGCCCGATATTATATCAATACGGGCAGGGAGCTTAACGCATCGGAAGATCAGCTTGATGAGTTGGGCATCGGGGCAACCAGACTGAATGCCCGCCTACTCCAGCTTGCCCTGGGTAATGTGGCAGAGGGGACTATTCCTCATACTATCGAGGAGGCCGCTGAACAAGGGCGTAAGGGAATTATTGTAGTCATGGGTGGCACTACGCCAGGTCATACTACAGATGGCGTGTCCGCCGCCTTGGCCGAGAGAGTGGGCGCCGCCCGCATCGTAAATGCTACAGCGGTGGACGGAGTCTATTCTGATGATCCTTGGAAAGTTAAAGATGCAAAAAAGATCCACCACATGACATTTCAACAATTGCTGGACATGCTTGGTGATGGCCATGGGGCTGGCAGATCAGGGGTCTTTGATCCCATGGGGGCGGACATTGCCCTGCGCTGCCGCATACCTGTCTTGGTTATTGCTGGGCGAGATCTGGAAGAAATGTCCCAGGCCATACGGGGAGGCCCCATCAAAGGAACGATCATCGATGGATGATTAAGGCATAAGATTATCAGGCCGTCACGGATTTAATACGTATTGATTAGAGGTAGTGACCATGACCAACGAAGAGGAAAAACAGTGCAAGAGGTTGGGCAATCTGAAGGATACCGTGAGCGCCGAAGAAGCAATAGAGGAAATGGGATGCCGCATGGGCAATTATGTCCCCAGCAACCTTGCCCACATCCGTAAGCACAATCCAGAGCTGGCTGTAGTGATTAAAGAGCTGGATCGCGTGCTGGTAGAAGATGGCGCCCTTGACCGGAAGACCAAACGCCTCATTGCCCTGGCCTGCGTGGCCGTTCGTATGTGCGAGGACTGTGTCTACCCCCAGGCCAAGGTTGCTATCAACTACGGAGCCACTAAAGAGGAGATCATAGAGGCCATGCATGTTGCCGTAGTCGTTGGCGGTGTTCCTTCCTGGTCCGTCGCCAAGAGGGGGCTTACTCAGGTCTTCAACGAGCTCGATGGGACAAATGAGAAAGTAGTGGAAAATACGCCATAAAAGCGGCAGACGCAGTAATGATAGGTGTGTTATAACGCCTATTGAGACGTAATAAAAACTCTTAGGCAATATCTTCCAGGTCAGAGCTGTCCACTATCTCTGCCCCTAGATCGCGAATTGTCGCCGCGACCATGGTGGCCTCTGACCGCTTCATCGATTTTTTATGAATGTAAGCTAGCTTGGCTCCACTTACCGATAGGGCCATCTCGATCTTATTACGAAGGTCATTGGGGTCAGATAGATCTATGGCGTAACCGGGAAGCATGTGGCCAAATGAAATTCTCTTGCTTAGGGCGACATCAGTATAACGGGGAGCATAGTGTCCGCCGCCGACCCCTATGGCTACAGGATACTCCTGAACATTCACCTTCAGCAGGCTATTGGCAATGGCCACGGCAGCATCCATGTTTCCCCAGGTGGACTCGCCGCTCCCAATCTCTACGAACAGCGTCGGCCTGGTAAGGAGGGGGCCATGATGGGTGACCTCGAAGGTGACATCATAAGATAGTTCTTCCGCGGCATCCCTCACGCTCCTCAGAAGTGAGGTCATGAGATGCGGTGCCGGAGGCACTAGTGTGCCCTCCCTGCCACCGTAGTCAGCCTGTCCCCAGTTACCAATGGGGTGCACTGTCAACGAAGGTTTTCCAGAGGCAGCACGATGGCGAGATAGGAAGATTACCTCATCTACTGCGTGTCCAGTGCCTGCCTCAACCAATTCATCGATGGCGTCAGCGTATATGTGAACCTCTTCAATGGTCACCATAAGGAGGTCTCCGCAACGCAATACTGGATGCCCGTGGAAGGTCCCCTCAGTGACCCAGTCCGCCAATGTTAGAAGAGCATCTCTGATATTTACGCTGGCCACATCCCCCTGACTGCACACCATCAATCTCATTCTTCGCCCCTCTAAATCCATCCAGACGTCCTGCGAACCATGACATCATTCTATTAAGTTCTTGGCGAGGACATTTCTATAGAATATATTCACTGGTTGTCCTGTCCAGTCGTTAAGTGATGTCTTTCTAGGGATTGCCCATCCTTTCCGAAACGATGGATGCTTGGGGGGCCCTAGAACGTTAAGAAGTTTCAGACACCTAAGTCGTTCCGCCTCTCCGGAGTGAGACAATTGCTCAAAGGCCATTATTTGTATAGATCAAATGAGCCTAGCGGCACTCCCAAGGTCACTGGAAACTTCCTGTGATGTCGGACACGATGAATTATCGGGAGCTATGGAATATATAATAATCACGCGTTACCCTCTATCAGGAGGAGATATAGTTGGCGGTGTCGCTGACCGTAGGGGAGCGCATACTACTCCACCTACTTCAATATGTAAAATATCTGGACGAGGATGTGGCTCCTATCGACATTACACAGGATGGTGTCGCTGCCGCCCTTCGCATCTCCCGTGCCCATGCCGCCCTGGAGCTGAAGAAGCTAAAAGAAAGTGGGGATGTAAAGGAGCGCCTCTCTCGCATAAGGAGAGGACGTACCAAACGCAAGGTGTATTTCCTCACTGTTGCAGGGGAGGAGCGAGCCAATGAAGTGCAGGACTTCATAGAAGCAGAAGGTATCGACCTGATCCCATATCAGGACATTCGAAAATGTAAGGGACCGGAGCTATGGGGGGTCTTGGACGAGAAGTTCAAACCAGTGGTAGCCATGTCCTGCGTGTTCCGAAAGCCCTTCCGAAGGGTTGTGCTTCCAGATATTGCCACAACCTTATTGCCTACAGACGAGCAGGGCATGGTAGAACTGCCCTCGGAGCTTAAAGAATATGTTCTATCGGTAACGGACCCCGAGAAGCTGCGAGACTATCACAGCTTCGCCGCCGATTACTGGTTACACTGGGATGATCTCAAGGAGGTACTATATCACCTAGTATGTGCCCGTCGCCATGTTGACGCCGAGATACTGTTATCCGAGCATGCCAGGGAGCTCTTGCTGGATGCGGACGAGGATCTCTTTGAGGCCGTGTCCAACGTACGGAACGTGACAGAGGGCTACACTGGCGTAGTGCACTATATGCAGGCAGAGACGGCAAGGCGAGTAGGGAGGCATGAATACTGCCTAATCGTCTGTAAGCTGATGGAAACGTCAAGCATTCCTTCAGAGCGTTTCGACGGTTACATGATCGAAGGCCTGATGTATA
The DNA here is from genome assembly GCA_012519255.1 of Methanobacteriota archaeon. Classification (GTDB taxonomy): domain Archaea; phylum Thermoplasmatota; class Thermoplasmata; order Methanomassiliicoccales; family Methanomassiliicoccaceae; genus DTU008. Next base: position 14,827 of record JAAYQQ010000068.1, on the reverse strand, counting down.
TGGATCGTAAGGACTGGCATAATGCATATAAGGCGTTCATTCGCGCCCGTGGCGTCTACGATGAACGCGTCGACGACGCCCTGGAATGCAATATAGCCGAGGTCCTCGTTCGCAACAATGACTTTTACGAACCTCGGGGAGTCTTGCGGAAGATGGTTTACCGGGGCATCGATGATCCAGAAATTGAGGCCCGTGCATACTTCTTGCTAGGCATCATTGCCATCAATACTGGCGAAGATGATGAGGCCATAGACATGTTCCAGCTTTCCCGCGCAGCCATGAAATCCAAACAGATCAAGTTGTTGGAGGAAATGTCCGAGATATACTATTCCGTGGGTATGCGGGACAAATCTCTGGAGTGTGCCCTAGAGGCTAGTTCGCTCAAAGAATCGGGGACTTTCTGAGCATATCCACGTCGCTTATGTAAAGATCCCGCAGGTCCTTTAGGTCCCACCTCAGCATAGCCAGGCGTTCAAAGCCCATGCCCCATGCCAGGACGGGATACTTGACTCCGAACGGAGCAGTGACCTCAGGGCGGAATACACCAGCACCGCCAAGTTCCAACCAGCTCCCTTTGAACTCCACTTCAACCTCCAGCGATGGCTCGACATAGGGGAAATAACCCGGGCGGAAGCGAACGTTCTCAAAGCCCATGCGACGATAGAATTCCTTGATCACGCCGCATAACATATCGAATGAGGCATCCTTCTCCATGATGATGCCTTCTATCTGGGTGAACTCCGGAAGGTGCGTGGCGTCAATAGCCTCCTTGCGGAACACCTTGCTTATGGAGAATACCTTCACCGGTGGCTCGGGATTGCGCCACAGATACCGGATGGTGTTAACCGTGGTGTGAGTGCGCAACAGTGCTCGCTCCGATTCTTCGCGGCACCATTTGTACTGCCAGCCCAGAGATCCAGTATCGCCCCCTGTCTCGTGCATGGCGCATACTCGCTTGATGATCTCCTCATCTTCTAGCTGCAGCTTATTGGGACTCTTGAGATAGAAGGTGTCCTGGATCTCTCGGGCCGGATGATCCTGAGGGGTGAAAAGTGCATCCATGTTCCAGAACGCCGGTTGCACATATTCTTCGTCGATCTCGGTAAAGCCCATGTCCACAAAGATCTCTCGAACCTCATCGGCTATGCGAGTGAGAGGATGTTTCTTGCCCGGATAAATGGCCGGGGCGAACGTCCGGACATCATACTTGCGGAAAGATGCCTGGCGCCATTTTCCCGTCTGAATAAGCTCGGGAGTAAGCTGGGCGACCTCATCCTTAACCACCAATCCAAGCGAGATCAATTCTCTGCCCAGATCGGTCAGTTCCATCGTACGTGACACCAACAGTTTCTCATTAACGATATCCTGGCGGGATTTTAGAGAGGCAATGATTTTCTTATCCAGCATGTCCTCGGACATTTCTGTCTGGGCGAGCTGTTCCAACAAGACCTCATCGGCGGTTGGCCTGTCTAATGCGGCCCTGCCAACGTCAGTGAGGCGAAGTATCTTCCTGTCACCTTCCTTGGAGATCTTGGCCAGATTCTTTCTCCTCAGCCAGCCCAGGGCGATGGATGCCTCCTCCTTGGATAGCACGGAGGAAAGATCCTTTATCTCTCCCTCTCCGCCATGTTTGGCCAGGAGCGCAAGGGCACGCCGTTCCGGCAGGCCGCGCCCGAGCACGCCGGCATCCTTGATAGAATAGACCTTACGCGCCACCTCAGAGATCGCCACCGCGCCCTTGGACTGTAGCCAGGAACCAGCGTTCATGACCTCAACCATCTGATCGAAGTCTCCCGCCTCGAAGACTTGCTCCGGCGACGCCTTTCCATTGAGGCGGTCCAGAGCTAGCAATAGCTTCGACTCGTTGGCACTGAGCCCGGCGAGTATCTCCGAAATGTTCATGGGGGGTGTGAAAGCCTGTAGAGTAATTATTCTTTTGCGAAGTAATATGCCTGGATTTGCCTTAGAAACTAGAACGGGCACATGTTTCTCTCTAAATTCTAGAGAGAGTACTTCTCAGCGCGCCTTCATTAGATACATTCGACACGTCTCATTACAGCAATTTGAGAGGGAAAGCATCCGTAGTATGACCAGTCCTGGTGGAAAACACATCCAAGGTTGGATCCCCTTGTAAAATTGTATTCATCATGGGGAGATGGCTTCCTGAAGAAAATGCAAATAGATTCTCTAACGGAACTGGTGCCTGGGCCCATTGATAGAGCAATGCGCAAGAGAGTTGGCTTATCCAGGCTATAGAAGCGCCGGCGGATCGGCCATCGATGCTCCAATTACCATACTACGAGTTTAAGTCTGATGTCCAGGCTAGAAATATTGTGACAAACTACCGCCCTGATATAATTATACTCGGGAGTGTAATTTGAATGCGAAGGGATAAAATACACTAACGCAAGATGTGCGTAAACCTTGCATCCTCATGGAAATGACCGCCCTATGAAGTGTGGAACCTCATCGGGAAGGAGTGGGAATTCACACCCCCATATCAAGAAAGGCGTCCGTCGATTCAACCAAATGATGAGTGGACGCTATTGAGATCTGCTCTGATTGTGTCGCGTTCCAGATCTTCGCTCGGCCGAGCTCCTCGGCATCCAGCGTTTGTCTGGTTTGATATCCACTATGGGCGTCCCTTCCCAGGCATCCAGACCTTCCACGGTAATGATATTGCCCTCTACACCAAGGAGTCGCACTACCGTGGCACCTATAGGGTTGGGGCGTCGAGGGCTTCGGGTGGCGAATACCCCCAATAGTGGGTTATTGGGATCTCCCTTGGGATGGACCCTTAACTCGAATCCTTCGCTCCTATCAAAGATGAAAAGGATAAGCAATTTCTCGTTATCCTCAATGTGATAAAGGCCATCAACCAGGTCGGGGCGGAGCTCTATCTCGCTTACATTGTTCTTTACAGATCTCACTCGACCAATTGGTGTGATCTCCATATTCAATCCCTTAAGATGAACTCATCCACCCTATCCTTGGCTTTCTCTCTGGCTTCCTGGTGCTTTTCCAGGAAGGAAACTACTGCATCGCCGAGAGAGCGTTTGCACTCTCCGCACAGGATCTCTCCCTTGCGGCACTTCTCATACAGCTCATCCAGCTTGCGGTCATCTGATTCAAATAGATAGAACTTGTACTTGAACACTGAGCAGACCTCTGGTCTGCCACCGCTCTTCCGCTGTTCATCTACCGAGACCGCCCCCCCGGTGAAAGCCGTATTGATCTTCTTGCGGACCCGTTTGGGCGAGTCTGTGGTATATATGGTGCCGTTTGGCTGAGAGGATGACATCTTGTCTGAGCCAGTAAGCCCGGGGAACATCTTGTTGTGTAAAAGTGCTGGCTTATAGTAGCCAAGCGAGGGAGCTATATCTCTTGTGATGCGGAAATGAGGATCTTGATCGATGCCGCAAGGGATGAGACATGGAATGTTTTTCCCAGCAAGGGCTGAACCTAAGAAAGCTGGGGCAGTCTGCATGCTTGTATAGAATATGCTCCCAATATTGGTGCTGTTGTCGAAACCAAAGACGGCCTTGGCAGTGGAGAATGTAACCTTCTTGGCCACCTGCAGGGCAAAGGGATAGAGATTGTGGATATATTCCGTGTCAAGAAACACCTTGGTCTTTTTTGGATCGAAGCCCAGGGCGATGACATCAAGGAGATTCTGATAGGCCATCTCCCGGGTGTCTTGAAGGCTCAGGTTCTCATTGAATAGGAACTTCTCATCATCTGTGAGCTGGAAGTAGAGCTGTGCTCCGAAGACATCCTGAAGATGCTTGGTGAATATCCATGGCATAAGGTGGCCTAGGTGTGTGTGACCAGAGGGCCCTCTTCCTGTATACAGGTAGAAATGCTCACCGGCATCATAGCGATCCAATAACCATTCCATGTCGCGGTGCGAATATACAACTCCACGTCGCATCAATGGATGTATTGGTCCATACCTTGCCATCCTATCCAGAAGAGCCTGGTCGATGCGCTTGGTGCCGAACTTCTCTATGAGCAGATCATAGTCTATCTCGCCACTGACCTCCCAGGGGGTCACCGTAAACTCAGAGCTCTTCTCCATGCTGGGGAGCATGAGCACATGGTCTGTTTTAAATCTTTTGAACTTTCCGTTAACCCAGTCAGGCAACGCAGGTGGCTAAGGTGAACAATAGATGGAATCATGAGATCCCATCGTATGTTGGAACGGCATCAGAGTCCTGACCAAGACAGACAATACCAGTCATAATCTAGAGAGTTGATCTTGGCAATTCCAATGAAGGGTTAAACAAGCCGGTCGATCTCTGACCTCAAACCCAGATAGCGTGCCGTCGGCGCAGGGAAGCTTCATTCTGACCAGTCCGCTCCATTATGACCGAGACCAGTGAATCGAATAAGACTAATGCAGCATCCTCAAATATTGTTCCCAGGGGCGCATATTTCTTTTTCTGCTCATCCCTGGCCTGACCAATTTCCAATACTATATTGGAAGCATGACCTAGCTTGGAATTTATGTTGGAGGTTAGGGAGATCACTCTGGCCCCGACCCTACGCACAATATTGGCAGTCTGCACTGCTGACATGGTCTCGCCAGTATTGGAGACTATTATGACGACGTCGGTGCTGTCTACGATGGGAGTGGTCATATCACCCACGAAGTGTACGTCCAGACCAAGTTGAACCAGTCTGACAGCAAATGCCTGGCCAACCAGGCCAGAACGTCCCACTCCATAGATAAAAATCGTATTGGCAGAGACTATCAGATCGACGGCTTCATCCACTGCAGCAGGGTCGACCTGCTCGAGTGCCTGCTCCATCCCAGTAAGGATATAGTGGAGAGCATTTTGCATGAGATCACTACTTCTTTTTCTTCGCCGCAGGTTTGGAAGAGGACGTTTTAGGCTGACCCGATGCCGCATCCTTGGCATCAGACGTACTCTCCTTGCGAGACCGCTCCTTGATCTTGGGTGGCTTATCGATCTCATCCAGCTCCAGATCCTCGGCTAGATCCTCTTCCTCCTCATCATGAATGGCGCTTTTCTTTTCGGCCTTATTCGCCTTTCTATTCTTGAGTTCCTTGGCCACCCGCTTGGTCAGTACGCGCTCATATATGACTTTCATATACATGGCGTCATGCTCCAACAGAGGCGAGGAGGATATTACTGTGATATTAGGATCCTCATCTACTAGGAAGTCGGCAAGGGGCTCAAACCTGAGATCACCTTTCTTTATGGGAGTGATACGCTTCTCGTTGCCACCCTCATGCTCCACGCCTGAGAAATGGGTGTAGAAATGACCATCAACATAGTCCTTGACGCGATCAAGTAGTGCACCAAAGTCCTGTGGCTCCCGTAGCCCGCCTCCTTCTCTGGCGTGGACATGGGCAAAGTTGATTACTGGAACTACTCCCTTGACATCATCACATATCTCTAGAATCTCTTCAAGAGAGCCGAAGACCTCTTGACGTCCGGAAGTCTCTAAACCAAGAAGAGGGCAGAGCTTTTTTTCCTCCCACCAGCCCATAATATCAGTGATATTATTTGTGATGGCCTTCTTGGCCCGTTTGCGATCGCCATCACCATAGAGGCCCATGTGCGTGACTACGATTCCGCCACCCATTTGATCGGTCATTATTCCGGCCCATCGGATATTATCCATGCACCTCTCTGTAAGGTCTGAGTTGGACGCGAGATCCATGTAATATGGCGTGTGCATAGACAGCTCAACATCCATCTGCCGGCCCATCTCTCCAAGCTCATTGAGCTCGATATAATTCTGAACAAGACCGGAGGCGAGGGTGATGAGAGAATCGTCGTCTCTTATCTTTTCTGTGGGTTGAGTGATGCGTACTTCCTTCTTTCCCTTCATCCGTGCGATCTCCATGATGAGGTCACTCTCAATATCCAGAGGAGTCAGACCAACTTCTTCCTCATCTGGGAATCGCTCGAATACATTCACTCGGACCATCTGGACCTCCATGGCATTGAGACCCAGATTATGAATGTCCTCGATACCGTCTTTCAAGGTCCTGCCCTTACAAGAAAGTGGAATACCTGCTGGCCCGAATCGTATCATGATAACACCGCCACAACTGCCAAGGTCTCCCTGCGGGGTACTCATTATGAAGAGGGGTATATATAAATACCGTCCACAGGGCGCCATCTGGACATCTTTCCACTAGGGTAATTTATTATTGCTATTAGAAAGTGCAGCACAAGTTTATTGACTGCTTCCGCCATCACTAGAGCGGATGGGAATGAGCACTCTAGAAGATGATGTGATAGTTGAACGTATAGAACGTTGGCGAAGGAACCTGATAGACACCAGCCAGAGGAATCGGCTTATCAATTTTAGAGAGTCATCAAGTGTCCTTCGCTTGACCAGCCCTGCGGCACAGACGATATTTGATCGACTGGTGCTCCAAAAGGAAGAAATGGAGGTCGCCTTGGATGCAGAAGGGGCAGAAAATTCTGGTAAGCTGCTCTCCGACCGTGGACATACCGTGGTAGAGCGGACGCTATTGAACCTCCGCCTCAAGGCCCGGGCTGCCCAAAGAGAGCAAGGCATCCATATCTTATTCCTAAGCATAGGTATGCTAAAGTGGCAAGATAGTAACGGTCAGTCCCTACGCTCTCCGCTCATTCTTATACCTGTGGACCTACGCAGAGGCGGGCCCCTTCAGCCATATCGCGTGGCCGCACTAGATGATAGTGGGGCAGTGCTCAATCCCATATTGGAACACAGATTGCGCACCGAGTATCAATTGGAGATACCTTCCTTGCCAACTGACCAAGGAGCGGCCTCCATCAGTACAATGTTGGATATGGTCCAGGAAAGTGTGGGGCAGACTGATTGGACCATTAGCGAGGGCATCTACCTTGGCCTATTCTCATTCGCCAAGATGCCAATGTACGAGGAGCTAACAGTGGCCAAGGATTTGGCCTCAGAGCACCCGGTAATCCGGGCGCTATCGGGCTGCCCTGCCGATCTTCCCGTTGTTTCCGGCATATCGCCCGAACAACTGGATGAAAAGGAGAAACTTTCAGAGACATACCAGGTCCTTGACGCAGACTCCAGTCAGCAGGAGGCCATTGCCCTTGCCAAACAAGGGGCCAGTTTTGTCCTGCAGGGCCCCCCGGGCACGGGGAAAAGCCAGACCATTACCAATATTATCGCCGAGAGTCTGGCCAAGGGCCGTACGGTGCTCTTCGTATCAGAGAAAATGGCCGCCCTAGAGGTGGTCAAGAGAAGACTGGATGATCGCGGTCTTGGAGATTACTGTCTAGAGCTGCATAGTCATAGAGCCAATAGGCAAAGAGTTGTGGCTGAACTAGGGAGGTGTTTCCAGCCGCAATCTCCCCCCAATGAAGATCTGGGAGATTCGGAAGAGTTGGAAATAGTCAGGGACCGCCTCAATAACCATGTCCAGGCGCTGCATGAACTCCGCGAGGGGGCAGGCACCTCTTTCTTCCACATCAATTCCGAGCTCGCCGCCCTTCATGATGCCTATGATCTAACTATTCAATTTCCCAATCTACACCAAATGGGGATTAAGGATCTAGAGGCTCTTGGGCCGCTCGTCCGGGAGATGGAACGAAATATGGCCCTGCTAATGGGTCGGGACATGCATCCCTGGCGGGATTGTTTATTGGATTCTTGGAAGATAAGCGCCCGCCCTGAGATGGAGCGATCGTTGATATCTTGTCGGGATGTCCCGGCAGAGACTTTGCATCTTTCCGCCGAGCTGGGCGCCCGTTATGAGCTAGACTGCCCTTCCACGTTGTTAGAGATAAATTCAATGGTGGAACAGTTACGCTTCGCCATTTCGTCACCTCGACCAATGACTGAATGGTTGGAGAACCCTGATGAACTCCTCCTTCGCCTAAAAGAAATGCAAGATGCCTATGACAACCTCGATGCGAGAATGGACGTTCTCAAGAGCAGATATGGTGAGGAGATCTTATCGCTCGAACTCACAGAAATGGAGAAACGCTTTCATGCAGAGCATCTTTCCCCATTCCGATGGTTGCGTCGCAGCTACTGGCGCGACATGCGTCTCCTGAGAAATCACCGGACAACCTCCCATAAATTGGACCGCAAAGAGGCAGCAAGGGATGTCTCTGAGGCATTGGAGATCAGTCAACAAAGCAATGCGGTCCGTCGCCTCGAGGAGAAATGTGCAGAACTGTTCGGTTCTCACTTCCACGATAGGGATACCGATTGGGATTCCCTGAAATGCGCTATTGAATGGTGTAAGGAATATCGTGATCGCTACGGCGCTCCTGGAAAGGCGCTTGGACAGCTCATTGTTAGTCCATCCTCCGTGGCTGATAGTATACTGGCTGAACTCGAAGTTATTGAACAGAGTGCCCTGAAAGTGGCGGCGGATATTGATGAGATATCCTCATCCTTCGATCTTACCGTCCTACTAAGCGGCAGGGATGTTCAAGAGGTTGGGCTGGATGAGATATCGTCCTGGGCAAAGGAGCACCTCGATACCATTGACCGGTTCCAAGAATGGGTACATACCAATCGCCTGCGGCGTGAGTGTCGTCAACATGGGCTCCATGAGCTTCTTTCATTGGCCGAGGAGGGGCAGCTCGCTCCTGAAGGCCTATGGGATGCTGTGAGGAAGCGATACTTCTCATTATGGCATGATCATCTTTCCACTACCGATAGCAGGCTGCGGGACTTCCAGAGGGACAAACATGCCGAGGTGGTGGAGCAATTCCGCAGGCTCGACCGGAAACAACTGGATATTGCCGCCGTACGCCTCCGTGCCCTATTGCAGAAACGGAGATATTCGTTGGTGAATGACGCCAGCCCCTCCCTTGGTAGCCCCATGTGGGTGCTTCGGCACGAGATCAACCGCAAGAAAGGATTAAGGCCGCTGCGCGAGCTCTTCACCCGTGCCGGAGAGGCCATACTTCTACTCAAGCCATGCTTGCTCATGAGTCCTCTGTCGGTCAGCATGTATCTTGACCCTGCCCAAGTCCACTTCGACCTGGTCATATTCGACGAGGCTTCTCAGATCAGACCAGAGGATGCCATTGGTTCGATCATGCGAGGCCGGCAGATCATCATCGTTGGAGATACAAAGCAACTGCCCCCTACCGATTTCTTCAGGGAGATCAATGAGGATGAGGACGTGGAGATCCCAGATTTAGAGAGCATATTGGATGAATGCTCATCGTGTCTCCCACAGAAGATGCTGCGTTGGCACTATCGCAGTGAGAATGAATCCCTTATCGCCTTCTTCAATCAGCACTTCTACGGGGGGAGATTGTTTACCTTCCCATCCGCGGGCAGGCCGTTCGGGCGCGGAGTTAGTTTCGTGCATGTGCCGGAGGGTTGCTATGATCGGGGTGCCAGTCGACGCAATATGCCCGAGGCCGTCAAGGTCGCAGATCTAGTGGTGGCGCACTTTCTGCAACATCCCGAACTGTCCCTCGGCGTTGTGGCTTTCAGCGAGGCCCAGCAGATGGCCATCTTGGAAGAGCTGGAGGGTAGAGTCAGGGCGGAACCGGAACTGTCCATAATATTCAAAGAAGGCATACCTGAAGAGTTCTTTGTCAAGAACCTGGAGAACATCCAGGGAGATGAGCGGGATGTCATCATCTTCAGTCTTGGATACGGCAAAGATTCTCAGGGAAAGATGCACCACTCCTTTGGACCGCTCAACCGGGCAGGCGGGGAGTGCAGACTCAACGTCGCCATTACGAGGGCCAGGAAATCACTCAAGGTAGTGTCATCCATTCTCCCTCAGGACCTCAAATCGACGTCGGCCGGAGTGGAGTTGCTGAAACAGTTCATGGAATATGCGATTAGTGGAGGAGCCAGGGAGGCACTCTCATTTGATGAGGAGAAGAGGGAGGGCTTGCCGCTGGAGAATGCTATGGTCAAAGCTCTGGAGGCGAGGGGCCTTCACGTTCATCCACGATGGGGCTGTTCGGGCTATCGTATCGACCTGGCGGTGGAAAGCCACCATGGAGATCTTTTCCTGGCGGTGGAGACTGACGGGCCATCCTACTACTCCGGCCCCACTGCTCGGGACCGTGAACGCCTTAGGCAAGAGGTCCTCACCAAGCTTGGCTGGAAAGTCCATCGTACCTGGTCAGCTGACTGGGTCCGGGATCCAGACGGCGAAGCAGATAGGATCGTCCGGGCCGTGGAGAAGGCGCCTATCCCAACCACCATTGAAGAAGATATGACGCCATCAATAGAGATTATCGATTGCACAGAAGCCTTGGAGGATGCATCGGGAGATGTTCTCACCCAGGCGCAGAGTTCTGTAGAGATTGTACCTGCTCTGCCAAGGGTCAGACCCGTGCCATATCAAAAGGTCGATTGGGAACAATATGAGGATCTGATCGAACGATTCCGCGCCGACCAAAACGCAGCGATGTCAGAAGTTGTGGAAGTAGTCATACTAGAAGAGAGTCCAATACATCCAGATGTGGTACATGATCGCCTCCGAGAACTCTACAAGAAGTGTGGTCTCCAAAGAGGGCCTACAAGGGCCGAGGAAGCGGATGTCATCGGAGAGCTGGCAGAACAGGAGAGGATCGTATCGGATGGTTCATTCCTATGGTCGCCGGAGATGGATGCGCCTCCAGTACGCAGCTCCGCCGAGGGAGAGAGAAGAGAGCTATGGTTTGTTTGCATGGAAGAACTGCGACTAGCCATTCTAAACATATTGGATGAGGAAAATATGCTGGACGAGAAAACTCTTGTCGCCAGGACCACTGCCCTATATGGCTATAAGCGCCCCTCTACAAAAGCCCGGCGGAGGATTGCCAAAGCGGTGGAAGAACTGATAGAGCGGGGGCAATTGGTCCGCTCGCAGGGGGCGCTCAGCAGAGTGGATTGAGAGATGCTGGATAGGTACTGGGAGTGGGAGAAAGCTTTATTAAATACATGCCCATTAGCGCCTTCTACGACAATGTCGAGGGAGTCAGAATGAAGCTTATTCGCAAGACGGACCCCAATCTGGTTTCTCTAATCAGTGACCTGAAGAAAGAGACCAGGGAAGGGCAAGCCGCCATCTGGCGAGACATTGCTCAGCGTTTGGAGAGGCCTAGCCGTAACTGGGCCGAGGTTAACCTGAGCAGGTTGGAAAGATACGCACAAGATGGAGATATCATCGTCGTTCCAGGCAAAGTTCTGGGCGCCGGAGCCATCAATAAGAAGATAACTGTTGCCGCGTTCCGATTCTCCGCCTCGGCCGCCAAGGCCATTGAAGAAGCGGGAGGAAAGCGAATGACTATACCTGAGCTGGTCAAGGAGAATCCTTCCGGTAACAAGGTCAAGATCATGGGGTGAATTAGATGTCGGTCATTATTGATGCAGAAGGACATGTTCTGGGCCGGCTCAGCACCTACATAGCTAAGCGTCTCCTAGATGGGGATAAGGTCATCGTTGTAAACGCCGAGAAGGCAGTCATTACCGGTAGTCGCAGCGAGGTCTTCACCAGATACCATGCCAAGCACAAGAGAGGTGTGCAGAATCGCGGACCTTTCTTCCCCAAGCGGGCCGATCTTATCCTGAAAAGGACCGTTCGGGGTATGATACCGTTTAGAACTTCCCGAGGAAGGGAAATCTACAGGAATCTACTCGTCTATGTGGGCGTACCAAAAGAGCTGGCATCCACTGAGATGATGAAGGTCGATACCGCTACCAAATTATGGACAGACAAGTACGTTACTCTGGGAGAGATCTCTGAGCATCTTGGATCTAGGGTGAGGTGAGCATATGGCAGAAGTAATCAATATCAGCGGAAAGCGGAAGGAAGCCGTGGCCAGGGCTGTGGTCAGTGAGGGCACCGGTAAGCTCCGCGTCAATAACGTACCTATAGAGGTATTCACTCCTGAGATCGCTCGACTCAAGATCATGGAGCCTATGACTCTGGCTGGCGATAAGGTGGCCAAAGTCGATGTGGCCGTCAAGGTCCAGGGCGGCGGGTTCATGGGCCAGGCTGAGGCCACGCGCACTGCTATTGCCAAGGGCCTGGTGGACTTCCTCAAGGATGAGGAGCTTGAGAAAATATTCAAGCAATATGACCGCTCTCTGCTAATCAGCGATCCACGCAGGAAGCTTCCAAAGAAGCCCCTTGGTCGTGGTGCCAGGAAGAAGAGGCAGAAGTCCTACAGGTGAGCTAGATGCAAATCCCAGTCAGGTGCTTCACATGTGGAAAGGTTGTCGGTGGCGTCTACCAGACATATATCAAGCGAGTGCAGCTTGGAGAAGATTCCAAGCAGGTTCTCGACGATCTTGGTCTGAAGCGCTATTGTTGCCGCCGCATGATTGTAGCCCATGCTGACCTCGTCGATGAGGTCATACCCTTGGGATAAGCTCTTAAACCCTTTCACTATACCCCTTTATCACGGGTCTGTGGGGTAGCTTGGTATCCTTCCAGCTTGGGGTGCTGGTGACTCCGATTCAAATTCGGGCAGACCCACCATCACTCATATCCAGTCACCTCGTTATCATCGTCAATAGCAGTTGTTTGGCGAATAACTATTTGATTATCCTTCCAAGCATCCTTAAGCCGCCTGCCGGCGCGGGACCGATCAATGGCGGCATAGTAGCGCTCGGCGGTGGCGATCGAATGCCGCAGCTGTGCGGCCATGTCGGGAAGGCGGCTCCGATCCTCCTGCACGGTCATGCTGCATAGAGTCGACCGGAAGTCCTTGAGCCGGAAGTTGATTCCAGACTCCTTAACGACCATTTGCTTTATCTGACGGAAGCGGTTGGCCGAGTAGAAGCCCGTCCCTTTTTGCTTGGGGAAAAGTGGCACCTCATCAGAGCGATCGACCGAAGCGAGGAACGCGGAACGCTCCCTGAGGTAATTATCGATAAGAGGGATGACGTCACCGCGAATGATATTCACCCACTCCGGCGAGGCCCAGTTGCCCTCGCCCTTGGGATGTCGAACAAAGAATCGCAGCCTCGTCATGTCCAGGTCGTTGTACTCAGCAAGCCGCAGCTCGCTCGGTCGCACGCCGGTAGCGAAATACAGCGCCATCATGCCTCTGGCGACCGAGCCGGTCCAGCCTTTGATTCGCATTGCCGCCTCGAAGATGACGGGCAGATCATCCTCATCGATAACTCGTATCGTACGCCTCGCCCGACGGGGCAACCTGAAGCCAGCATCCAGCTGGTGTTGTATAGAATAATTACGGAAGAAACGTAAGTAGCCGTTCAGGCGCATGATCTGCGCCCCTTGCACATCGGGGTCGAGATGCCGGATGGTCAACATCCATTCCTGCACGTCAACCCATCTGATGAGTCGCGGATCGGCGGATGGGACCTTTCCATCCTTCTTGAGGGTTTCGAACTGCCGTCCGATCTGCCGGAGCTTGCGGGATTCCTCGACCATGGTGGAATTGGGGTTCCAGCACCCGACCTTGCTCCTCGCATACATGGGGATGCCCGCGGCGAAAGGGTAGCGGCCGAGCCTCATGGACTTAATACCGCGATCATCGGCCGTCGCCGATGTCCCGGCATACTTGCCGGAACGACGAGTTGGGCGGCTCATGTCAGGCCGCCTCCCGAAGAGGTAAGGCCGGCGGGGCGGGTGGTGGGGAAGAAACCGTAGAATCGAAGCCCCGCCTGGCCATTGGTCAGAGTGATGCGGTCAATGATGGCTGGGGCTGCTCCGTTCGTTCCGTGTGTCAGAGTCCGTCCCATTTTCATGACCTCGTGATGTTTGCCAGGGAGCGCGTAGGCCGGGGGCGCTACCACACACCCCCGGGGACCGCGGAACACCTCCCTGGCCGTGAAGCGTTAACGCTCGCTGTTGGATGCTCTCAGTCTCCGGCAGCATTCTCGTGGTAGCATACTGCCCTTCGCTTCATGTTTCCCATGAAGCATGTGGGAATACAATAGTTAGGATTTATACCTTATGCATCATTCATAACATGAAGCATAAACTTAGCTTCATTAAATCTGAAAAGCATCTTGGTTTATGGATTACAGGAACCTCAAGGCTGGAAGCTTAGAGGCCACTCACGCCATCAAAATCCTGATCATTCTGTATTTTGAAGGGAAGATGATCAAGGGAGTCTTGGCATCATATGTTGCTAAAGGCACGGTGTCCGTACAATCCCGAGTTGATGAGCTCGTAAAACTCGGCCTCATAACAGAGGAACGAGAAGACACTCGACCATTCCGCAAGTTCGTGGAGCTCACCCCGAAGGGTCGGCAGGTCGCGGAGCATCTCGCCGCGATTGAGGAGCTCCTACAAGGGGAGTGAAGCGCATGGTAGTCGACCTCCTGATCGCCAAAGCTGTTGATGCTATCGCTTCATGGTATACAAATAATAAGGGCCGTCGAGAGGAAGCAGATAAACTTCTCCGTGAACTCAGCCGACTCCTAAACAAGCCTCTGCTACACATGAACATGTCTAAAAAACATGGTTGCTTCATAATGAGGACCTATATACCGTTCCTGGAGAAGGACATCGAGAATCTGGATGATTTCATATCGCTCCATGCCCCGGAAATCATGGGCGACTTTGCTACCACAGTAGGGGACTTCCGTGATTACCTGGTGGAGTTCTACACCTTTATGAAAGGGGCAAGTCTAGGATGCGGCGACGAACTAGATGCATATCTGGCCGGCATAGAAAGATATGTCAAAGAGACTACAGCAAGAATTAACAGCATCCTATCAGACCGTTGAATGATAGGTCTCTGTCGTCTCCTTGAAGCACTCCCGGCATATGTACACACGTCCGCGGTGCAGCCGGAGCTCGTACCCGAGATTATCGATTTGGGCCCCACAACCTTCGCATACCAGGGCGCGAGGCATGTCGAAATGGCACGGCCCCTCG
>JAAYQQ010000067.1 GCA_012519255.1 Methanobacteriota archaeon | reverse complement strand
CCCGTCTATGATGAAGCAAAGGTCGCTGCTTACGCCCACACTGTAGTGGCCGAGAGTACCCTGGACGAACTACTGGGCGCAATGCCAGCGGATCTGCAGGACAACTTCGAGACTTTATTGAACAACTTTGTGTCCGATGAGAAGAAGAGCATGCTTCTTCTGTTCAACTTTAATGTCTCGGCTGCATATGTGGATGATGACGGGACATTTGTCCTCATGGACTACGTCAAGGTGATACGGGACAAGATCGCCGGGATGAATGCCGAGACCGACAACATTGTCACGGCGTACGTCACCGGAGAGGCCGCAATCTCGGAAGACATGCGAGCCAGCTCCGAAGAGGACATGAAGATGATCCAACCCGTGACCATCTTCATCATCATCGTGCTGATGGGCATCCTGTTCCGTTCGGTCGTGGCCCAATTCCTACCTCTGGGCGCGGTTGGCATGGCCATTGGAATAAGTCATGCGCTCATGTTTGCTGTAGGTACCTTAGTATCTCCAGTCAACGTCATGGTTCCCACCCTGTTGTTTGCCATCCTCATGGGAGTGGGTACAGACTATGCTATCTTCATAGTGAGTCGATATCGTGAGGAACGTGTAAAGGGTGCGACCAGAGAACAGGCAGTACATGCCTCCGTTACCTGGGCAGGAGAAGCCATCGTTACTAGCGGTGCGACGGTCATTATCGCATTCTTTGCCATGGCGATCTCGTCCTTCCCAATGGTGCAGATCATGGGTCTGGTGCTTGGCCTGGGCATAGTCGTCGCTCTCCTCCTATCCCTTACCCTAGTCCCTTCGGTCCTCATGTTGTTTGGGAACCGGATGTTCTGGCCCAATACCGGGAAGAGGTGGGATCGTTACGCCTCGAACATCATGGAGAAAAGGCGCACCGCCAAGCATGGTTATTTCCACCGTGCGGGTTCATTCGCGGTCAAACATGCAAAGGTCATACTGATAGTGGCCCTTTTGGTCTCCATCCCTTCCACCTATCTCTTCGTGGCTCATGAGACCAGTTTCGACTTCATCAGCAGCATGGGTGAGCCAGAGAGCATAGAGGGCATGAACGCCATGACCGAGGACTTTGGAGCGGGCAGGATCATGCCCACTCAGATAGTCATCACGGGCGACACCATCATATACAACAATGAAACGGGCGAGTTCAATCTAGAATATCTCGACGCCGTCAACAATGTCACGTCGGACATAGCCAATAGTCCCAGCGTGCAGCAGGTGAACGGGATAACCTGGCCCTATGGGGAACAGATAGACTATCGTAGTCTGGATCAGCTTCATGAAGAAGAGCGCAATCAGATTGTCGCGAGCATGCTCCAGGACCTGTCCACAGACCGTAAGAGCGTGATACTCACCGTGATATTGAAGGAACAGCCTATGTCCTTCGATATGGTGCACTTCATCCCGGATCTGAGGGATAATCTGAGTGCGGTCATGAGCTCTGAGCCTCTACTTTCCAACTCGGAGATCATGGTCGGCGGCGCCACCGCAGCCAATTACGACATGAGCCTGACTACTACCCAGCAGTTCACCACCATTGAGATTGTGGTGGTCATAGGGATCTTCATAGTGCTGCTGCTTGTGCTAGGCTCGGTGTTGCTGCCTGCCTTTGCGGTGATATCCATCGCCATGAGCATCACCTGGGCATACGCGCTCACTTATCTTGTGTTCGGGACATTGCTGGAAATACCCATCCTATGGCTGGTCCCCCTTGTCCTCTTCGTTATACTGATGGGTATTGGGATGGATTACAATGTGTTCATCCTTACACGCATCCGCGAGGAAGTGCACAAGGGCAAGGAGATCAAGGAGGCGGTAGTGGACGCGGTCGATTGGACCGGGGGCATCATCACCGCGCTGGCATGCATCATGGCTGGCGCCTTCGGCTCCATTATGCTGTCCAGCAACGCCATGCTCCAGCAGTTCGGCTTTGCCCTATTGGTGGCCGTGTTGCTTGACGCCATGGTCGTAAGGACTTACATTGTCCCGGCGGCTGTAACACTCATGGGCAAGTGGGCATGGTGGGCGCCTGGTCCGCTTCAGCGTGTCGGCCGAGAAGAGAAGCGCAAAAAGAAGCTTGAGGGCCAGTAAACTCCTTCCCCCAATCTTTTTTCTTTTTTTATTTTCTACGATCTCTCTATAATTATCTCAACATGGCTTGAACACTTTACTATCGGCCAGGGGGCCTCTCATGACTGCCCTATCATACTTCATTGGCTCAGACACTATGAGGGTAGGGAAAGCTCAGGTTTATCAAAATTCTAAAATGGAAGATATAGGGAGATGTCTACCTACCCAGCGCTATGGGCCCCATTACTTCATTAGCACTGTCGCAGCATATTCATAGCCCTTTCGTGGCGCCCCTTCCTTGGGTGGATCGCGCACGATCTTACCATATCCTCCCTCATGGGCTGCGGCCAGCCAAAGGTGGCAAAGTGCTATGCCTGCATTGATCTGATTCATCCGACCGTTCATGGCCGAACGGGCCCAGTAGACATTTATCTCGTCATTAGAGCCGGTGAAATACCACGATTGATTATTCATGGCCGAGGGGGCCAGGCGCGCCGGCTCCAACACATTGTCCATTCCGGTAACGTTCGTTATCTCAGAAAGAGGGCGGCGTTTAAACTCTGAGAGATCATTGCGGTGAACCTCTCCAGATGGTTTACCAAATGCCATGGAGATGGTGAACTTCAGACCGGATGCGCCCCCCTTCCTTACTGGCCTTGGCCCTCCCTGCCAGCAACTGCCTACTTCCTTGGTAGATAGAAAAAGATCCATCTGCTGCATCATGAATCCTGCATTGAACAGATATCCCTTTTTTGGTTCAGAGTAGATGGTCAAGAAATGCGGAGCGTCGACCTTGAATAGGCCTTTTACACCATCGCCGCCTAAAAGCTTCCATCCTATCTTAATGTCTGGAAACAGTGGCCTCAGTGATGCGGTGAACTGACATATCTCTGTCAGCGCATCGTGGTCCAGTGGACCGGCATATTTTCTCACAGATCTGCGCCTGAATATCGCATCGTATAGTTCACTCTCGTCCATCTATTGTCTCCTCGATCGTCCGGTTCGATCTATCCTCAGTGGGTCTGTCTCCGACAGTCGCTGGTGCGCCGTCGCTGTCCCGGTCGACGGCCAAGACATCCTGATGTACTCCCATACATCTTTCCCAAGTTCTGAGATTGAGAGAAGGATTGGCTTTGGGGGATGCCCCCTTCTCAATGGTTTTTCTATTCATTGGATATCGGAGAAATTGTAGTGACAATGGGGACAGAAGTGATGTCGACCGATATAATGTGATGGGAAATGTAGTGTTCTCAGAGTTTAACTCCAAATGATGGGATGAATTGCAATTCCCTCGGGGGAGGGGTCCTTCTCTGACTGGCGCCATGGTGGGCCCCAATGCCTCTGACATCATGTTAGAGGCATCCAGTAATGGTGTACACACTTCTACCATGCTCTAGATGTAGGCATCCGGCGCCGTCCTGATGGATGGCCGGAACATTGTCATGGCCATTTTTACCCACTCTTTCTTGATGTCGGGGATTTTCTTGCCTTCCAGCACCATGGCAAGGTGCTCTATGAAGCCGGTTACCAGATTCTGGTTAACCCTCTCCACCTGGTCGATCTGATCAACGATGGCCATGGTTACCATCTCAGACATGAATGCCTTAACCGCATAGCTGAGCTTTCCTGACTGGCGCCTGATGATCTCCCAGAGGAGTTTGTCCTCGGTCGCGCGATAAACGATGCCCAGGTAGGTCTCTGGACCGAAAGGTTTGATACTAAGCATCATGCCGTCGAACAGGACTCCCATGTGCTCTTCCAGGTCACCCATTATCGGAATGCGGTAGAGTCTTTCCATTTCCGTCTGGCCACGGTGGAAGGCCTCATGCAGAATATCCACTGGTCCATCAAAAATCTCCTGCACCGCTGAGGGCTCCATCTTTGCCCTCGAGGCGATGTCCTCTATGGTGATGTCCATGCCTCTCTCGGCGATAAGGGGCAGGGAGGCAGCGAAGATGACAGCGACAGGATCTTTCTTCTTGGCAGGAGACATGAAGGACTGGTAAGCAGTTAGTAAACTTAAACCTCATCCATTGTCAGTCAGCAATCATAGATTTCACTGAACTTGGTGTCGAGATAATTTAGGAACGGTTCTACCTGGAGCGCCTTGCCGGTGACGACCCTCACGAGCTCCTCTGGATCATAAAGGCTGCCCCTAGAATGAATATTCTCAGCCAACCAGGCGCGCACTGGGGCCATATTTCCATTTCCCACATACTCTCTCCACTGCGGGACGTCCGCCTCCATCTTCTGAAGGAACATCCCCCCGTACAGGTTACCAAGGGCATAGCTGGGGAAGTAACCAAGCGATCCGCTGGACCAATGTGTGTCCTGCATGACTCCCTCGGCATCGTTCTCGATCTCGACTCCTAGATATTCACGGTACTTGTCGTTCCAGGCCTGTGGCAGCTCGTCTACGGAAAGACGCTCGGACATAATGTCTCGCTCCAGCTCGAAACGGATGATGATGTGCAACCCGTAAGTGACCTCGTCCGCCTCGACACGTATCTTGGATGGTTCCACGGCGTTTACGGCCAGGATGAAATCGTCCTTGTTCACATCCTTGAACATTCCATTTGTGATTTCATTCAGGCGAGGCAACATATATGCTAGAAATTCTGGACTGCGGCCGATCATATTCTCCATGAATCTGCTCTGCGATTCATGTACCCCATAGCTACACGGGCCCCCTATAGGTTGGTATTTCCACTCGCGGGGCAGTGCTTCCTCATATAGTGCATGGCCACCCTCGTGGAGTATGCTGAATAGGCTAGAAGTAAAGCGATTCTCATAGTAGTGGGTAGTTATGCGGACGTCATCGTAGTAACCGATGGTGAAGGGATGCTCCGTCTCGTCCAGACGGCCATAGGCTGTTCTACCGCGAACCTGATAGTCGATAAGATCCATGGCCGCTTCGGAGATGCGGCGCTGCACAGCGGTTGGAACATGCCTGGACATGATGCCGAGGTCAGGCCTCCTATCGGAAGACCCGATCTTGTCCATAACATCTCTGAGGCCATCGCGCATGGTGGCGAATAGCTCGGAGATGCGATCCACGGTCATGCCTGGCTCATAGATGTCCAGCAGCGCGTCATATTCCGTCCGAGCTCCCTTGATATCTCTTAGGATGGCGGCCGATTCCTTGCGCAGAGCCAGCATCTTCTCAAGTTCGGGCTGGTAAATGGAGAAATCTTTGGCCATCTTGCCTCTTTTCCAGGCGTCAGTGGTGATGGCAGCCTGCTTGGCCAATTCTTCCACAAGCTTCTGGGGGAGCCCCGACTCCTCTTCGTAGCTTTTCCTCATAAGGTGGACATTTCGCCTCTGCAGAGCATCCATATCTGCGAAACCATGGTCTCCCTCTATGCCGTCTAGCAACCTTCCGACTTTGGGATCCGTAATGGTCTTATGGGTCAGTACGTCGAGCAGGGCGAGCTGTTCTGAGCGTTGCTCCAATCCCCTAGCCGGCATCTTGGTCTCGAGGTCCCACAGCAAAATGCCAGAGGCGCTCTGAATAACGGTCACTTGCTTGGCGGTCGCAATGAGCTTTTGATAGGAATCTTGGAGACTGGCCATATCGTCTGGACAGGAGGCGCTCCCTGCACATTAATCTTATCAAAACGACCGCTCCAGTGTGGTGAGGCCAGGATATGGCGCTTATGCGGGGGCGCGACATCTAGCATTGGACCTGTCGCTTTCAATCCCTGGCCGCAGAGGCAACGGCCTCTCCTACAACATCGTCGACCTCTAGGGGATGGCGCCCTAGGAATGAGAGGATGGAGCGACTGCATCCTTCTGGCGGGATGATGTGCCCCGCTCCCCTGACTATGGTCAGTTCCGAGCCCACGATGCCCTGTGCTAACTCTTCTCCCATATGGGTGGGCACCATGATGTCTTCATCACCGTGAATAACTAGAGTGGGGCAGGTGATAAGGGGCAGGCGAGTAGTGCTGTCAAACAGGTCCAAGGCGATCTTTTGACGACAGAAACCTTCTACGATGCGGTCGGCGTCTGTGTACTTCCGCCGCGACGCCTTCAGCTTACGGCCGGCGTAATGTGATTGAGTAAGGCACCAGGTATTCATCATCTGTAAGAATGTATCTAGACTGGCACCTTCCTTAACGGTGCGGAGCATGGCATCAATAGCATAACTTGATCGCTCGGGCCGGCGAGAGTAGGTAGACATCAGAATGAGGGATGCAACCTCCTCAGGGTGACGGATCGCCACTTCCTGCGCCACGTTGCCACCCATGGACCATCCCATTACATGATATCGCGGGATATCCAATGCGCCCATGAGGCTGGCGACATCATCGGCCATATCCTCCATGGTGAATGGCTCATCAGGGGCCTCGGTGCGACCCGCCCCGCGATTATCCACCAGCACGACGTGGTACCGCTTCTCAAGTATTGGCACCATCTTTTTCCAGTTGTAGAGATTGCCGAACAATCCCGGTATCAGGACAAGGGGTTCCCCACTGCCAGACATGTGGTAATGGATGTGGGCGTTGCCCACCTTCAGGTATGGCATCGGTCTGTGCACAACGAACGGCATCAAAAAAGTTGCGGTCGGGCCACTTCAATCCTCACGGAGAAAGTGCCCGTGGATGCGGCATTCAGGCATCCGGCCACAGCTCGGCGGCCATATCCCGCAACTTATACTTCAAGATTTTACCACTGGCAGTCAGGGGATAGGAGTCTACGAATGCCACATACTTGGGGATCTTATACCATGCGATCCTTCCGCGGCAGAAGTCCTGAACATCCTCTTGAGTCATGGTGACCCCTGACTTGAGTATTATGAATGCCCCGGGCTGCTCACCATATTTCTTAGATGGTACCCCGACCACCTGTATGTCACTGATCCCTTCCATGTTGTGGATGAAGTCTTCTACTTCCTTGGGATAGATGTTCTCTCCGCCCCGGATGATCATATCCTTGAGACGTCCGGTGATGACATAGTAGCTGTCCTCATCGACCATGCCAATGTCACCGGAATGCAGCCAGCCATCCTCGTCAATGGCCCTGGCAGTCTCGGCAGGCATATTGTAGTATCCCTTCATCACGTTGTATCCGCGGCAGCATATCTCGCCGTGTTCTCCTGGCCCGAGGTGTTCGCCAGTCTCAGGGTCGATGATGGCGATCTCAATTCCAGGGAGCGCCTTGCCTACAGTGGCGCACTTCTTTTCCAGAGATGGCTCATCATATCGGGTCTGAGTCATCCCGGGAGAGGCCTCGGTAAGGCCGAACACGATGGTGCATTCCCGCATGTTCATGCGGTCCACACATTCCTGCATGGTCTTCACGGGACATGGCGAGCCAGCCATGATGCCAGTCCTTAGAGTGGAAAAGTCGAATCTATCGAATAGTGGATGGTCGAGTATGTTGATGAACATGGTTGGAACGCCGTACAGCGCGGTGGCCCTTTCCTTCTCCACAGACATCATAACGTTGACGGGGTCGTACCTCTCCAGAATTATCATTGTAGCAGCATGATTAACACATGCCATGACTGCCAGGACGCAGCCAAAACAATGGAACAGTGGCACTGGGAAGCACACGCGATCCTTCTCGGTGAAGTTCTGATTCGCCCCAATCCAGTAACCATTGTTGCCGATGTTGTAATGAGTTAGCATAACCCCCTTGGGAAACCCAGTAGTGCCGGATGTGTACTGCATGTTCACGACGTCATGGGGAGATACTGACTTCTGTCTGGAGACATACTCCTCCTCAGTGATCTGGGTGGCCATGGTCATGACCTCGTTCATTGAGTACATGCCGCGATGCTTCTCTGGTCCAAGGAAGAGCACCCGACGGAGGTGGGGGAACCGCTTGGAATGGAGATGGTCTCGAGGCTGGGTCCTCAGCTCGGGCACGAGCTCGTACATGATATTGATGTAGTCACTATCGCGGTAACCATCGATTATGAAGATATTCTCCGCTTCCGAATGTTTTAGGATGTACTCGATCTCGTGTGACTTATAATTAATATTGATGGTGAGCAGGATCGCACCGATGCGGGCGGTGGCGAACATGAGAGTCACCCAGTGAGGGACATTGGTTGCCCAAATGGCGACCTTATCTCCTCGTTTCACCCCCAGCGCCATTAGGCCCTTAGCCACTCTATCCACGGTGTCGGAGAATTCCTG
>JAAYQQ010000066.1 GCA_012519255.1 Methanobacteriota archaeon | reverse complement strand
CTCATCCACTACCAAGGCCATGATCCTTCAGGATAACGAGATCATCGGCAAGGCCTGGACCCCTACAGGCGAGGTCATCGGCACGGCCGAGGAGGTCATGAATCAGGCTCTTGACGAGGCCGGTCTCAAATTCAACAATCTAGAGGGCATCGGCGTCACTGGCTACGGTCGTTTCCTCATAGGAAAGAAGCTGAATGCCAAGCTGATCCAGGAAGAGCTCACCACCAACTCAAAGGGCGCGGTGTGGCTTGCTGATAGGCAGAGGGGCGAGGCCACGATCATCGATATAGGGGGCATGGATAATAAGGCCATAACGGTGAGAGATGGCATCCCCGATAATTTTACCATGGGCGGTATCTGCGCCGGTGCATCGGGTCGATTCCTGGAGATGGTGTCCAAGCGCCTCCGTGTGGAGATCACCGAGTTGGGAGCGCTGGCCGACAAGGGCGACTGGAGAAAGGTCAACATGAACTCCTACTGCTCCATATTTGGTATCCAGGATCTGGTGACCTCACTGGCGGCGGGCCACACTATTGAGGACGTCGCTGCTGCGGCATGCCACTCCGTTGCGGAACAGGTCTACGAGCAGCAGCTCCAGGAGATTGACGTCCGTCAGCCCATCATACAGGTGGGCGGAACGTCACTCATCAGTGGTCTGGTCAAGGCGGTCGGAGAAATGGTCGGGGGAAAACCAATTGTGCCCGAGAACTCTCAATATATCGGTTCGGCAGGGGCAGCTCTGCTTTCCTCGGGCTTCCTAGAGGGGCTTTGATGAGTGAGCACGACGAGTCTTTCGCAGATCAGAACTTCGATACCATCTTCAGGCAGGTCATGCAGGAGCTTGGAGTATCTCGCATGGTCGAGGACTACCGCATCAAGGCCGATCCCGACGCGCCGTACTTTATTATATCCCTTCGCCTGGGCAAGGCCCGATCATCCGTCAAGGTTTCGGATATGGCCCTGATCGACCAGGCCTCCGGTGGCAGCAAGATCACTATTATCGATGAGAACTGGGCCCCCGCACTGCTGACCAAGCTCTGGCAGCTCTATGGGCGTGACGCTGTGGAACAGCTCACTCGCTTTGAGCTTATTGTGACGGGACCAGGTCCAGAGATCATATCCAACCTTGAGCTGGATCCTGGAGAAGAGTTGCGAACAAAGGTATTGGATGCGGTTTGGAGAGTATTCCCGGAAGGATTCAAGGTACGCTACAACCTCGCCAATGACAAGGCCATGACGATCATTGGTACGGAGCACGATATGCAAGAAGAGTGGATGAAGCTGGCCGAGGAGCTCCATAAGGAAATGGGGGCGAGCTGATGTACGAGGTTCTGCTCTACGATGGCGGCGTATACAAGATCAACGAGCTTTACGAGCTCATCGAGGATGTGGGCGGGTTTGTAATTCAGAAGACCCAGGTACAGGTCCAGATAACGGTCACCCTGGCCATCCCCGAGGAAGAGCGACCGGTCATCGAGGAGAAGTCCAGAGAGCTGGGCGGGAAACTGATCAATGTGCCCCTTGCGGGCACCGAGATTGCCGTCGTTGCCCCTACTCTTGGAAGGCACCACATGCCTCATCCAACCTGTGATATCGCCGAGCAGCTCCGTAGGGTGGGCGCCATCACCGTGGTAATGGGTCTAGCCCGTGGCAAGGGTCGCCAGACTGCCCAGATATCTGCCGATGAGAAGGCGGTCATTGAAGAATATGATGCCGCAGTATTCGTATTGGGCAATTTCAAGGACTGTATTCTGGAGCACAAGGTGCGACTGTTCGAAGACATTGATATCCCCGTGGTGGCAGTGTGCGGTCCAGAGATCGAGGAGTTACCGTCCTGTGAGGCCCTGGTATGCGGTATAGGCCGCAAGGTCGAGCGCATGCGGCGAGAGGAAGAGATCCATAAGTTGGATGAGGTGGCTCAGAAGGTCGAAGAGGTCATACGCTCGAAGCGCCGTGAGCTCGATGAAGATCCTCTCTTCGTCCACCCCGCCGAGATCAAGGATCGCGTCGCTGAGCTGGAGGCCGTGCAGCGGAGCCTGCGCCCTGCCCCCATAGTTCTTCATCTGGATGGTTTGAGGGTCAAGATACCGTATGAGGAGTGGAAGGACCAGATTGCTGCAGTAGAGGTTTACGGGCGACGTCTGGGAGATATAGCTAGTATCTCCGACTCACGCCTGGGCGGAAGCACTCTAATCCGTATCAAGTCGAGGTCTGAGGTAGAGTCGGGGCAATGATTGGGGAGAAAAGCATCACTGGTGCGTATCTCCTTCTGCTCCGCCTTGATGAACCAAGTGAGTTGGTCATCGGAGCCCTTGGCCCCATATTCTTCGAAGCAGGCGATTATGTATACGTGGGTTCAGCCATGGGCGGTCTGGAGCAACGGGTGGCCAGACACCTTCGTTCGAAGAAGAAGCTGCAATGGCATATCGATTATCTTCTCCAGGCAGCAGTTCATCGGGAGGCGCTTCTAGTGCCTTCTTCCTCCGCAGTAGAATGTGTCCTGGCCAATGTGGTGGCCACCCTTCCCGGGGCGACCATGGTCCGGCGTTTCGGTTGTTCTGATTGTCGTTGCCCCTCTCACCTTTTTCACATCCCTGGAGATATGGTCGAATGCCTCAGATCGGCTTTTTCTCCGGATCTTCGGCGGACCGCATGACCCCTGCTCAAAGGGGCCTGAACACATTCACCTCATGAGGGAGTAGAATCTCTCTATATGCGTTACCCAGATACGTATAAATAGGAACATTATCCAATAAGATATTGCTCGGGGGCGGAATGTAGCCAGGAGCGGCAGAAGTGGTATCGACCTCGCCTGACGGCGTTGGTGGTCCCAACTCTGTACGATCGACGCCTTAAAAAGCGCGATACGACAAAGCTGTGAACGATGAGGCTAACAGCTCTGACCGTATTGATACCTGTGCAGGGTGCCCGTGACAACGGCCCCACCAGGGAAACGACCGTACTCGTCGACAAACCAAAGCGAGGTGATTGCAATTGGTCTCGGCGAGACCGTTTCGAGCTGCCCCGTGAACTCCGAGCACTCTCTCCTTTTTTCACACCATGGAATGATGGGGAAATATCGCCTGGATATATGTCCAAGGGGGTGTGGATAGGCGTCAAAAGAAGGAGCATTTTAATAGGTCTATGAAACTACCAGTGCGAAGATCTAATCACAGCTTAGGAGAGGCTGTTCATGGAAGCGGTAGCAGACACTTCTGAAAGATATCAAGGTTCCATCGTGAACAAGCTTAAAGCGGCTATTGGTGCCGAGAATGTTAAGACGAGCAAGGGTGAGAGGTTACTCTACAGCCATGACATGGCCCCCCTTCCCAAGGAGGCGCAGTTGGCCTTCAAGAACATCCCAGATGTTGTGGTGCGTCCCCGTTCCACTGAGGATGTATCAAAGATCGTAAAGATCTGCCTTGAAGAGGGGACCCCCATAACTCCTCGTGGAGCATCCACCTGGGGATTGGCCGGCAGCATGCCTGCATATGGCGGTGTTCTCATTGACATGATGGGCGGCATGGGCAAGGTCCTGAAGATCGATGAAGAGAACATGACCATCACCTGCCAGGCAGGATGCTCATGGAAGCAGGCTTATGATGCGGCATGGGAGAAAGGCTTCTTGCTTGGCTCTTACCCCTCTAGCTTCCCTAGCGCTACCCTTGCTGGCTGGATATCTACCGCCGGCGTTGGAGTGGGCAATTATAAGTATGGCTCAGCCGGGGACAATATCCGCAACATGAAGGTTGTCATCCCCGATGGTACGATCGTAGATACTGGCTTCGAGACTCTTGCTGACAATATGTCCGGGTATAATCTCAACCGCCTATTCGTCGGCGCTGAGGGCACCCTGGGAGTCATTTGTGAGGTAACGCTGAAGCTATCTCCGCGCCCTGAGCTGCTGAGGCCTATTGCATACGAGTTCGAGAGTCTCGATCTGCTTCAGGGCCCCATTCACGACATCACCCGCAGCCGGGTAATGCCACTTCACATCGCATGGTCGGACAACAACCATTTTGCCTATCTCAAGAAGATGGGGCAAGACCCACCTACTGAGGGCTCGATTCTCCTGGTCGTCCTTGAGGGCGACAAGGCCATGGTTGAGCTGGAGGAGAAGGCCATCGACGATATCGTAGCCAAGAGGGGCGGGAAGAAACTGTCCTATGAGGTAGGTCAGCACGAGTGGGATGAGCGCTGCTATGAGTTCCGCTGCCGCAAGATCGGAGTGGGCTCGGTGCCTATGGAAGTATTGGTGCCAACCAGCTCCTATGCCGCCATGACCAAGGATCTCTACGAACTTATGAAGTCCATGAAGATGGAGGGGGCAATCATTGGTATCATGACCGACCGCAACACGGCCATGTTCATGCCCTATTACATCTACGATGCCGAGTCATTCACAAAGGGTGTGACCTCGCTCTCGTTCAACTTCAAGTGCGGTGATCTGGCCATAAAGAATGGCGGCCGCATGCTCGGAGGATTCGGTCTATTCTTTGGGCCACTGCTTCAGAAGGTCCGGGGAGAGGGGTACGCGATACAGACAGCCATCAAGAAGGCCATCGACCCCAACGACATCATGAATCCAGGCAAGCTCCTGGGTATGAAGACTCGCTTCGGCCTTCCGGTCGGACCTGGCATGCTCAGCTTTGGCCTGGACAGCATGGCCGTTGTCAAGAAGATACTTCCCGCGGACAAGAATGTCGATGCGAAGGTCCATGAGATGAAGATGGAGGAACTGGACAAGGACCGGTTCAAGCAGCACGAGGTCGATCCCCTCAAGCAGAAAAAGAAGAAGTAAGATCCCTTGTGGGGATATTCTATCTTAAAAACACCTTCCCATTTTCTCATTTTTCTTTACTTCTCAAGCCACCATCATTAAGTCTCTCCGGGACGAATGTTCATTCAAGGAGGCATTACTCTGAAAGGCGTCGTTGCATTCGATAGTGTGCATGGGAATACCAAGCGGGTGGCCGAAGCTATTGCCGAGGAGCTTACGGCGGCAGGCCATCAGGTGGAGGTCCTAAATCTTAAAGAACAGGTGCCCCCGGAAGTGACGGGGGACATCATGTTCATCGGCTCTCCCACTCGCGTGGGGAAGATGACTCGGCAGACAAGAGACTTCATAGAAAATCTCGACACTGGCAAGTGGTCTGGCCGAACCATCGTTGCCTTTGATACAGTAGGCCCTCTCTCCAAGGATCCGGCGAAGCGCGAGCAGGCGCTCAGCTCCATAGGACAAAGCCCAAGAACTGCTGCTCATACGATCCAGGAGGTTGCCCTAAGTCGTGGTCTCACCATTTCACCAGAGGCCATGCACATTGCCGTGGTGGGGATGTGGGGGCCGCTCGCACCCGATGCGCTGGACATGGCGAAGCAGCGCACCCGTCACTATTTAGAGCAATTGAAGTGAATGTCAGGCCGCACGAGCGGCGCGCCTCTTCACTATTTTTTTAAGTACTTCTCAGGATTCTTGTCGAACTGCTTCTTACATCCGGGGGCACAGAAATAATAGGTTGTCCCCTCATACTCTGACCGCCACTTGGCAGTTTTCTCATCAACTTCCATCTTGCACACTGGGTCTGTAGCCATTATTTGTTCGCCTCCTTCTTCTTGATCTCCGGGACATATCTTTTCAGCAACGCGGCGTTCGATACCACTGACACCGAGCTAAAGGCCATGGCGCCAGCGGCCACAATGGGGTTCAGCAGCAGGCCGAATGTCGGATACAGAACTCCGGCGGCGATGGGGATGCCAGCGGTGTTGTATCCCAACGCCCAGAAGAGGTTCTGCCGAATCTTGGACATGGTCTTCCGGGACAGCTGAATGGCCGCAACCACGTCGGTTAGATCAGACCTGATCAGGACTATGTCGCCGGTCTCCATGGCCACATCGGTACCGCTGCCTATGGCGATCCCCACATCCGCCTGGGCCAGCGCCGGCGCGTCGTTGATGCCGTCACCGACCATGGCTACGATGTGCCCCTCTTTCTGCAGTTTTGCCACTTCCCGCGCCTTGTTCTCTGGAAGGACCTCGGCGATATAGTTTGCTATACCTGCCTGGTTAGCGATCACCCTGGCGGTCCGCTGATTATCCCCAGTGAGCATGATGATGTCCATACCCATCTCTCTGAGCTCCCTCACGGCATCGATAGATGATGGCTTGAGGACATCAGCCACGCCGATAACTCCCATGGCCTCTCTATTCAGGGCCAGGATCATCGCGGTCTTACCCTCTTCCTCCAGCCTGCGCACCCCCTCCTCGATGGCGGCCGTGGAGACGTTCTCCATATCCATGAGCGCGCGATTGCCGATGAGCGCCTCCTTGCCCTGTATGGTCGCCTGCACTCCCTTTCCCGGCACGGCCATGAACTGTTCCGTTTCATACAGCTCTAGCCCATCGCTCATTGCCCTTCGCACTATGGCCTCACCCAATGGATGCTCTGACCCTTTCTCGGCCGAGGCGGCGAAGATGAGCACATCCTCCGTGGCGGCATTGCCATAGGGGAGAACATCTGTTACCTCTGGCTTCCCCTGGGTTAGGGTACCGGTCTT
>JAAYQQ010000065.1 GCA_012519255.1 Methanobacteriota archaeon | reverse complement strand
CTCGGCCCATAAGATGCTTGGCCCATCTGGCATAGGCATTCTGTATGCCAAGCGGGAAGTCCTGGAGAGGATGGAGCCGCTGATAGTGGGAGGAGGGGGAGTCGGCCTGGCCCGATACGACCAGGTAGAATTGCTGCCCCCTCCGGAAAAGTTTGAGTCAGGCCTGCTTAATTACTCCGGAATTGCTGGCACGGGAGCCGCGATCGATTACCTTGAAAGGGTTGGGATGGATGAAGTGGAAGAACATGAGGGTAAACTCAATCGCATTATAACGGAAGGCCTGCGCGACCTTCCGGGCATAAGCATACTTCCGCCCTTCGACCCAATGCTACGCAGCAGCATCTTCTCCTTCAATCTACGCGGCATGACCTCACATGATATAGCCATGATAATTGACGAGATGGCCAAGGTTCTAATTCGTTCAGGCATGCATTGTATGCATCCCTATTTCCTATCTCGAGGGATCGATGGGTGCGCCCGAGCGTCATTCTATCTCTACAACAGTGAGGCGGAGGCGATCCGATTCGTCCAGGCGGTGAAAGATCTTGCCGAGGCATTCTCTGCTTGAAATGAATGATGTCCCCGCTGCACATCCGATCTCTTTGTCAATTCTCGGTCAGCTAGCTTGAGCCCTCAATCGCTGACATCATCACGGGGCAGTAACCACGCCTCGATGATCGCCTATCGTGAGCTTCGAAGAGGGTCGTTCGATCCATCACAGACTGCTCCCCTGATCCCAGGCCCTGCATGCTCCTCCTGCAGCATAGGAATGGGGGGGCGGTTGCTCAAGGTCCTCAATGATAATTCGTAGCTCAGGAAAGATGTAGCTCTTCCAAAGTGGAGTATTGCGGCCCATGTGGCGTAAGAACACTTTTTTTCAGCCGGATCACCCTGACTTCCTGCTGACCGAAGTCGTCCTGAGCATGATCCTGTATGACTCGGCGCACCGAGGGATTGGAGTGCATAGATCTTGCTCGTGCCACGGTCAGATGAGGGGCAAAAGGTCTAGTCTCCCTGGCGAAGCCTATGGTAGCCAATCTTTCATCCAGCCGTCGCGCAATCGTTCCCAGAGCTTGGGAGTCGATCATGCCCACCCATACTACGCGGATACGATTTAGAGATGGAAAGGCGCCTGTTCCCCTGAACGCAATGGTGAATGGCTCGACTCCCTGTACGGCCGAATGCATCGCCTCAGATATTTTGGGGATCTGGCCCTCCTCGACATCGCCAAGAAATTTAAGTGTTATATGAATGAGTGAGGGATTCACGATCTTGAGGGATGGATCGGCATGTTTTAGCGCGGTACCGAAAGTCTCGATCCTCTCATCCCTCTCCAGATCCACTGCTATAAAGGTGCGGATGGCCATCGTATCAATGACGAATAGGCAAGAGAGGGTCATCAATCTATCGCACCCCCTACTGTTTTCGTTCACACACTACGAATACCATCTATTCACTAGATGAATACACGAACACCTGAGGGAGCTGTTCGATAAGTCTTAAAATGAAGAGCATAATTAGCTCTCTTGCATGTTATACGACCTCATCATCATCGGCGCAGGTCCGGCAGGCCTAACCGCTGCGATCTATGCCCGGACCCGTAAGCTAAAAACCCTCGTCGTTGATGCCACCGAGGCAGGGGGCCAGCTGGCGAGCCTCTACCCAGAGAAGGGTATAGACAACTATCCTGGGTATGTGATGACCGATGCGGGCCAGCTTGCCACTCATCTTATCAATCATGCCCAATCCATGGGATGCGAGATACACGAACGGGAAAGAGCATTGGCAGTAGAGGATAAATCCGGTCACTTACTTTTGAGAACAGATAGGGATTCCTACGAAACCAAAGCGGTGATCATCGCTACCGGTATGGGACTATTCAAGCCAAAGCGCTTGGGAGTGCCTGGCGAAGACCGGCTTGAAGGAAAAGGAGTCTATTACAAACTTCCCGAACGTGATGCCTTGGCCGGCAAGAAGGTCATGTTTGTCGGCGGAGGCAACTCCGCCCTGGAGATGGCTTTGCTTGTATGCGATCGTTCCGACACCTGCCTGGTACATCGCCGGGATAAATTCCGCGCGGATGAGGCCATTGTAGAGAAAGTGCAGATGTCAAGCATAGAGCGCATCATGTCATCCCAGGTCGTTGAGATCAAGGGAGATGATCATGTGACCAGTGTGGTGGTGAAGAAAGGCGACGAGCTCGAGGAGCGGCCCATAGATGCCGTCATCATCAACATTGGGACCTCCAGCGAGGCGCAGGACATGGAAGGATGGGGTGTCGAACTCGAGGGGGGGCTGATCAAGGTAGATACAGACATGTGCACCTCCCGCCGAGGAGTGTTCGCATGCGGTGATGTTGTTGCATACAAAGGCAAGTATAAGCAAATCGTAGTAGGTTGTGGAGAGGCCGCAATCGCCTCCAACTCGGCCTATAAATACATCAAGGAACCGTACTGGGCCAAATAATCCTTTTAGCAGAATTTTGAGGAGAAAGGTAAGGCACCCCGAGATGGGGGGGCCAATAATGACTTACCACTCTTTCCTGCCCCCAAAATCTATGATTTTTGCAGAATGATATTCTCATGATGCCATATGCTAAAATGCTACAATCATCTCGCCATCGTCCACACGGGCTGCTGTCATCCGTTCGTGCACAGTCCTACAGTGTTTTACGTGGTGAATTATGTGCGGCACCCCAGCACTAGCATTATGGAGCCAGCCTCATCGCCATGCCGCGCCTGGCAAACATATCATGAAGGGAGAGGAAGGGGCTGGCGGGGGGTGAGACGCCCCTACTCATCAGAATGTGAGTAATATCTCCCTCAGGGAAGGATGACCAACTGAAAATGCAAGCGATATGAGGGGGAGATTCCTCTAGATGCTCCAGAGCACTATAGCTGAAAAATTAATTTTGATATAGAATTCCCGATAAGTATTAGAAAATATGAAAATAGAAAAATGGAGCGGCTGCTCCATTAATTAATTATTTACTCTTCAATGGCGTCGTTGGGGCACTCATCGATGCAGGCGCCGCAGTCGACGCACTTGTTCTCCTCGACCACCGCTACATCATCAACGGTGATGGCCGATTCGGGGCACACATCTTCACAAGCACCACATCCAACGCAATCCTCTGCCTTGATCTTAACCGGCATATTTTGCACCTCAAATCTTTGGAACCACACAAATAAATAGACATATAAAAAGACTTGCACGCTGCGGTAAAGGGCATTAAAAAAGGAGAAGAAAGAGGTTTGAAAAAGAGAGGTAACGATGCCACCCTGATTCAGAGGGCCCCGTCATTCGAAAATGTTGTAACGGAAGTCGTATCCATCTGTGCGTACCAGATTGGGCAGTTCTCCTCGCCCTATAAGCTGGAAAGCGTGACGGATGATCGCCTCGTAGAAGTTACAGTATGGACTCTTATTCATGACGCTCCCCTTTTCTGCGAATACTTCTCCTGGGCATGGAGCGCCGCAGATATTGCGCAGGGCGCAGGATGAACAAACAGGGATCTTTTCCGCCCATCGCGCCCTTACCGCAGCAAGCGGTGGAGAGGCTACGGCTCGCTCCACTCCGCCGGGAGAGAAGACATTCTCGGCCTTCCAATCCTCCAATCCTATGAATTCACTACATGGGTAGATCGAACCGTCCGAGGCCACCGCAATGAAGCACCTGGCGCCACCACATGGAGTTATGTCACACATGAGTCGGCGACCCATGGGAGCCACTATTCCCAGCACCAGATTGGAAAAGTCAGCAATGACGATGCGCTGTCCTTCCTTGGTCCGCTGCACCGCCCGCTCGACCGCGGCCATGAAGTTCGGAATCAATACATCATCGGCCGGCCGTAGGGCCCTGGCAACCTCCTGAGTCCCCCGCACGGGATTCATTAGAAGAGATGAGACCTTCCGATCGGCAAGGAAGTCGATCATGTCAGGCAATGTGTCCACATTCATGGAGCTGATCGTGCAGATGACGCTCATGGCCTTGTAGCCATCGAGATGCTCTATTGCATGAACTGCTCGATCATACAGACTCCCCTCTCCGCCACGTAGCGGGCGAATGCGGTCGTGGACCTCTTTGATGGGTGAATCCAACGATACACCTATTGAGACATTGTTGTCCATGAAAAAGTCGGCAGTGTCATCATCCAAATGCCAGCCATTGGTCTGGACCCCGAACACAAACTGATCGGAGTAATCAACCACGATTTTCTTTAGGGCGTCTTTTACAAGTAACGGCTCGCTACCATGGAATACGATCACAGGTCGCTTCCCTTCGCTGTTGCGCATGACCGAGCCAGGATAATTCTCAAAGAACTCATGGAGATTGTCTAACGCAGTGGAAATCTCCTGATAGCTCATGTGTTTACCTGTCCTCCGAAGGTCATCGGGGAGATAACAATACCTGCAAGCGGCGTTACACATGCCAGTGGGATTGAAATACACTGCAGAGAATCGCTCAGAAGCACGGAATTCATGCAACTCCTCGCGCATGGACTCGGCATGCTTTTCGTAGAGAGGAACAATGTTCTCTCGGAGGGACCTTGACAGGTCCTTCTCTTTAGACACCAGTGCCCAGAACATCGTGTCCGGATCCAGGAGCGCGTACCACTGTCCTACGTCCAATAGCTGGAGGTGTGGGCCCATACCAGAATTCAGGCCGAACGGCCGTATGGCGCTATCGCTAAGTTGGGATTTCTCGGAGATCATTATATCACCTTAGAAAAAAAGGTTTGGGAAGGGGTTTAGAAAGGCAGTTCGCCTGCTCCATCATAGATTATGTAGTGTGAGAGGCCGTTGCCGTCCACGTCACACTCCATTCTACACATGACTACGCTCATTTTCTCTCTCCTCGTGTTGGATGTAGTATCCAACTGCTCGTTATATTTTCTAACCTATTAGATAAAACTAACGGGGGGCCATTTCGAGTTGGATATATCATCCAATTCTACTGGAGAGTTGGTTAATTACAAACAACATTTGTTTGAAATAGGTATCATCCATTAACCGTGCTGTGGAGTACGTATCCGGCCAGATTTGGACCCCCCATGGATTCCAGGAAGGGCACATCGGGTTCAAAGATGGCGTGATAGAGGAAGTAGGCAGGGGGAGGGCCAAGGGGAACATCGCAGAGGGCATTATCTTACCTACCCTCATCAATGCTCATACTCATATCATCGATTACGTCGTCCCGGTAGATATGGGGATGTCCCTGGCCGAAGTAGTCGCACCGCCTCATGGGCTCAAGTATAGAAAATTGGCCCAGACTTCCCCGTTGAAACAGCGCAAGACTGCTTCCTATCTATCCGAGTATATGCTCCGAAAAGGCATCTCTTCATTTTCGGATTTTCGTGAGGGGAGCGTGGAAGGAGTCGGCATTCTTTCCTCGGCCAAGGGGGCTCGCCCATTCATCATGGGAAAGACCAGAGAACCTCGATTTGACCGCGACGAGGTCCACGAGTTGCTCAATGTCGCCGATGGCATAGGTCCCTCATCCCTGTCCGACTGGGACTATGAGGAGCTTCGAGAGCTATCTAAGATGGTGCACTCCCGGGGGAAAACCTTTGCCATGCACTGCTCTGAGAGGGTGAGAGAAGATCTGGACAAGGTGCTCGACCTTAAGCCAGATTATCTGATCCACATGTGCCGTGCGACCGATGAAGATCTAGAGGTGTGCGCACAGGAAGGCGTGCCCATAGTGGTATGTCCTCGATCCAACATGTTCTTCGGGCTGCCCACTCCGTTGTCTCGGATGATCGAGGCAGGAGTAGTGATATCCCTTGGCACAGACAACGCCATGATCTCCCTTCCCGACATGTTCGTGGAGATGGAATTCGCAGGACGGCTGCTCCGTTCGCAGGGAATAAAGCGTCTTGACTGCGTGATAAGTATGTCAGTCTGCAATGGACGAAAAATTATAAATGAGAGTCCACTGATAGAGTTCGACCCAGGGATGCCATGTGACTTCATGGTCATCCAGGGACACGATGGTGACCCCGTCACCGATGTGGTCCTGCGCACGGCGGGACTTGACCCGCTAATGGTGTGCGTGGGGCGGGAAAGGAGATGACCTCGATGAACCAGTTCAAGAAGATCCTGATACCCACAGATGGAAGTGAATATACTAAGGCAGCCATTACCCAGGGCCTGGAACTAGCCCACCTCATGGGCGCGGAGGTGACTGCCCTATATGTGGTAGATCAGACCTCCTTCGTGAACTTTCCTATGGACTCAACCGTTGTATCGATCTACACGCTCCTAGAAAGGGAAGGTAGAAAGGCTGTCGAAGAGGTTGTCAAGGAAGGCGAGAAGCTGGGAGTTAAGGTCGATGCAGTAGTTGAAGAGGGTTCCCCTGTCAAGAAGATCGTTGATGCAGCTAAAACACATGATCTAATAGTAATGGGCACCCTTGGCCGTACTGGTATATCCAAGCTCCTCTTGGGCAGTGTTGCCGAAAGAGTGGTGCGTTTCGCCCCGTGCCCGGTTCTAGTTGTCCGTGCAAAGATCGGGGAGTGATAGAGTGACTATTGTCAGAGAAGTGATGACTCACAATCCAATTGTGGCCACCATTCCAAGCTCTCGCAT
The DNA here is from genome assembly GCA_012519255.1 of Methanobacteriota archaeon. Lineage (GTDB taxonomy): Archaea > Thermoplasmatota > Thermoplasmata > Methanomassiliicoccales > Methanomassiliicoccaceae > DTU008. The sequence continues at coordinate 5,187 of JAAYQQ010000065.1, read as the reverse complement.
CGACGTCCTCAGAATGATGGTCAGACATAACCTCACCGGGGCACCGGTTGTCAAGAGGGACGATGATGAACTAGTGGGAATGATCACCCGTCGTGACATATTCGACAATCCAGAGGAAGATCAATTGGCCCTGGTCATGAAGCGTGATCCGCAATATCTGGATCCCGAGACCCCAGTTGAAGAAGCGGCCAGGGTCATGATTCAAACCAAGGAGACGCATCTACCGGTGGTGGAAGATGGTAAACTAGTGGGGATCATGACGCCAACCGACCTTCTGTATGATGTGGAGAAGAAAGCCTCCGGGATACCGGTAGATGAATTGGCACTGTCCCCATGCGTGCCCATTTATCAAGAGGCCCCGCTGATCGTTGCCTTCGTTACATTCAGTGTATCAAAGGTTAATGCCCTCCCAGTCCTGGATGGCACTGGCCGCCTCAATGGCATCATCACCGATCGCGATGTTTTCAATAAGTTCCATATTCATGAGAGCGTGACGGAGCAAGATATGGGCCTAGGAGGCGAGGATGACTTCTGGAGCTGGGAAAACTACCGGAACATCCTGCGGATGTGGTACGAGGTCTCCAAGATAGATATGCCTATGGTTCCAGTGAGTAGCGTTATGGTGCGCTCTCCCACAACAGTTTTTAAGAAGACCAACGTATCAGAGGCCGCTCGGATGATGCGGAGGAATGATTTCGGTCAGCTCCCCGTGGTGGATTCCAAAGATAATCTGACAGCCATGTTGTACGACATGGACGTCATCTCCATCCTGGCAAAGGACTGAGATACGAATAATAGAGGCATATCAATGGTGAATGCGCAGGACATCCTTTCACTCTGCAAGCGCAGAGGTTTTCTATATCCCTCCTTCGAAATCTACGGCGGCGTGGCAGGGATGTATGACTACGGCCCCCTAGGGACCGCTCTGAAGAATAATATCATCGACATGTGGAGACGTCTCTACACCCTTGGCGAGGGATTCATCGAGATCGACTCCGAGACCATCGGCCCAGAGGCCGTGTTCAAGGCATCTGGTCACGTCGACGAGTTCGCCGATAAGATGGTCAAATGCAAAGTATGCGATGAACCTTACCGTGCCGACCACCTAGTTGACGATAAACATCCAAATGCAGGGGCGCTCAACGAAGAAGAGCTGGATAAGCTGATTCGGGAGAACGGCGTAGTATGTCCAGCCTGCGGTGGCGAACTGTCAACGGTAGAGGAATTCAACCTCATGTTCAAGACCATTATAGGTCCTGGCTCTGGGCGCGTCGGATATATGCGCCCCGAAACTGCCCAGGGCATCTTCGTGAACTTTCCTCATCTCTACCGCTACAACCGCGAAAAATTGCCTCTTGGGGTCATCCAGGTGGGCCGAGGTTATCGCAATGAGATCTCTCCACGACAGGGTGTCATCAGGCTGAGGGAGTTCAACATGATGGAGTGCGAGCTTTTCGTGGATCCAGAGGACAAGAGCTGGCCCCGCTTCAACAATATCAAGGATGACATTCTTCGCCTGCTTACAAACGATGGCAGGGAGCTCGAGATATCTGTAGGCGATGCGGTGGCCCAGGGCATCATTTGTAACGAGGTGCTCGCATATTTCCTTTGGCTCACTCAGGAATTCCTCGAGGCCATCGGCGTGGACGGTGACAGGCTGCGCTTCCGTCAGCATGAGAAGGCTGAAATGGCTCATTACGCTGCCGATTGCTGGGATGCTGAATCGCTCCTGAGCTATGGTTGGACAGAGATTGTAGGCATCGCCGACAGGGGCTGCTGGGATCTTTCTCGACATATCAGGTTCTCCGGCGCAGACATGACTGCGTTCAAGCGTTTTGACAAGCCAAAAGAGGTCGAGAAGGATAGTATCAAGCCACGTTACGATCGCCTTGGCCCAGCCTATAAGTCCAGGGCAGGCAAGATCGGAAAAATTATGGAAGCGGCGGACCCCGCCACCATCCAGAATGGTACCCTTACAATTGAGGTCGACGGAGAAATGATCTCATTGGGGAGCGAACTCTTTGAGGTAGTTAGGGTGAAAGAGAAGATCTCCGGGGAGAAGGTTATCCCTCACGTCATCGAGCCTTCCCACGGTCTTGACAGGATCACCTACACCGTGCTCGAGCATGTCTACACTCAGAGAGAGGGGCAGACACTAATGAAGTTCCCCCCTGCAGTGGCACCTATCAAAATAGGGGTATTTCCACTCATGGCTCGCGATGGGCTCGATGAAGTGGCCATGAAAATAGAAGAGAATCTTCGACTTGGCGGCATCGAGACATACTATGATGATTCCGGATCAATAGGGCGAAGATATGCGCGTATGGATGAGATCGGGACCCCCTGGTGCCTGACAGTAGACTATCAGTCTTTGGAGGATGGTACGGTCACACTTAGGGAGCGGGATACCACCAAACAGATCAGGATCCCATACGCTGGCATCTTTAATGTGGTTCATGAGGCCCTTTGTGGCGAAGACCTATCCGCATTCGAGGTCGCGAGCGAGTAGAAAGAACGGGTTAACAGCGGGGGAGGCAACCGCCTCCCCAACTCCTTTAATTCATTTTTCGTATCACCAATACGTATTCTTATCTAGAGAGAGTATTCTTTTGCCAAGCTTCAATAGCTAAGAAATCATTATCATGCTCAGGGAAGAGAGGAGAATGGTCAACTACTTCCAAACTTCTTATGGAGGAGAAATAATGACCGCGAATGAGCTGACTGGGATACGGAAAAGGGAGCAGCTATGTTCTCAGATCGATGCTGTGAAGCTTAAGGACATTATGTCCAAAGACTTCCCATACGTCCACCCGGACGAACAACTCACTGATGTCTTGAAGAAGATGGGCAACCTAGATCTTCATGAGATCCCAGTAAGTCTGGACGGAGAGAGGCTGATGGGTGTGGTGAGCTATGGCACTCTGCTCAAGCGCCGTAACCTATCCACTTCATCGAAGGCCGGTTCCATAACCATAATGCCTCAGGAGCTAACGCCCGATGCCCTTATCACGGAAGTGGCAGAGGCCTTCCTGACCTCCGGGTTCAGGCAGATTCCAGTGGTGGATAAGCAGATCATTCAGGGCATCGTCACCCGTACCGACCTCATCGGCCTAATTAATGGTATAAGGGATCTACGGGAGCTAAAGGTCTACGACATCATGACCGAGGATGTACAGACTATTGGTTCGGATGAGTCGGTGAACGCAGCCCTTCTCAACATGAAGAATCTGACCATCCGTACGTTGCCAGTGGTCGATGATGCGGGCAAACTTACCGGCATCATTGGCATAAAGCAGGTGGCCAACTATAACTGGCAGGAACGGAAGCGGGAAACTGTTGGCGAGATGACTGGAGATAACAGTCCCGTGGAGGTGAAGGTCTCATCTATCGCCCTAGACTCAGTGTTCACCATCGAGTCCGGCGCCGATCTGGGAGAGGCCGTCCAGAAGATGATCGACCATAATATTTCCACCCTTCCAGTAGTGGACCAGGGCGATCTGATGGGCATCCTGACCAAATATGATATAATCGAGCTGTTGGCATCGTTCAGGCAGCGGGACATGGTATATACTCAGATCACTGGGCTAGACCACGAAGACCGCTTTGCCGTCGAGCAGATCGATGAGACCATCAGTCAGTCCCTTCATAAGATTGCCAAGATCTCCAGGCCGACCCTGTTCACCCTGCACGTGACGAAGTATCATGCCAACGGGGGGAATCTCAAGTACTCGTTGAATGGACGGCTGATCACTGAGGGCAAGATATGGGTCGCCAGTGCAGTCGAGTGGGATCTCATTCGTGCCACCACCTCGCTGATGCAGCGGTTCGAGCGCCGCATCATCGAGAAGAAGGAGGAACGACTAGAACAACGAAGGCGGGCAAGGAATATCGGGCATGGATGAGGTGCATTCTGCCCAAACATCTTCCCCCTTCATCGAATGAAGACCCACTGAAGGCCTGCTACCAATGAGATATACTGATAGCATAACTATTCGTCTTGATGGTCTAGCAACATCGGAACGGCCGGATGCGGTCCGGCGTGAGCATGTGACTAGACCATGTTTTGTAATGGAGGCAACATGACCGCGGAAGAACTTGTAGGAGTTAACAAGAAAGAGGTGCTGAGAGCTAAGATCGAAAACATCAGATCATCCGATCTGATGGATCAGGAGTTCGTCACCGTAAAACCGGGAGATGACCTTAACGGCGCCATAGCCAAGATGCGGGAGCTCGACCTCCATGAGATTCCCGTGAGCGGAGATGGCAAGAGGCTTGCCGGCGTGGTCAGTTATGGTACTCTTCTGCGCCGCAAGAACCTACCTATCGGGACAAAGGTAAGCTCGATAATGATCATGCCGCCGCTGATAGAGGCAGATGCGCCATTGACCGAGGTCGCCGAAGCGCTTATCCGCGAAGGCTATCGACAGATGCCACTGGTCAACAATGGGAAGATTGTGGGAATCCTCTCCCGAGGTCATATGTTATCGATCCTCCAGGATATCCCAGACCTCAGGGACATTCCCATTGAGACGGTGATGTCGCCAGAGGTGAAGACCGTTAAAATGGAGGATCGAATCGTCGATGCTGTCACCCTGATGAGAAACCTGGATATCAGGACCCTGCCAGTAATGGACAGCTCAGATAGGCTGATGGGGATAGTAGGCATCAGGGACGTGGTCAACTACAACTGGCGGGAGAAGCGCCGGCAGACCATGGGCGAGCTGGTGGGTAGCAGCTATCCAACCGATGTGCAGGTATCATCGGTCATGATCGATGAACCGGTGATCACCTCGCCCGATACGACTCTGGGGGATGCCGCCGCCCTCTTGCTGCAGAGAAATATATCCACCCTCCCGGTGGTGGACGAGGGCAGGCTCAGAGGCATAATAACACGATATGATATCGTCGAGTTGATCGCATCGTTCCGTCGCAGGGACATGATGTATATGCAGATAGAGGGGCTGGATAGAGAGGATCGTTTCTCCATGGAACAGATGGAGAGGATCATCACTCAATCGGTCCAGAAGATTGCTCGCATCGTTCCGCCGCTCATGTTCACCCTGCATGTTGGAAAGTACAGTCAGGAGGGCGTCCGGGCCAAGTACTCCCTGAACGGACGGCTTGTCACGGCCAACGGTGTGATGAATGCCAATGCGGTGCAGTGGGACCTCATCCAGGCGACGACGG
>JAAYQQ010000064.1 GCA_012519255.1 Methanobacteriota archaeon | reverse complement strand
CTATGGCGCGAGGATATGTATGAATGCACTCTTTGGACCGATATCTGCGCATTGTCGCTGGAACGGCACGGCCGCGCTTCCAGGTAGCACGGTCAACCCCGGCAGACCTGCCCGCTTTGGCAGGGGAGTGCTGGAAGGAGCATGAGCGCTCCCTGGAACAGGCGAAGGGCGCCCTGGATCTGCCTGCCCGGGAGCGGGCGGAATATTCCTTGCTTGATCTGAAGGTCGCTCTCACCCGACGCCATCAAACATCATGCACGCTGTGTCCGTGGCGATGCGCGGCGGATCGAGAGGGGGGACAAGTGGGGCACTGTGGAGTCCTGAGGCCCAAGATATCCAGCGACTTTGTGCATCTTGGAGAGGAGGCCCCCCTGGTGCCCTCCTATACCGTTTTCTTCTCAGGCTGCAACCTCCGGTGCGTTTTCTGCCAGAACTATGAGATAAGCACCCGGCCAGACCGAGGAATAGTATATTCTCCGGAGGAACTGGCCGAACGACTTGATGCGGCGCTCCGCACATCTCGGCCAGGTAGGGGGAGCATTAGAAATATCAACTGGGTAGGGGGCGATCCCATTCCCGCGTTGCCCTACATATTGGAGGTCCTGCAGGAATTGGAGGGGAATATCGCGCAGATATGGAACTCCAACATGTACCTGGAGGAAGAGTCTATGCGGCTGCTTGACGGCACAATGGACATCTACCTCACTGATCTGAAGTTCGGCAACGACGCCTGCGCCCGTCGTCTATGCGGTGTTAATAATTACACAGCGGTGGTGCTGCACAACCACTTACTCGCCGTCAATCAGGGAGAGGTGCTGGTACGTCATCTGCAGCTGCCTGGGCACCTGGAATGCTGCACAATCCCTCTGATCGATTGGCTCGCTGAGAACATCCCTGATGTGCCGGTCAATCTCATGGCCCAGTACCGCCCATGTCACAAGGCATGGTCCCATCGTGAACTGCGCGCTCCCCTATCCAGGGAGGAGCACCTCAGGGCGGTTGACCACGCCCGTCACAAGGGCCTATCCCTTCTATGATCGTTAAATTACCAATATCTCAATTATGAGAATACTCATCCGTAAAGATTCCCTCGATCATCTAGGGCTTCGGTGGGCTCATCATTCTGTAAGTGGCTTCGGCAATGGTGTCAGGTCATGGCGTCATGGTGAGAGGCTGGATCGTTCTTTGTTGCCCGGAAGAGGAGAAATGAATTACCTAGGTGGGCGGTCTAGGTTCAGACTCATCTTTGAACACCAACACTAGCGCTGCGACCATGAGGCCGAAGTCAGGAAGGATCACCAGCGAGAGGGTTAGACCTAGAGGCTGAATTGTAGAAAGACCTTCCCCATTGGTGTCCAGGCCAGGGATATCCAGGGATTTGCCATGGGGACTGGTTTGCACCACCGATATCGCCACCACCCCCGTTATGATGATGACAGCGATGCATATCAGGTCGAAGGTACGGGTATTCACGCTGGCTTCCAGGTCCCAACGATATTAGTATCTGCTCGCTTGAGTATCTTAAGTGATAATGATGAAAGGATACTCATTGAGTTGCATACATCCATATGGCCGTTGAAACTCCAGCGGCGAGGAGGAACGATATCAGCAGTACGGCGATATTTTGGTAGCCTGACATGGCATCCGCGACCAGGTATAGCCAGCCGATGACAAGGCCGGCCCACGCGCCCCACAGCAGAAGGGTTGCGATCATGCACAATCTCATGCTCCGCAATCCCATCCATTCTGTGCACTCAGGCGATGAGTACTCCGCCATGCGCATACCATAGCTGAGCCAGGTTGCCGTCAGCACGGCCCCTGTCAGTAGCAGGGAGAGGAATAGTATGGCGAGGTTACGATAGATGCTGAATCCATCAGCGAAGAACAGTAGCCAGATGAGCACGAAGGATAGCCACCCTATTCCCAACAATATTGAAAGGCCGACTCGCCATTTCAGCCCTCCGGACATCCCGGGGGGAACTCCCCATGAATCCATATCTCCCTCGCGGCCACTGAAGCGGACTGCTCTCCTTCCAGCATCCTGTACTGTGCCCAGGGTCTGACACATCTTCTTACATTTGGGAAGGCGTGCCTCTCTGCCCTGCAATCTCCCTTAAGAGGCCGATCTTCTCCGAATGGGACTCAGCAGTGTAAATGCGGATAACTCAATGTTCGTACCCGCATGTTCTTCAAACTTTCCCTACCCTCTGACCTCGATCTCCTTTTCCAAATGGTCGATTGCTCGAACGGCCTCGATCTCTGATGGTCTGGATAGGAGAAAGATGACCTGATGGCCATCCATAAACTCAGTTACCACTTTCACGGCTCTTTCCATGGTGGCATCATCCAGCTCCAGGAATGGCTCATCCAGTATTATGGGGATGCCGGGGCAACTCTCCCGGGCGAAGGCCAGGGCAGCGGAGAGGATCATGAGGCGATGCTCCGTTGATCCCATTGGCTCTGCCCGAGAACATTGCACCAGTGGCTGGCCATGCTCATTGAATAGGAGGCAGGATGCCGAGGGATTGGGGACCATGGAAACGTACAGGGAGGTCGCCTCCATGGATGCGCGCAGGGGGGCGTCGCTATCATCCCATCCTGGCATGTCTGCGACCGCCCTTTCTGTCCCCATCCGCTCGGACTGCAGCACTCTCCCTATCGATGCTCCAGAAATAATGTTGGAATGGATGCAGGCTGCCGGGAAGAGAGCCTCTCTTTGCTGGGTGAACTCTCCATCAGTCTTTCCATTGGCATGGACCGCGGTTCTCTCGTCCATCCCGGTCCCTGCCATGGTGAGGGACCGTTCCAGGATGATCTCCTCATCAGTCTGAAATGACAGGGATACCAGAACATCCTCATCACCTGCCCCTCCGGCATCGACATTGACCACCTCGGCGGCAGTGGGGCCACATCTCCTTCCTACCAGGCACCATGCCACTGCCTCGGCAATGCTTGACTTGCCCATGCCGGGGGGAGTTTGGATTAGATTGATACCCGACGATAGTGAAAACTCGATCTCTCCCCTGAATCGACGATAGTTGCGCAGAATAATGCTCTGGAGTGGGGCCATGCCATGGGCAAAAGCATCTAAATGGCATAAGCCTTCGCAAAATTCTTCTTGGCCTTCCTCTCGATGGCCGATCCCAATCTCCCGCAACTCTGTGGACGGGCACGATACCGTATCGCCCTCATAGCCTTCATCCTTCGATCAAGATGGGCAGATAGGGAGCCCGCGTCAGGATCCTAAGAGAGCTTAACGTCCCAAACCGCCATCATTGGCCATATCCTATTTTCTCATTTATTCCCTCTGGACCTGCTCGGAGACTGTCGCTGGCGGCCCCCCAGTCAGTCTCGGGAGGGTGCAAAAAGAAGACCAAAACCTATTTCATTCCCCCTAACCTTGAGACGGGCATAATATGTCCGGAGATCAAAAAAATGGATGAAAAGAGGATCGAGGACAGGCAGCTAGCCTTCCTGGTAGATGGGGACAACGCCTCGGCGACGATGATAGAAGAGATGCTGGCCGAAGCATCCAAATATGGTTCGGTGATAATCCGCAGGGTCTATGGTAATTGGACGGCGGCGGGTCAGGTCAGCACTTGGAAATCTAAGTTGAAGGATTATGCCCTAACCCCTTACCAGCAGTTTCCTAACATATCCAATCGTTATGTCACCAAGAATACCACCGACATCGCCCTCATTATTGATGCCATGGATATACTCCATGATGGCATCGTGACGGGTTTCGTCATTGTTTCTAGTGATTCAGATTATACTTCCCTTGCTATCAGGATTCGGGAGCATGGATTATTTGTCATAGGCATCGGCAAGAAGGATACACATGATTCCTTCCGCCGGGCCTGTGATGTCTTTGTTTCCACGGAGAATTTGGGAAAGAACTCGGAGGATGAGACAGAAGAGAAGGGCGGCCGACCCAAAGGCCACCGTAAGCGGCGCCCGGTAAGGGATGCTCTGGAACTTCTGAACCGTGCTTTCGAGCATGCCGTCAACGATGACGGGCGAGCACTCAACGGGGATATAGGAGCGGCGCTGCGTCGCCTGGATTCTGCCTTCGACACGCGCACCTATGGCAAGTCCAGCCTGCTCAACCTCATTGAGGAACTGGATGACGTGTTTGAAGTGGAACGTTTCGATCGTGGGACCATCTACGTAAGCAAGAAGGGCAAGGGGCCATCAAAGAAGTGTCAATCAGTTCCCGAGGTCATATCAAGGCCAGGCAATTCTGCCGCACCTTCGTGCAACTGCACCAAGACTGCCAAAGATGCCCTACCTCTTCTTAATCAGGCCTTCGATGCGGCCGATAAGACCAAGGATGGATGGGTCGACACTTTCCGACTGTTCAAGACCGCGCGGAAGATCGACCCCTCATTTGATAGTGCCAACTATGGAAAGGAAAAGATATCCCATCTCCTGGAAGATCTGCCTTCTTATTTTGTCATGAATCGGAGGGGCAAGAACATGTTGGTCCGGCGGGTGGAGAAGGCAGAGGAAGAGCTCCAACCCGTGGCCGAGGTGATAGATGGGAGCGTGGATGAGGCCCCCGTGTATGAGGGAACCGTTTCCATCGGCGAGATGGAAGCACTCCGACAGGTCACCAAGGCTTTTGAGGCCACGGTCAAGGGCAACGGCCGCGCCTATCTTCCACAGATGAGCAAGACGGTCAAACGTATCGCCCCCGAGCTGGACTTCAAGAGCATGGGCAAACGCCACCTGCGAGGGTTCCTGGAAGAGTATCCTGATATATTCACCCTTCACAAGGAGGGGCGGAATGTATACGTGAGTAAACGGAAGGGGAGACGACCAGCAACCCGCTCCATCGCTGAACTGGTGCAGTGACATTCCTGTCCTGCATCAGTACACCCTCTTTCCAACCCTTATCTAGATGGTAGGGAGAGGGTCATCAATTCCCCCCTGGCTCTCCAGGGTCAAGAAGCCAGGCCTTGACCTTAGGGCAGTCACCATTGGTGGACGCCCATGGAGCTATTGGGGGGATAGAAGGGCTTACCGCGATACAAATGCCGCGAGGGCCTGCTGTAACATCCCAAGATATCTTCCCACTTTTAATGTCGCTGAAGTAATTAAAAGGGGAAGGATCATTTGAGCACCCCATATAGCCGATAGAGGCCGTGGCGCCGTGAGGTCTCACCGAGAGGAAGTATCTAAATTCGTTGCATTGATAATTGGCGAAGGCCGATCATGCTCAAAACTCTCCATCTCTCGTCACGTTCTGCCAATATTATCGTCCAAATCACAGTATCGATGATGAGTTGGATGACTTAATGGGCCATCTGCATAGGTACTATTTGGCGTTGGGCGTGGGACGCATGAGTGCTCTGTATCGCAGCACCTCTTGGTTGTAGTCTTCAACCATCCTCCGACCCTTGTAGAGGGCCAGGAGCTGACGATGGGCTTTCTGGTCTCGAGGGAATGCTTCCACAAGGGCCTCCGCCTCGGCCACTGCCATCATGTGAAGCCCTTTTCCGAGATAAGACGAGATCAACCCTTCCATCGCTTCCCTCTCATGGGGGGCGAAAGAGAGGGCAAGGTCCCACCATTCTATGGCAACATCCCATTCTTCGGCCCACATGGCAGTTCGTGCCCTTTCCAGACATTCACTCAAGCATTGCTCAGCTGGGGGGAGTTCCTCCTCCAGCAAGGGAATGAGCCTGGGGAGAATGGATGATAAGGCTCCGGACGCTTCAGATATGGATAGCACCACAAGGAGATAGTCCACGGTATTATCCACAGGGTCTCGGTTACCGACCAGCGAGCATCTCCTGAAGAGGTCCAGGAGGGCAGGATGACGGACGGGCCATACACTCGGTGCCTGAAGGTGCCACAGGCACAGGAGCAGACCGGTGAGTGGCTCGAGCAGGGAACGATCCATCGTCCCCTTCATCCCCTCCTGTTGGATGAATTCTTCAGCGTCGAGCAGCGCTCCCTTGGCATCAGAGAGGTCCTCTGGCATCCTACCAAGCTTACGCATGGCAGGAATCAGGTCATCGACGTCCACGCTGAGTACGATCGTTCTGAGAACATCTATCACTTCCCGAGGAGGGAAAGCGTAGCCAGTGCGAACAAAAGCATCATCCAGGCGATATTTAACCGTGGCAAAATTGATCTCACCCTCAAGGAACTGATCCATGGTATCTTCCAGTTCCTGCAGCGCCTCCTCGACCAGCTCATCCTCATCGGCATGATCTAGCTCCCGCTCTTCTGCTTTATATACGTAGAGGGCACGGCGGAGACGGTCTGCCAGGGCTTCCTCGGAGCTCATGCCTACCCTGACGTTAATCGGAGTTATTAGGCTTCCTCACTCCCCCATAAGAGCGGACGTGACGCCAGGCCTGATGCAGCGTAGGATATTTCTCTTTATTCTCATAGAGATCTGGGGCAGTCCGTTCGAATCGTTTCCGATCCTCTCCTACCGGGCATACCTTGATGCACACTCCACAGGGGGAAATATGGCGCCTATACAATTGCTCATTGTACTTCGAGCAGACCTCCTTGTGAGCGAGTCCCTGAGGATAATCCTCTTCGTCCAACGCTCTGACAGGGCATGAGCGCGCACAGCGCATGCATCGCACACACAACCGTTCCTCCATGAGCTTATCGGCAGGCAGCTCGGCGGTAGTGAAGATGGAGGTGAACCGCACCCTGGGACCATACTGAGGGGTGAGAAGCATGTTATTAACTCCAAAGTTGCCAAGTCCGGCGAGATAGGCAGCGTGTCGATGAGAGAAGAACGCATATGGAGAGGAGGAGAGCACGCTGAGAGATCCATACCCGTCGCGAGGGAGGTATATTGATGGGAACCCTTTCTCATCCAGGAATCTGGCCAGTCGGTAAGCGGTGTGATCAAGGAGGGTGTTCACGGTTTTATACAATTCATGGTAGTAGATCGATGGCGTGGTCTCTATGACGGGTAGGTCGATCGGAAGTCCGATGACAATCACAGAATTGACCTCTGGCCAGATGGAACGGGGTTGGAACGCTGGCGGAACCCAGGGATGGAACGGTGCGACCTCCCAGCTCTCCGCCGATGCGACGCCCATTAATGGGATGTCAAGGTGGGAACATTTGGTTTGCAGGGATCTTTTGAGATCGGTATTCATCATACTCTCACACACATCTAGGGGCTTAAACCATCTCCGATGAGAGGATCGCCTGGTCCAAGCTGAATGACATCAAAGAGCTTCTCCCATTTCAGGGACGTTTCCACACAACCATCTCGCTCGGTGACCACTCCCATGGCCACCACGCCGATGCTCTCTGCCATCTCTAGCCCCTCTTTCACCTCGAGCAGGCAGCCCACGCCCACGATGGCCATGGGTTTGTATTTCTTGATCATGCGTTTGATGAAGGTGGAGCCAGGAACGATGAACACTCTGCAACCCCCTTCTTCCAGCCGATCGATGGCCTTTCCAATACCGCAGCGCATGCATCGCTTGCACACCAGGCCCTCGGTGGTCAGATCGGATGGGCAGGCGGCGGAGCGAAGGCATTGAGGCAGGAAGATGGCTCGCTGCTTCATTGGTATATTGCTAAACATCTCGTGATTCATCTGATTACGAAGTCGGATGGCAAAGGAAGTGAGCTCATTGTCATCGATCCGCACCGCCTTACATATTGCCTGGAGAAGCCCTTCTATGATTATCAGCCCAGGCTT
>JAAYQQ010000063.1 GCA_012519255.1 Methanobacteriota archaeon | reverse complement strand
TTGCACCGCCGATCCTTCTTCTGCCGGCACATCCTGCAGGCCTGGCATGGCGCCACCGTCTCGCTTCCCATATCCACCAACTCGGTGTCGATGCCCTCTTTGGCCAGCGCATCCAGGGCAAGTTGGAGGGCCCTATGGGTGTTGCCATTCTTTCTCGGGCTGCCATTGAACGCTATGACCTTCATGTCCCACGAAACGCTAGCCGGCGTATTTGTCTTATTGGTCTTATAATGTATAATAATGTTCAATAATGGTTTAATATGCGTAACAGTGTACATCTTTTTATGAGACGGTCGGACCTTTTTATCCGCAAGCTCAACCTTGCCACCCCTCCCCTAGAGACATATCGTCGCCTCCGCGAGGACTTTGATATCTCATTCATGCTGGAGAGCGCCATCGGGACGGCGCGCACGGTGGCCTACTCCTTCCTTGGCTTCGGCCCATCGGCCACGATATCCTGCCGCAACGGGCGGGTGGAGGGAGGTCTTGGCCCTGACCATCTAGCCGAGGACCCAGTGAGATATCTCTCCGAGCTGGTAGGGGCAATGGAGGTCTCATCACAGAGATTCCCATTCATGGGGGGGCTGGTGGGTTACTTCTCCTATGAGTTCGCCCGGCGTTCGGAACCATCCTCGGTACCGGCGTTCCCAGAAGAGTTTCCCGAGTTTGAGTTGGGACTCTATCGTGAACTCATAATCTACGATCACTCTCGGTTCCAGGCCTATCACATTTCGCTCGGAGAGAACCATGAGATCCTTGAGGCGCTCGGTTCAATGGAGGAGCCACCGGGGAGCGACTTCCACGCCGGAGAGCTCAGGGGGAGTATGAACAGAGAACGGTTCGAAGAGGGGGTCCGCTCGGTCCAGGCAAGAGTGAAGGGCGGAGAGGTCTTTCAGACGGTGATATCTCGACGGCTGTCATGCCCCTACCGGGGAGACCTGCTCAACCTCTACTCATCTCTTCGCGAACTCAACCCCTCGCCCTATATGTTCTATCTGGACTTCGGGGACCGGACCATACTCGGCTCCAGTCCCGAGACCCTCCTCACCATCCGGGGAGGGGAGGCGACGACATACCCCATCGCCGGCACCTGTCCCCTCGGCAGCGGGGCGGCGGAGCGGAAACGCCTTCGGGAGGGGTTGCTCCGCGATGAGAAGGAAAGGGCGGAACATACCATGCTCGTCGACCTGGCCAGGAATGACCTGGCGAGAGTGTGCGAGGGAGGCTCAATTGGCGTGCCGGAGTTCATGCGGGTAGAGGAGTTCTCTCATGTGCAGCACCTTGTATCCAAGGTCCAGGGCACCCTTTCCCCCGGGTGTTCGGCAGTGGAAGCGCTCGCGTCGGTCTTTCCGGCCGGCACGGTCTCCGGGGCCCCCAAGCCTCGATCCCTTGAGATCATCGGAGAGGTGGAGGGCGTTTCCCGCGGCCCATACGCCGGGGCAGTTGGCTATCTCGGCCTAAACGGGAACCTGGATACTGCCATAACCATCCGCTCGGCCTTCGCCTGCGACGGGATGCTACACATGCAGGCCGGGTCAGGGATCGTGGCCGATTCCGTTCCCTCCAAAGAGTATGAAGAGACCGAACAAAAGCTGGGGGCAATGCGGGCCGCCCTGGCCAGGGCCATGGAGGAGACGGCATGAATATTCTATTGTTGGATAATTATGACTCCTTTGTATACAATCTGAAGGACGTGCTCGAGGGGTTGGGCGCCAACACGGCGGTTGTGCGGAACGATGCCATCGATATTGAAGGCGTAAGGCGTCTCGATCCAGATGCCATTGTGCTCTCCCCGGGACCGGGGCTGCCATCCTGCCGCCGGGACTTCGGCATCTGTGGAGATGTGCTTACATCCATTTCCCATGAGGTCCCCACGCTGGGTGTCTGTCTTGGCCACCAGGGCATCGCCCAGTTCCATGGCGGTGAGATCAGGGCGGCAGAACTGTTGATCCATGGCAAGCGGTCCATGATCTATCACCGCGGCACTGGATTGTATGACGGCCTGCCCATTCCCTTCCCGGCGGGAAGATATCACTCCTTCGTTGTCTCACCTCACTTGCCCTCCTGTCTGGAGGTTACGTCCCACACCGCCGATGGAGTTATCATGGGCATCCGCCACCGCAGCCTTCCCATCGAGGGCGTGCAGTTCCACCCCGAATCTGTACTCACGCCAGATGGCCACCGGCTCATGGCCAACTTCCTGAAAGGGTTGAGACGATGATATCGGGACTCACCGCCGAACAACTGGCTAGAGATATGATCTCCGGTCACTTCGACCATGAGCTGGTATCGGCCCAGCTGTTTGCCATGTCTGCCCGGGGTGAGCGGGAGGATGAGATCATCGACTTTGCCCGGGCGTTCAGGGAGGCGGCATTGCCTGTGTCGACCCGCCATCCAGTGGTGATGGATCTTTGTGGAACGGGTGGGGCAGAGGCGCGGACGTTCAACGTCTCCACCGCCGCTTCTTTCATTGTGGCTTCTCTGGGCGTACCGGTGGCAAAGCATGGCAACCGCTCTGCCCGCCTGTGCGGATCGGCCGATGTGATGGAGGCACTGGGAGCTCGCATCACTCTAAACCCGGCGGAGGCATCGGAGATGCTGGATGAGATGAATTTTACATTCCTGTTCGCCCAGACATATCACCCGGCCATGCGCCACGTCGCGCCGGTCCGGCGGAGTATTGGCACAAGGACCATTTTCAACATGCTCGGTCCGCTCCTCAATCCGGTTGCGGCGAGAAAACGACAGCTTATCGGGGTGTACAGCCCGGCCCTGCTCGACCTCCTGCCCCCGGTTCTCCATTCGCTTGGAGTGGAGAGGGCCATGATCGTACACGGCTATCCAGGCACGGATGAGGTGTCCATCACTGGGACCACCAGGGTGGCGGAGCTGCGTAATGGTCGGATGGAGAGATATATCATCGACCCCGCCCGCCTGGGCATTACCCCGCCGGGTAGAACAGCGATCGGCGAGCTGCCTCCCGCCGAGGCGGCCAAGGCGGTCAGGGAGGTACTTTCCGGCCATAGAGGCCCACGGCGCAATATGGTCACGCTCAACGCCGCCTGCGCCCTCCATGTCTTCGGAAAGGTGGATGATCTTGAGCGTGGCCTCGATCTCGCCGAGGGGGCCATCGACAGCGGGGCGGCGCTGCGATGCCTTGAGGAGTTCATACTCAGGAGTAGAACGGGGGGGATAGGCGATGCCTAGGGATGTTCTCCGTGAACTCATAGCCAACACCCGGACATTGTTGTCTGCAGGATACTATGAGGATGCCGACAGCGACACCCCTGGCCCCTCGCTGGTGCGGGCGCTGCGTCGACACCCGCTTTTTCCCATCATTGCCGAGGTCAAGCTCGCCTCGCCCTCGCATGCGACCCTCTCGCCCCATGGTCCCAGCGAGCTGATCGATGCCTATGTGAGGGGTGGGGCGGCAGCGTTCTCAGTGCTCACCGAGCCCAACTATTTCAGAGGTTCTCTCGATAACCTGGTATTGGCCTCAGGGACGGGTCTGCCAGTGCTCATGAAGGACTTCGTGATCGATGAGATGCAACTTCGCGCCGCAGCGGGCAGGGGCGCTAGCTCCATCCTGCTCATCCAGGGGGTGTTCTCCCGGGGCCTGGCCCATGGAAGGGACGAACTTATCGAGCTGGCCAGGTCGTATGGCCTGGAGACCGTCCTGGAAGCTGGGGACCTTGCCGAACTGGAAGAGGCCCAGAAGAGCGAGGCTGACATCATGGGCATAAACCAGCGGGACCTCGCCACAATGAACGTGCATGCCGGTCTGGCGGAGCGGTTGCTCGAATACTATGACGGTGATCGCCCGGCAGTGGTCATGAGCGCAATAGAGAATCCAGCACAGGTGAGAAGGCTGCGGGATAGGGGCGCCTCGGCAGTACTGATCGGTTCCTCGCTGTCCTCCGCCGTAGACCCCAAGGCCGCCCTGGATGCACTGGCGGTGTCAAGATGACCCTGGTCAAGATATGCGGGATAATGTACGAGGATGATCTGGATATCGCCAGCAATGCCGATTATATTGGCCTGGTAGTGACAACCGGCACGCGGCGCTCGTTGGAGCCCTCGCGTGCCCGCCAGCTGCGCGAGCTAAGTTCCATACCAGTGGTCATGGTGACCGCCGCAGCCACGGTAGAGGGGGTGCTCCGCCTGGCCGAGATAGTAAGACCGGATATAGTGCAAAGTCATCGCCTGGGGCCAGTCGAGCTGGAGAAAATAAGGCAGCAAGGCTTCAAGGTCTGGGCGGCGATGCCGGTGGGAGCGCCGGGAGACATTGAAGATATAATGATGATGAGCGGTTCGGCACACGCGATCGTACTGGACACGCCCTCTCCTCACGGCGGGGGCTCTGGTACAGTGCATGACTGGAAAAGGAGCGCTGCCATACGTGAAATGGTGAGCATTCCAATAGTCCTGGCCGGAGGACTGAACCCGGACAACGTGACGAGGGCAATACACACGGTGCGGCCGGACGTGGTGGATGTTTCTACCGGCGTGGAGACCAACGGGCGGAAGGATGCATTCAAGATAGAGGGATTCATCAGGGAGACGAAAAGATGTCGGACATGAAGGATGTGACAAGGTTCGGCCAGTTCGGCGGAATGTACGTGCCCGAGCTGCTCATGCCCGCCCTGCTGGAGCTGGAGCTGGAATATTCCAAGGCAAAGAATGATGAAGAGTTCCAAAAAGAGCTGGACTGGTACAATCGCCAGTACGGCGGAAGACCGACGCCGCTGTACTTCGCCCGCCGCCTGACCGAGGCCTGCGGGGGAGCGAAGATCTACCTAAAGCGAGAGGACCTCTGTCATGGCGGAGCTCACAAGTTCAACAACGTGATGGGACAAGCGCTGTTGTGCAAGCGCATGGGCAAGAAACGCCTGATCGCCGAGACAGGGGCGGGGCAGCATGGCACTGCCACGGCCATGGCGGCGGCCGTCCTGGGCCTGAAGGCAGAGATCTACATGGGGGCCGAGGATATTGCCAGACAGCGCATGAACGTTTTCAGGATGGAACTCATGGGGGCCAAGGTTCATTCCGTGGAGAGCGGTTCCAAGACGCTCAAGGACGCCCTCAACGAGGCGTTCCGCGACTGGGCCGCCACCGTGGAGTCAACATACTATCTGCTGGGCACGGCAGCCGGACCCCATCCATACCCCACCATGGTGCGAGACCTCCAAAGCATCATCGGCCGGGAGATAAGGAAGGATATTCTGAAGATGGAAGGAAGGACGCCCGATCTGCTGGTTGCATGCGTGGGCGGAGGCTCCAATGCCATAGGCACCTTCCATCCCTTCCTGGAGGATGAGGGCGTAGGCATGCTCGGCGCCGAGGCAGCGGGAGATGGTATCGCCACCGGCCGCCATTCTGCATCCATCAGCGGCGGATCCATAGGGGTGCTTCATGGCTGCAAGTCCTACCTCCTTCAGGATGATGATGGCATGATCAGAGAGACCCATAGTGTGGCCGCGGGGCTGGACTATCCTGGCGTCGGGCCAGAACATTCACTCCTCCATGACATTGGACGGGCCGAATATGTCGGCGTCACCGATGATGAGGCGCTGGCGGCGTTCTCCGCCCTTTCTAGAATAGAAGGCATCATCCCCGCCCTGGAATCTGCTCATGCCGTTCACGCAGGGATGGTAAGGGCCAGGGAGATGACAAGCGACCAGATCGTGGTCATCACCGTCTCCGGCCGCGGTGACAAGGACCTTGAGACGGTCGTAGGGAGGCTGGGGCGATGAGTCGGCTGCGCGATGGATTTTGCCCGGGGACGCTGATATGCTACCTCACCGCCGGATTCCCCAATCTTGATAAAAGTGTTGAACTTGCCCTGGCATGCGTGCGGGGCGGGGCCGACGTCATCGAGATCGGGGTTCCCTTCACCGATCCGGTGGCTGACGGCCCGGTTATTCAAATGACCTCCCGGCTTGCCCTGGAAAGGGGCATGACCCCTTCCCGGGCGTTCGATGTGGTTGCCCGAGTGAGGGCGGAGACGGACGTACCCATAGTCCTGATGGGATACTACAATCCCATATTCAGAATTGGAGAGCAGGAATACGCAGAACGGGCCGTGCGAGCTGGGGCCGACGGCCTCATTGTGCCCGACCTCCCCATGGAAGAGTCGTCCGGGCTGGAGAGGGCGTGCCGCGCGAACGACATTGACCTCATTCAGCTGGTGGGAAAGACCACTTCCCCCCAGCGTATGGCTGCCATCGCCCGGCACTCTTCCGGATTCCTATATCTTGTCAGCGGCATGGGAACCACTGGCGGGAACAGGGAGATGGGAGCATCGGTGAGGGAGCTGGTCGAGCGAGCCAGGTTGGCCGCGGGGGATCTCCCCGTCGGTATCGGGTTCGGTGTCGTCTCGCACGAGCAGGTAAGGACGCTACACGACTATGGCGCCGACGGCGTCATCGTGGGAAGCGCGCTGCTCCAACGCATCGCTGGAGGCGCCTCGGCCAGGGAGGTTGAAGAGTTCGTGGCATCGTTGCGTTAACTCTCTTGACGGAGGACATATTGTCGTTCTACAAAGGCATCGGGCGAAGTGTTTAATATGGTGCCCACAATCCCGTAACACGGTATTATAATTCGTGTTATGAGGAGAGCTAAATGCACATACCCGACGGATTAATGGATCCCGCCGTCTTCATCACGGGATGGATTGTCGCCGTTGCCGTTCTGGCAGTGGCCATTGTGAAGGTTAACAAGACCGTCGACGAGAAGGCCGTGCCACTCATGGCCATGCTCGCCGCGGGCATATTCCTTGCCCAGATGATCAACTTCCCGGTGGGGTTCGGTACCACTGGCCACCTCATCGGCGCGGCCCTGGCAGTATACATGCTGGGACCGTTGGCTGCCATGGTGGTCATGACCGTCATCCTTCTCATCCAGGGATTGGTGTTCGGTGACGGGGGACTCACTGCCCTTGGCCTCAATATTCTCAACATGGCCATCATCGCACCGCTCACTGCCTATGGCATCTTCACCCTGGCCAATAGGGCCAAATGGAGCGTCCCTATCGCTGCCTGGGCATCTGTAATGGCCGCGGCAGCAGCATGCGCCTTCGAGCTGGCTGCAAGCTACACAATTTCTGGTGGCGCCTACGGCATCACCGGCAGCCTGGCCATCCCGGCCATGCTTGGATATCATGCCATCATCGGCATCGGCGAGGCTCTCATCACCGGTGGCGTGATCGCCTATCTGGCCAAGGTGGCGCCGGAGACACTCAAGAGAGGCGTTCCACTATCGATGCCCCGTCGGCGTTACGTCAACGCCGCCCTGGGCATGGCAGTGCTTTTCGGCATCGGCCTGGTGCTATTCTTCATGTTCTCTGCAGGCATGGGGGACGGTCTGGAGACCGTGATGGAGCAGGCGGGAATTTCCGAGGGAGAGCCGCTATTCGGCGGGTTGCTCGATTATGGCGACGCATTCCTTCCTGCCCTCCTTGCCGGCGCAGTGGGCTCTATCGCCGCGTTCATCTTGGTGTTCCTATACTTCCGTCGAGCCGGGCGCTCTACCTCGGAGGAATAAGGATACTATCCGGGGGCTCGCATGAGGCATGGTGAGATCGACCAATACGCCAGCCGCTCCCGATGGCGTCACTTCGACCCCAGGGTAAAGCTGGCGTGCGTGGTCGGCATGATCATTGTGGCCTCGTTCATGCGAGACCTCGCCCCCCTTCTAATCATTTTTGCCTTCATATCCACACTGGTCCTGTTGTCGGAGGTTCCCCTGAGGCATGTGAGGGGCGGCATCATCCTGGCCCTGCCCTTCATCATCTTTCCAAGCCTGGCCCTCCTATTCACTTCAGGGGTGTTGCCTGCGGCCATCATGGCACTGCGCATACTCTCCTCAGTATTGGCGCTGACACTTCTGGTCACCACCACGCCGATGTTCGATCTTATGAAGGCGCTGCAGTGGTACCGCCTCCCCAAGCTGCTGACCTCACTCCTCCTGTTCACATATCGCTTCATCTTCGTGTTATTCGATGAGATGGAGAGAATGTCGCTTGCCCGGAAGGCGCGTGGCTTCACCAATCGGGGAAATCTATTATCCAAGGATGTCTTCCAGACCCTTTCATATACGATTGGAATGACATTCGTCCGCTCCCACGCCCGGGCCATGAAGATCTATGATGCGCTGCTCATCCGTGGCTTCACTGGAGATATCAGAACGCTAAATGAGATGAGGGCCCACCGCAGGGACGTGGTATTTGGGGCAATGTTCTTGTGTATAGGAGCGCTGTCGGTGATGCTCCAGGTAGGAGTAATACAATGGATGCTATCAAACTGAATGGTATTGATTTCACCTATGATGATGGAGTAAAGGCCCTCCAGGACGTGAATATAACCATAGTCCCGGGGGAGAGAGTTGCCCTGGTGGGCCCCAATGGAGCGGGCAAGAGTACCCTGCTTCACGTTATGTCGTCGCTGTATAGGCCGACCGCCGGCCAACTGGAGATCTTTGGAGAAGAAGTTACCCAACGCACGGCAGAGAAAGCCCGCCTCAAGGTCGGTTTCCTATTCCAGGATCCCGATGACCAGGTATTCATGCCCAGGGTATGGGACGACGTGGCATTCGGACCGCTGAACATGAGGCTCGGTCCCGACGAGATCAAGCACCGGGTCGGGGAGGCCATCGAGCTGGCGGGCATCACTGGATATGAAGATAGGGTACCGCATCATCTCAGCTTCGGAGAGAAGAAGAGGGTGGCCATCGCGGGCATCCTGGCCATGCGCTCCCCCATTCTGCTGCTGGATGAACCGACGGCAAATCTTGATCCCCAGGGGCGTCGAGACCTGGTTAACATTCTGGAATCGTTCCAGGGCAAGACCATGGTCCTGGCCACACATGATCTATCGGTGGCGTTCGAGCTTGCCGACCGGGTCATCGTGCTGAAGCGCAAGGTTCTGTATGATGGAGGATTCCGCGGATTGCTGGAGCGAAGGGATATTCTCGCCGAGGCCAGGCTGGAGCTTCCCTCCATTCCCCGACTAATGGAGGCGTGGAGGATACGCAGCGGAAAGGAGTTCCCCATCCCCCTCACCATAGATGAGGCCCTGGGCGTCCTGGAGTCAGAGATCGATAGCTAGACTGGCTTACGGCTCAGCGGCGCCGGTAGCGCATGCACGCTGCGACAAGATTTTCTGCCCACTCCGGACAGTATCCAAAGTGCAGATGAGCATAAGAGGCCAGTGTGTTATTGGAGACCATTCCATCGAGAGAGTCTCTGATTCCTTTCCCCCTCCCTAGACGATAGGCGTATCCATCCTTCGGCGGGTCGATGATCCTTGAGTAATGAAAGGCGTGACCGCGCAAGGTGCTCCCCCTGGGAAGTAGAATGGTATCGCGGACGGCCTCTGCCTCCAGATAGCCCAACGCCTGCAATCTTGAGGTCATCTCCACCTCGGCGTCAAATATGCCGACCATGTCATGCGCCCTCCCTTCCTGATCATGCAGGCGCCTGCAGAGGTACATCAGCCCGCCGCCCTCAGCATAGATGGGCATGCCATCTTCGGATAGAGTGGCGATCTTTCTCCGCAGAGGGGCGTTGCCCTCCAGCGTCGAGGCGTGCATCTCCGGATAACCGCCGCCGATGTACAGGCCATCAACCTCGGGCACATCGTCATGTAGCGGAGAGAAGAATACCAGCTCCGCCCCGGCTCGACGAAGATATTGGAAATTATCTTCATAATAGAAGTTGAACGCGCCATCCCTGGCAACCCCGATTCGCACCCTGGACGATGTTTTGGGCACGTCATCAATGGGCACATCTAACGGGGGAGCCGAGCGAGCGATCTCAATGAGCCTACCCATGTCGACATTATCCTCTACCAGCCAACGGATATGTTCATAGCGTTCCCACTCCGTCTCTTCTCCCAACGGAACCAGGCCAAGGTGGCGGCTCTCCAGCCTGGCCCTTGCCTGCGATGGTATCCCTCCCAGGCATTCTATTCCTCGTAGCGAGTCTTGAAGCATCTCCAGATGTCTCTGCCCGGCAACGTTGTTGAAGATGACTGCCGGGAGATCAACATCCCTGTCGTATTCCTTGAAGCCGAGTGATACGGCGCCAACACTCCTCGCGGATGAGGAGGCGTCAAGGACCAGAACGACCGGCGCCTTGAGCACCTTGGAGAGATGTGCGGTCGAACCTTCTTCGCTCCTGCCATCAAAACCGTCGTAAAGACCCATCACGCCCTCGATGACCGATATCCCGGCACCCTCGGAGGCGTGGGCGAACAGCTCGGGGACCGCCCTGGGGAACATCCAGGTATCAAGGTTGCGAGAGATCCGGTCCAGCAATGCGGAATGATGCATTGGGTCCAGGAAATCAGGTCCGGTTTTGAATGGCTGGGGATCAAGCCCCCTCTCTTTCAGAGCAAGTAGAATGCCTACGGTGATCGTTGATTTACCCACCCCGCTGCGCTCCCCTCCAATCACGATACGAGGACGTTGCATCTCACCACCTCCCTACCACAATGGCGAACAGGTCGGATGTCGGTAAGGGATATTCACTCGGTGTGCCCTCGATTATACTCTCTTCGGGATATCCAAGGTCCTGGCAGATGGCCATCTTGCAATCGATCTCGTTGGCCTTTAGTGTCGTGGCCATGGTTTTCACATCAAATCCGGGAGCCGCCACCATGAAGACGTTCTTGCCCCCCCTCAGGTATCTGACCACATCCTCAAGACACTTTGCCCGGTCATGCCTGCCGTGAGCAAGCACCACGCTGGCAGTGTCAAGCGGGAGCCTGAGGCGTGCGAAGGCAAGCTGCAGCGATGATATCCCAGGAATGTACCTGGCATCCTTGGCACGTAGGCCGGCAAGCATGGGGTCGCCGGTCGAGAGCAGTACC
>JAAYQQ010000062.1 GCA_012519255.1 Methanobacteriota archaeon | reverse complement strand
GTGTGGCGATCGCATACTTTCTTCACGAACTCTGGATCCATCGGACAGGTCCGCTCGAGGTTCTCCACCACGACGAAGTCGTTGCCAAGCCCATGATACTTCCAGAATCTCATATCATCAGCCTGGAAGGTATCCGGTCGTGGCGGAGAAGATCGTCCACAGTCTCTTTCTCACGGATGAGGCAGGTGTTGCCCTGCTGGACTAGCACCTCGCAGCACTTGGGCCGCATATTATACTGCGAGCTCATGCTAAAGCCGTAGGCGCCGGCATCGTATACGGCGATCAGATCGCCCTCCTCCAGGGGAGGAAGCAGGCGCTCTTTGCCGATATGATCTCCCGTCTCACATATTGGCCCGACGACATCGTACACCAGCGATCCGGGCTGTCCAAATTTATTGGCCACATCAATATGATGGTATGATCCATAGAATGCTGGACGCACCAGGGTGTTGAAACCAGCATCCACGCCAGCGTACTTCTTATCAGGTGTGTCTTTTAGGTTAACTACGGTGGTGAGCAGAACAGTGCTGTCCGCAACGATGTAGCGACCTGGCTCGAGGGCGACGATCTTGGCGGAGGTATTTTCCTTGATCCTCCGGGTCACCTCTTCAGCCAGATGTTCAAGATCCATAGGCTGCTCTTCACATCGATAAGGGATGCCGATCCCACCACCGATATCGATAAACTCTAGGTCCAGGCCGAGTTTTTCTTCCAACTCCTGGGCGATAGATACGAGAACATCGGTTACCCGAGTGAACGGCTCCACCACCTGCACTCCCGCTCCGATGTGAGCATGGAGGCCCACTGGATGGAAGCCCAGGTCAATGGCGCGTGAGTATGCTTCTATGATCTGGTTCTTGGGCACCCCGAACTTTGTTGAACGCGCCCCGGTCACTACCTTCTCATGATATCCTGCTCCCACTTCGGGATTCACCCGGAAGGATATGGGCAACTTGGTGGTGATCTCGGCCAGTCTTTCAAGCTCAGACAGCGAATCTACATTAATGGGAACGCCTCGACCAGCCAATGCCTCTAGCTCAGGAGTTGAGACGTTGACGCCGGTATAGAGGATGCGCTGGGGGGTAAAGCCGGCACGCAGGCACGCTTCCACCTCTCCAATGGAGACAGCATCTATGCAACTTCCCTCTTGCTCCAGGATACGAAGGATGGCCAGATTGGTATTGGCCTTGCAGGCATAGTGGATGCGGGTCGGCATATGCTGGGAGAAGGCCCTGTACACTGCCCTGTAATTCTCCCGGACCGCATCCTCATCTGTCACATAGACTGGAGTGCCATATTCCAGGGCGATGTCTGTTGCCCGGGCCCCTCCGATGAGCATGTGTCCATCATCATTTTTGAAAATCCTCATTCAATCACCTATGAAAGTCTTATGAATATTCCTAACGACATCCGCCGCCTTGTCACTGGGGACCATGAAGTTTAGCGCCACGTCCGAAGCCCCCTCAGAAATCATCTCCACGTTCGCTCCCGAACTGGAGACGATGGCGAACACCTTAGCTGCAACTCCGAAGGTGTTTATCATATTATCTCCGACGCAGCATATTAGTGAGACATCGTTCTTGATAGTCATCTTCTCTATCTGCCCCTCATGCAACGATTCTAGTCTGGCCAGTACATCATCCATGGCAGATGCGGGGAGGACCATTGCCAGGGTGCTCAGGGAGGTAGAGATGGCATAGATATTCACTCCTCCCTCGCTTACCGACGCGATAAGCCGAGAGATTAGGCCAGGATTATACACGAGCTCGGATGAATATATCTTGATTATGGATAGGTCTCCCTTTGCTGCCACGCTGCGTAATATCTCCGGCGTGTTATTCTTCTGGTCACGAATGAGCGTACCGTTCCCCTCAGGGTTGAAGGTGTTTTTGACCCTCAGCGGAATACCTTTTCGCCGCACTGGCTCTATGGTTCGAGGATGGAGTACCTTGGCGCCGAAGTAAGCTAGCTCTGCAGCCTCACTGTAATCCATCTCCTTGATTGTCCGAGCATTGGGGACCTCTCGGGGGTCTGCAGTCATAAACCCGTTAACATCTGTCCAAATCTCACAGCAGTCAGCGTCGACACCATTCGCGACAACGGAGCTGGAATAATCGGAGCCGCCCCGCCCAAATGTGACGGGCCTTCCCCTGGCATCGGTGCCATAGTATCCAGTGATGATTGGCGTGGCGCCGTTCTCCAGCAGGGGGACGACTGTCTGCCCAAGGTTGGAATGGGTGGCAGCCAGGTTGGCTGAGCCATTGGAAGGCTCTCCCTCAGCAACGATGCCCGCTTCTTCTGCGGAGAGGGCAACGGCATCGATATGTCTCTCGCGCAGGATATTGGACAAAGTTATGACGCTAAGCCTCTCCCCCCAGCTAGATATGGCATCCTCAAGGAAAGGGGCTCTGTCCAATTTCTGATAGGTCTTCAGCTTGTCGCCAAGCATAGACAGGCTGGCATCCAGTTCTTTGAGATATGTGTTGAACAGATCTCCAGACATCATTACCTGGGCGCAGCCAGCATACTTGGCACGAAGTTGCTCCAAGACTGTGGAGGTATCAGAGCGATCTCGCATGCATGCGATCAGCGAATTGGTGACCCCTGACATGGCTGAGACTACCACCGCTTTCCTGGCCGGTTCCCTCTGAATGATCGAGGCGGTCCTTTTCAGGGCATCAACACTGCCCATCGAGCTCCCCCCGAATTTCATGACCTTTATCATATGTCTAACACCTCGCTCATGGTGTGCATTCTTCCATCGTCACGCCCAGCAATCCAGCGGATGGCCAATACACAGCCCTCCGCGAATGCCTCTCTGGAATGGGCGCGATGGGTGAGTTCTATACGTTCCTTCCGTCCGGCGAAGATGACCGTATGTTCTCCGACCACGTCGCCAGAACGTAGTGAATGAATACAGATCTCTTCCCCTCTTGGCCCAATGTTGCCCTCTCTTCCATAGATCATTTTCTTAGCCCCCATAGACTGGGCAATGATCTCGGCAGCACTCCTGGCCGTCCCTGAGGGGGCATCCCTCTTCTTATTGTGGTGAACTTCCACGATTTCTACATCATAACCAGGCAATGCTTTGGCCAATTCTCTGCAGGTCTTGAAGAATACATTAACTCCCACTGAGAAATTGGGAGCAACCACGGCCGAACCCCCATTGCTCCGCAACCTTGCTTCGAAGGCGTCCATGGCCTCAGGGGCGATGCCAGTGGTACCGATTACGAAGTCCAATCCCTTCCTCGCCGCTCGGGGCAGATTATCCTGAGCAGCCTGAGGGGAGGTAAGATCCACGTACACGTCTGCGTCCCTCACTGCCTCTGGCAGGCGGTCAGGACCGAACGCCATGACGCCTGGAAGGATCTCTAGATCCTTACTTGAGTTCCCTTCCGACACAATCGCCCCGATCAGCTCCATATCTTCTTGGCGCTGTACTAGGGAGCATACTAGGCTACCTAACTTGCCAGTAGCTCCACCCACCACTACCTTGATCATAGCTCTCGCCCTCGTTCAAATCAACTTAAAATCGGCGAGGACCCTCTTGAGGCCCTCCAAATTCTGTGGACTCATTTCACAGAGGGGCAATCTGAGTGGCCCTGCAGGCAGACCCATGAGGCGGACGGCGGTCTTGATCGGTATGGGGTTGGTCTCTAGGAAAAGCGCAGAGTACAGCGGTAAGAGCCGCTGATTGTATCGACGAGCCTCTTCAACCTTGCCATTGAACATGGCTTCGACCATCTGTACCATCAGCTCAGGGACAATATTGGATGCCACCGAGACGACTCCTCTCGCCCCCACTGCCATGGCCGGGAGAGTCATGGCATCATCTCCAGAGAGGACGACAAAGTCCTTAGGTGCCCTGGCAGCGATGTTGGCTATCTGATTGATATTCCCGGAAGCCTCTTTGACTCCAGCAATATTGGGCAACCTGGCCAGCTCGAGCATGGTATCCGCATTAATGTTTGATCCCGTTCGCGACGGGATGTTGTATACAATGATGGGAATGTCTACTGCCTTGGAGATGGCACCGAAGTGCTTAATCACTCCAGCAGGAGTAGGACGGTTGTAGTATGGTGATACGGATAGCAGGGCATCGGCGCCGAGATCCTGAGCACTCTTACTAAGGTGAATAGCTTCTGCGGTGGCATTGGAACCAGTACCGGCAATAACTTTGGCCTTCTTGACCTCGTCTACGACGATACCGATCACCTCGAGGTGCTCTTCGTGGCCTAGAGTGGCCGACTCTCCGGTGGAACCGCAGGGCACCACTGCCTGGATGCCCTTTTCCTCCTGGAATCGTACCAGCTGGCGCAGACCCTCTTCATCGATGGCCCCATCATCCTTCATAGGGGTGATGATGGCGGTAGCGCAGCCTGAGAACATCTTACGTACCTCCGAAGTGCTCCTTGAGAATAAGCCGGGTTCGAGTGGACTGCACGTTGTCAAAGCGGCGGATGCGCTCAATTATTTCATTGAGCTGAGGTGAGGATGTCACATCTATTATGGCCACAACATCCTCTTCCCCTGTAACCTCGAACACCTCCGACACCCCTTCGAACCTTGCGATCTGGGCGGCCACATCTGAGGTGTTGATGTTCACGTTGATCTTTACTTCTATTACGGCCTTGACGTTCTTACTAGAGGTCTTGATGGTAAATGTCTGGATGACATCTTCTTCTACCAGCTTGCGTACCCGGCTGCGGACGGTGCCCTCCGATACCTTCAATTGGTTTGCAATATCGACGAAAGGCCTTCTGGAATCCTTTTTAAGCAGCTCAATGATCTTTTCGTCTAAATAATCGATCACAGACCTCATCTCCGAAATCGTTCTGTTACGATTTCTTATATGTTTTTTGAAGATAACATAGCTTACTTATTTAATTCTACCGAGAATCCAGATACGATTATCACAAAGACTAAAGTTAGCCCCCTCCGTCGACCGAGCGCCCCCAACTGTCTTAATAGTCCATCGGACGCCCCTCCATTTCTCGTATCAGCGCCCATAGACTCCTGTTCACAGCCATGACCGCCCCTGCGGCCTCACCTTTTTGGACAAGGGCGCCAGTGATCTCATCGATCTCGCTCCTCCTATTGGTCGCGAGATCCTGGAGCGTACTGCAACGGTTGTTGCGGGTAGACCATATGACCTCTTTAACCAGAGAGAATGCGTTGGCAACAGGGAGTGCGACCCCGTTCGCTTCCGCCGCTCTCACGGCCTCGGCGCAGGCCCGCTCACTAAGCCTATAGAGGGGCGGATGCTCCAAGATGGCCCCATTACTCCGCCCCGCCAGGGTGGCCACGGGATTGATTGATGTGTTAATAACTGCCTTCATCCAGACCTCTGCATGGATATCTGAGGACACGGTGCAATCCATCCCCACATCATTTAACATGGATGCTACTATCCTGGCGCGGTCTGGACAGCCAGATGGTGGGCCAACGACGGTTCTCCCCCTGTCCACGAGATTCACCGTTACAGGGTCTACCTTCGTTGCTCCCATGGTGGTGAGGCCTGCCAAGGCATGATCTCCAAAATGCTTCTCCAATATCTCGAGATTGCTCATACCATTCTGAAGGGAGGCCACGACGCTATCCTCATGCGTGAACGGACCGACTGCTTCCGCAGCTGTAGCGGTCTCGTAGGCCTTGGTAGTGATGAATATCACATCGTAAGTTCCTTCAGGATGAGGATCCGGCCGAATTGTCCGCTCCATTGTTCCCGTGATGGAGATGCCTTCACGGGCGACTCTTTCGATGCGATCGCCACGGACCGCCACATCGACCTCATGACGTTCAGAGAGCAGTGTGGCTAGGACGCTCCCTATTGCGCCTGCTCCGAAGACCAAGGCCCTCAGGTGGAAGCCTCCCTCCGGGCCCGATTGGCCAGTTCATGGGCCCTTCGCAATGGTTGAGGAATCCCATGTTTAAGCGCTCGTGAACAGATTCTCGTTGCGGTGTCCAGTGACACTCTGTGGCCTACTGATACATATGTGGCCTTACTGCCCTGACGAAGTGCCCACCCTCGTATGCGCCCATCCAGAAGTATGGGTGAACTATCGGCATCTACATCCTGAACAGAGCCTACCAGGACGCTTTTGGCCGCGCCTACCGTAGGGATATCCAAACCCACCCCGATACGGGAGGCGATGCCCGCTCCACGGGGATGCAGCACGCCCTGTCCATCGATTAAATATACGGCCCCCGGCCTCTTTTCGATGAGTCTACGGATGGCAGGGGCTTCTCTGTACGATAGGAATGTGGGGATATATGGGAAAGTGATCTTGCATTGAATGGTTCTCTCTTCCACCATCTTCATGTGTTCCCAATCCATCAGCACAATGGCGGCAAAGGCGTTCTCACCTTCATATGATACGTCTAGGCCGGCGATGTATTCGAGTTTTCCAAAAGTGTCCTCTTCTATAACCTGAGCTGCCATCCTATCCTGCTCGTCTCTCATCCATTTCAATACTGGATCGATGCAAAAGTCTCGGAACCGTCTGGTGGCAAAATCCTGAACCTTGCCTCCGACGATATGCACGCCCTCCTGCTCCAGCAGCTCGATCTTTCTCTCGGAGCCCTTATCGCGTCCGCCATACCAGCCTACTTCACCGGTGGAGTATACTACCCGATGGCAGGGAACGATTAACGGGTGCTCATTCTTAGAAAGGATCTCCCCCACCGCTCGAGAGGCTACCCGATCACCCAGGGCCGTGGCGATATCGCCATAGGTAGTGACCATGCCCTCTGGTATCTGGGAAGTGGCCTGATAGACCAGACTGGCGATGTCTTCGGTGGTATCAGTTCTGCACGCGCACATCTACATCCTCGTCTTTAGTAACTTCGAATCGGATTATTTTCTTATTCAGAGGGAGGGAGACGTTCCATACAGGTATGGCGATCTTCTTGCCAAAATCTTCCAATGTGCGCTGTTTATTAGATACCGCTGCCCAGGGCGTGCCAGAGTGAGCATGGGCATGGATGGCGAGATCTGGCACCCTCTCCAGCAACACTTCTTCCATGGCTCGGGAACCCATCTCTGGAAACGCTCTCTCCTTCTCCCCCTCCAATGTAAGGTAGGTTGGAGCATAATGACTTAGCAGTATTAGCAGATCGCAGCCGTCCCGCCTGAGCAGAGAAGAGATCTTTTTGTTCCGCTCTGAATATCTACTCCATATATCTGCCACATGGGTCCTCTGCCACCATGTGGGGCGATCTAGCGAACCAGTGGTGCCCACGATCCGTACCCTTATTCCATCTATTTCTAGATCGATCCGCTCATCATCTAAGAACATGATGTCATATGTCTTGCGATAGGCTGCCCTGTCCTGTTCATATTCTTCGTTGCCGAACGCGGCTACGACGAGCGCGTCCGTTCGCTCGCGGATCGCATCCAGTACCGTGCCGAACGCAGCGACGTCATTGGAGTCAGTAATGTCGCCGGCCAGGAGAAGCAGGCCGAGGCCTTCCAGCTGTTCCTTCAACCCTTCCTGTCGAAGATATCTCCCGCCATGGGCATCTCCCATCGCCCCGAACTGCATATGTCTTCAGAATGTGGGCCAGGTTAAAACATTATTCTGATATTCTTCATTAGAATCGATATCTTGTTGCAATTGGCTACATTGGGGAGCAATGTGGGGGGATGCGCACATCTCCGACCATCTTGTGGCAGCCCCCCTACTTGCCAAGACTCAATCCTTCCTACCATACCGTTCTCGGTGGAATAGTTCATGGGGAGCTTTACGGCTCCTAGGTGTAGGAGACTCATCTGGATATCCCAGGGTGAGGCATATGGCGACCGATCGATTGGATGGGACGCCGAGAAGAGATTCGATCCTTTCCTTGTCGAAGGCGCCGATCCAGCAGGTCCCTAGTCCCTTCTCATAGGCTGCAAGGGTGATATGGTCGAGCATTATGGCAGCATCTACCCGGCTCCATCGCTGCGCGGGGTCCTCGATTCCCACCAGGAGGGCTGAACATTCTCCCACAAACTTCTGGTTCTTACATAGTGGTACCAGTGCATTCTTGGTCTCTCGGTCTTCGATCACGATAAGTTCCCAGGCCTGCCGGTTCGCTGCTGAGGGGGCCAGGCGGGCAGCTTCAAGAATATCTTCCATCTCATTTGGAGATATCTTCTTGTCCTTGTATCTGCGAATGCTTCTTCTGCCCCTGATAGCTGTCATCACGTCCATGCTGTGGTCCCTCTCATAAAATATGGAATCTACATGCAATTAAAAAAAACTTATCGGGAATACATGAGGTGGAGATAGAGATTTCTCATCCTGGCCCTGGGGGCGGACCGTTGTTGAGGGCCTCTGTGCTCTGTGAGAGGGGCCCCCGAGCAAGTATTTTTATGCCCTGACCTTTTCCCCCCTCTATGGACTGGCTCCCCCTCCTTAAGGTTGCCCTGGCATTCGCCGTGCTCCTTCTCGCTTCTTGGTCTGACTGGAGAACTAGAGAGGCGTCTGATCTTCATTGGATATTCTTGGGGCTGGCTGGCATGGCATTTCTTATAACACAGCTCCTCGTTGAGGGCGCTGACCCATTATATTATCTCATTCTCATTCCAATTGCAATTTTCTTTCTGGACATTTTCTGGGAGCGCAGGGAGACCTTTGGAGAAAACATCAATTTACTACCTCTGGCCCTGTATCTATTGAGCTTTACAGTCTTAGGCATCCTGGTATTCTTAAGACATGATGACCTCTATTTCTGGCAGTTAATGATAATCCCCATAATGTTCTTGCTATTCATCCTGCTTTATCAGTTTGACATCATCAAAGGGGGCGCCGATGCAAAGGCGTTCATCGCCCTATCCATTTTATTCCCTCTTTACCCGGTCATTGGCGAACTTCCCATGATCGCCCTTCCCACCGAGATGGCCCAATTCATAATGCCATTCCCCATGCTCATTCTCTTCAACGCCGCCCTGATCACTCTGGTCGTACCTTTTGTCCTCGCCCTATATAACCTGGGCAAGGGAGACTTCAGATTCCCCGCCATACTTTTCGGCTATCGCATGAAGCTGGATGAGGCTAGGCGCAAATTTGTCTGGCCGATGGAATATGTGATGGATGGAGAAGTGCGTATGGCCTATCTCCCAAAAGGGTCGGAGCATTCTGCGACCCAACTAGATGAGCTAGAGGCCACTGGGGCGAAGGAGGTGTGGGTAACGCCAAAGATCCCCTTCCTAATCCCCATTACTATCTCCATTATTTTCTCCACGGTTGTTGGCAACATACTTTTCCTATTCATTCACTAGATTCACAGGCATCACGCAGGCAACACGACATACACTGGGGGCGGGAGCGGCAGACGTTGCGGGCATGATGTACCATGAGGGCGTAGAGGCGCGCGTAGACCTTGGGCTCTGGAGGCAGGGCTGTCTCCACAAATCTCTGCACCTCGCCATAGTTATTGGAGTCTAGGATGCCTAAGCGGCCGAGGATGCGTTGGATATATGCGGCGGCGATGAACTTTGGATGTCCACCGCCGAACAGCAAGATGGCATCGGAGGTCTCTTCTCCGATGCCGGGAAGTGATAGTAATTCCTTCCTCACGTCCCTCGTCGGTCCACGCAACATTTTTCGAGGATCAGATGCGTGATTTTTTTGGATATGCTGGGCAAGGTGCTGGAGTCGGGCACTCTTCTGACGGTAGAATCCCGCAGGACGGACAATTTCTTCAAGTTCTTCCTGAAGCATCGTGGCCATCACATCGACGTCCAGCACGCCGCGATCCTTCATATCATCTATTACCTTCACTACATTCTCCCAGGCGGTCTGCTGTACCAGGATTGCCCCGACCATGATCTCCCATATCGATTCGGCTGGCCACCATCCTTCGATATCGTATCTATCGTCAAGGCGGTGAAAGAGCTCTTCTATCTCCAGCTCATCACCTCGACATTGGCTCCTTCATATGCTCCGATTGCTCCTTTGATTGGACCATATAGAGGTCCTCTCCGCAATGTGGACAATGTCCTTCCCGTGTCTCTTGCAGGGTCATGGAAAATCCATTACGCTTAACCAGTAGCGAGCCGCACTTGGGGCAGAAGGTATCCTCTCCATGGGGTATGTAGACATTACCCATGTAGATGAACTTCAACCCCTCCTCTTTACCGACGCGCTTTGCCATATTCATGGTGTCAATGGGTGTGGGCGGCACGTCAGTAAGTAGGTAATCCGGATGGAATCGTGTGAAGTGCACAGGCACACGAGGATCAAGTTCAGCGCACCATTGGGCAAAGCTACGAATCTCCTCCTCAGTGTCGTTCTTGCCTGGAATAATGAGATATGTCAACTCGATGTGGATGTTTAGGGAGTGTGCCAGCCTCACCGTTTCCAGTACTGGTTGCAATGAAGCCTTGCACACTTCGCGGTAGAATCGTTCGGTGAAGCCTTTAACATCGATATTCATGGCATCGAGATAAGGGGCCAGCTCCCGCAACGGAGCTTCTTGGATGTACCCATTGGTCACATACGCGGTGTAGAGCCCGCGATCCTTGGCCAGTCTGCAGACGTCGTAGTTAAATTCATGCCAGATGGTCGGCTCATTATAGGTGAAGGCGATGCCCTGGCAGCCTCTTTCGATGGCCCGGCGAGGCACATCCTCTGGCCGCAGCTCTATCAAATTATACTCGTTAAGTAACGCCATGGAGATGCTGTAATTCTGGCAATGGAGGCAGCGGAATGTACATCCAACGCTACCAAGCGATAACGCATTTGATCCAGGGTAAAAATGAAAGAGGGGCTTTTTCTCGATAGGATCTACATGCATGGATGATGCTAGGCCGTAGTTCAAACTGTACAACCTGCCCCCTCTATTTTCCCTTACTCCGCAGATGCCCCGCCGCGTCGGCAAGATTCTGCAGGAGTGTGGACAGAGTTGGCACTGAACACGATCGCCCTCCACCCTCCAGAACCTGGCTTCCTTCACTGCCCTATCACCTGAAGTGTTCGTAACCATGAGGCTCCAAAGGTAATACTTTTCCGTCCTTGATTAAAACGTTTTCCCGCCCTTCCGCACGGCCGATTATCGTAAAGTCATCGCCCAGCTCTTCTTGAATCCGTTCCAACATGTCTGGCCGAAGAGTGAATAATAACTCGTAATCGCCTCCATAGTGGAGCACCATGTCTTCCACTCTCTCCCCCGTTCTCTCGGCCACTGCGTGGACCTGGGGGTCGACAGGAATATTGCCCCACTCTATTTTGAAATAGATCCCGCTTTGGCGAGACAACTCATGTACCGAGTAGGCAAGGCCATCGGTTACATCCATGGCCGAGGTCGCTGCGCCTGAGGTAGATAGAATCAAACCCTCCCTGATCCTGGGCCGAGGTTCCAGGAGTGCCCTTATCGCGGCGGGAGCGGATATCTTTTGCATATAGGCGGCATAGCCAGCGGCAGCCAGCCCCATTGTGCCAGTGACGGCTAGAAGATCGCCTTTCCTGGCCCCCTTGCGGAGAAGGATGCGATCCTTGGCCACCTCTCCCAGGGCAGTGCCGGAGATAACCATCTCCCGCCCCTCTTTGGTGTCGCCACCTATGATCTCCGAGTCTACAGTGGCGGCGCAGTCCTGAGCGCCCCGCATAACATCTTCCAACTCTGCGATGTGGAGATCTCGGGGGAGGCAGAAAGAGAGCAACAGTCCGATCGGTCTGGCTCCCATGGCGGCTATATCACTAAAGTTGACCGCGGCCACAAACCATCCTATCTGATGGGCAGTCATGCCCTTGGGTAGATGGGCGGTTCGAGAGATGATATCGGTTGTAGCTACCAGATATCTATCGCCCATATCTATGGCTGCGGCATCATCCCCAGGTCCAACCGCCGCGGAGCCCTTGATCTTACTCAGAAGAGAAGCCACCACTGCCTTCTCTCCCAGGTCGGAAAGGCTTTGCATATTCCAGCAAACGTGTTGGTCGTTATTTATTGTTCCGCGCCAGGACATGTGTCTGGCCAATGATCCCGCATTCTCAGGGGGAGATATTTTGCGTTATTCGCATCCACATGTTAGCTTATTCCCGAAACAGCGTAACATTGAACTGGTCGGTGTTCAATGGTTAAATATGCGTTTCCTTATTCCTTGATTGGTCAGATGCGTATCTCCATACCCTATGGTAAGGAAGAGGAACAGGTCCTGGAGCTGCCGGAGGAGAACTTCGCCGGGACATTGTACCCTAAGGATGTGCCCATTGGGGACGAACGACAGGAGGTCCGGAGGGCGTTGCAGGAACCTGTGGCAGGGCCCTCTCTGGAGAAGTTCCTAGAGGGTGGCAAGGACATCGTATTCATCGTGAATGATGGTACTCGACCGACCCCAACCTGCAAAGTCCTCGATGCCCTGGCTGAGCGCATGGACTTGACCAAGGCTCGATATCTGGTGGCTACTGGCGCACACCGTGCCCCCACTGAAGAAGAATATCGCTTCATTTTTGGCAAGCACTATGACCTTCTGAGGGATCGTATACATTCCCATGATGCCAGGAAAGATAAGTGTGTATTCCTTGGAAAGTCCAAGAACGGTACCGAGATGCACATCAACGAGATGGCCGTTAATGCTGACCGTCTAATCATCATCACTAGCGTGGAGCCGCACTATTTTGCTGGCTACACTGGCGGACGCAAGAGCTTCCTGCCTGGCGTCGCG
>JAAYQQ010000061.1 GCA_012519255.1 Methanobacteriota archaeon | reverse complement strand
GCGGGTGATCGACAAGAAGGAGGAGAAGCTGGAGCATCGCCGCCGCACCAGGAACATCGGGCACAACTTCTGAGGCCGAAGCGCAAACGATCTGGAACTGGGCTTCGTAAACCTTTTTTTAACATATTTTTACTCTGAATATCCCGTTGATCGTCAGATATGAGGATCGATCGTCGTGTTGCAGATAACTAGAGGGGAGTTGAGCACACCAGTTCCCAGATACTACCATCCCTCAATTAAAGGGATGATGGGGTCAAGTCCCCCCTGATAACGGCGTAGGCTACCCAGTCATTCATCGGACGCGGCCATATTGCATGATGTGTGAGAAGGAGAGGCCGGTGTCTGCGCTGCCAAGCTGGAGATGGCCTTATAGGGCGATGACTACTTTGTTTGAGTTCCAGAAAGCGGCTGAAAATGTGGCGGTTCTCTGTCCTCAGCTGACGATGATGGAATTAAGCCCATCCATGCGGCGAGGCACATCAACGTCACGATAACAGTTGCCTGCCGTTTAAACAAGTCAGAAATGGATAACTCTCGATAGCCAATGATAAGGTCATTGAGGTCGATAAACAGATATGCGGCCTCACATAACCAATATGTTTCGCCGGCTGAACATGGAGATCCCATTGCTGGCTTACTCATTAGCATATAGTATGGCAGTATCAATATCCCCGATCAAATCATGGTCTGCATATCCGACAGGGCAATATGCACCAGGTGTTGTTTCACACCCATAGTATTTTTCTGAATTATGCTCCATGCAGCTCAGATGATATCCATTGTTCGAGATCTCGAATGAATCAAGCTTAACGGACGCCATTGCATGGTTTTTATAGACAATTATGCCGACGTCGTATCCCGAGGCGTAAAGCAAAGTTGCATACAATACAGATAGGTCCTCACGATCTCCAGCTCCTTTCAGCAAGGTCTCGATAGGTAGGGCCATGTAATCTGGCATCCCGTACATGAAAAAATCTAACTCATAATTAAAATTAGACCGTATGAAGGACAGAACGAAATCCGCATATCCCTGCCCTAAAGTATCAGTGCCATATGCATCATGATACAAACGGATAAGTGATTCTGAAAGCTGTTTTATAACATCAAGATTGTCGGCATCCGCCATCACATAATCAATAATATTGGAGCCTCTGGAATCTGAATTGCTGTCAGGCACCCTCTCCACATTATCCGGATCGTAATATGCGAGGAGATTGTAATTCAGATTTAAGCCAAGACGGAATTCGACGCCTTGATATATCCAATTGTAGGAATCTCCTGTTCCATCCCCTCTGTCAGTATTATCAGCATTGTGCAGATACACAATTACAGCCGAGCCAACCAATACAGCTACAATGAGAACGGCAAGGAGAGCCTTGATATTAGAAACGCCTCTGTCAGGCATTCTCTAGTCTTTGCTGATCATGTATGTCCCATATATAAATAAAAGAGAATGGGTTGATTGTTTTAGACGTGATTCGAACGATCAACCTTGTTGCGAAGAGCCTTTCTCAAGGTTAAGGTTTCTTGGATCAGCATCCCCAGTAGGATCAAGGCTATGGGATAAAATACCATTAAGTTTGTCAAAGCAACCGATGGATTGTATCTCTCCGCTACAAACGCAGGATAAGCAATAACTATTGCAAAAAAACTGCAATAAGTATATACCTCGTTTTTAGAGACACTTGTCTTTGTGGTGAAGAATTTCTCATCGTATCATAACTTCCATCACTGTGGGTAAATGGCAGTTATAAATGGATTTCCTGATATATTATTACTCCGAAGACAATGACGGCCCCTTGTAACTGAATATTCACAACAATACTATTACTGATATCAACCCCCCATTCTGCGATAGCAGAACTGAGTAAAATACCAAAAGCTGCTCCGATCACAGTCCCAAACGGCGGAGCAAATAGGCTACCGATTGCAGCACCTATGACTGTGGCTCCACCATTCATAAGAAGACTGCAGGAAAGACTGTCAAGATACAGTTTATATTGCGTGTTTGATATCTTATCCAGACCAAAACGTCCGGCATCTATAGTGCCTATCACTTCTGCAGCAACTTCCTCTTTATCATCAGCGGTAACATATAGTCCGTTTCCTTCGAGGGTGTCAAATGCCGCTTCATATGGTCGCTGCCGCAGGAGCGAATGTGCTTGCCGTATCAGCAGTAGGGATTATCGTCAACCAGTTTTTGTAAGCCAGTGTGGCAACTAGGCTAGCCAGGCTTGAACGAACCATATGAAACGACCGATCGCCCTTCCAAACCCTTTTAACCCTTTCGGCCATTCCCATCACTGGCCATGTCACAGTATGAAGCAGTGCCTACCGAAAGGAAGTGGCAACAGAAATGGAAGGAGTGGGAGATATTCAAGTTCGATCCATGCTCCGATAAGCCAATATATAGTATTGACAACCCGCCCCGTTACACCTCTGGGTCTCTTCATCTCGGGCACGCAACAGGATATTCTCTCATCGATTTTGCCGCCCGCTACAAGCGCATGCGCGGTCACAATGTGTTCTTTCCACTGTGCTTTGATGTCAACGGCACACCCACCGAGATCAGGGTGGAGAAGAAACACGGCATAACCAAGCTCACCACCCCGCGTCAGGAATACATTCAACTGTGTTCGGAGTACGCCAATTCATTCATCGAGGAGATGAAGGAGCAGTTTGAGATCATGGGTGAATCGATGGATCCATCCATCTATTACCAGACCGATGCG
The DNA here is from genome assembly GCA_012519255.1 of Methanobacteriota archaeon. Lineage (GTDB taxonomy): Archaea > Thermoplasmatota > Thermoplasmata > Methanomassiliicoccales > Methanomassiliicoccaceae > DTU008. The sequence goes on along the minus strand of JAAYQQ010000061.1, from coordinate 2,586 downwards.
CCTTATTATCGGAGGATCACTCAAATCACCTTCCTCCGACTGCTCGAGAAGGGACTGGTGTACAAAGGCACCTTCCCGGTGAATTGGTGCCCCTCCTGCACCACGGCATTGGCCGACGCGGAGGTGGAGTATTCAGACAATGATACCAAGCTCAACTACATTACTTTCCAGGTCAAGGATTCTGACGAGGAAGTTATAATTGCCACCACCAGGCCAGAGCTCCTCTGCGCCTGTCAGCTCGTCGCAGTCTCGCCAGAGGACCATAGTAAGGCCGATCTGGTGGGAAAGGAGCTGCTCACCCCGCTCTACGGAAAGGCCATCAAGGTCATCGCTGATGAAAAAGTCGATCCTGAGTTCGGCACCGGCGTGGTCATGATCTGCACCATCGGGGACAAGACCGACCTGGAATGGGTAATGAAATATCACCTGCCGCTGGATAAAGCCATAGATGAGCACGGTCACCTAACCTCCCTCGCAGGGAAATACCAGGGCTTGACCGTAAAGGAAGGCAGAGACGCCATTATCAAGGACCTCGGTGCCGCCCAATTATTGGTGAAACAAGAGAATATCAAGCAGAGCGTGGGAGGGTGTTGGCGATGCCATCATCCCATAGAATTCCTTCAGGTCCCCCAATGGTTCCTAAAGACCATGGACTTCAAGGAACATATACTCAAGCTCGCTGACGAGGTCCAGTGGCATCCTCCATTCATGAAGGTTCGCCTACAGGATTGGGTCAACTCACTCCAGTGGGACTGGGTGATCTCCCGGCAGCGATACTTCGCCACGCCCATCCCTATATGGGACTGTGAGGACTGTGGCCACGTTGTCCCGGCGAAGGAGGAGCAATGCTATGTTGATCCCCTGGTGAATAAGCCGCCCATAGACAAATGCCCCATATGCGGCGGTAAGCTGATCGGACATCCAGACGTCTTCGATACCTGGATGGATTCTAGCATCAGCCCGCTCTATAACACATTCTGGAACCGCGACGAAGACATGTTCCAAAAGCTATATCCAATGTCCATGCGGCCCCAGAGTCATGATATCATCAGGACATGGGCGTTCTACACATTGTTGCGCTGCTATCTCATGACCGACCAAAAGGCATGGGATCACATTATGATCCACGGATTCATCATGTCGCCCGACGGAACTCCCATGCACTCTTCCCTCGGCAATGTCATAGATCCAATGCCTATACTGGAAGAATATGGGGCAGACGCGCTGCGCTACTACGCCTGCACCTGTGCATTGGGAGAAGACAATGCATTCAGAGAGAAGGACGTTATACGCGGCAAGCGTCTGGCTACCAAGCTGTGGAACATTGGCCGATTCACCAACATGGTCATCGATTCCAAGCCAGAAATGAAGGGGCTGCAGCCCATGGATCGATGGATCCTGAGCAAGTTCTCCCGTGTGGTCCGCAATGCCACCGCGTTCTACGAGGCCTATCAGTTTGACAGGGCCATGCGAGAGATCGAAGACTTCGCCTGGCATGAATACGCTGACCATTACCTGGAAATGGTCAAGCACCGTACCAGGGATGGGGATGATGGGGTGCGCTTCACCTTATATACAGTCACCCTGGGAATTACCAAACTATTGGCGCCGCTCATGCCTCACGTCACTGAGGACATCTATCAGGAGACATTCTTGAAACTGGACGGCGCTCGCAGTGTCCATGTCTCAACCTGGCCAGAAGAGGTGCTGATCTCGGAGGAGGATGAGCAAAAGGGAGATCTTGTCAGGGAGGTCATCAGCGCCATCCGTGCATGGAAGGCGGAGAAGGGTTTCCCCCTGAACAAGGAGATCGAGTTGGTTGAGCTGGTCGGACCATCGGCGGTCAAGCTCAACGGATACGAGAGAGATGTGCTCGAGACCTCCCGGGCCAAGGACCTGAAGATCGTGGCCGAAGCCAACCTGGAGGAACGCATAGTCGACCTCAAGCCAGTTAAGTCAAAGATCGGTCCGACCTTCAGACACAAGGGCAAGGAAGTGCTGGACATCCTAGATCAGTTGGTTCCTTCCGAGGCGGGCCCGGCCATCGAGAACGGGGAGCTGACCATTCAGCTATCTGATGGCAGCACCATCACGCTGGACCAGACATTTGTCGAGGTTGAAAGAAAACTCACCCTCGAGGGCAAGGCCGTGGATACTTTGCAAGTGCAGGATATCCTTATCGCGGTCAGCCCGTGAAAACCCCTTAAGCTCCACCTTATTTTCCACTAGGGGTGCCCAGCATCGATAAGCTTTATATGGAGGAATCATATTCTGTGGACCTAGGCGGGCGTGGTGTAGCTGGTTATCACTTAACCTTGCCAAGGTTAGAACCTGGGTTCGAATCCCGGCGCCCGCACCACTATTCTTATGATTATATTCTCCAGGCAACGAGGCCTGGTGACTGGTCGGCGTTTTCAAGGATCTGGTCGATTATTATCTCATTCCTCTTTCGCGCTGGCGAATGCCGATCTCACGGTCAAAACAGGACTCGCGAGTGAGGAGAGTAAGAGTCTAAAGCCATCATTCTATGATGGTATGCGGCTTGTGAATTCCATCAACGAGTTGCGTCTCCCCGTTCTAGATTTC